>NZ_JALQDN010000069.1:0-228763 GCF_023631205.1 Caballeronia sp. NCF2 | reverse complement strand
AGCCCTCGCATATGTAGCTGCGAGCGCAACGATTGGTGCTCATCCAACCAACCAAGTCAGGAGCTACATCATGTTGAAGATCGACAACCTCGCTGTCAGCAAAGAACTCGGCCGTGCTGAAATGGGCGCCATCGTCGGCGGTTCCAGCATCTTCCAGAACAACGGCATCAACGCCAACGTCAACGGCGGCTTCTCCTTCGCCAGCCCGCAAACGAACGTCGCGCCCGTCACGCAAGTCGATGCCTCCCAACACACCGACGTCGACGTGAAGAACATCACCAAGTCGCTCGCTTCGGTCGGCAGCCTGCTTGGCGGCGTCGCACTCTGATTCCCCATCTCATCGCAATCATCCACGCATCCGGAGAACCATCATGTTGAAGATCGAATCCCTCGCAGTCAGCAAAGAACTCGACCGTGAAGAAATGGGCGCTATCGTCGGCGGCTCCAGCATCTTCCAGAACAACGGCGTCAACGCCAATGTCAACGGCGGCTTCTCGTTCGCCAGCCCGCAGACCAACGTCGCGCCCGTCACGCAAGTCGATGCGTCGCAACATATCGACGTCGACGTGAAGAACATCACGAAGTCGCTCACCACGGTCGGCAGCGAAATTCTCGGCGCGAAGCTGTAAGCATCATCCCTCGAAGGGAGAAGGAACCGACGACGTTTCCTTCTCCCTCTCGTCATTGTTCCGAAGGCCGCACGCGCGCAATGCGCGGATTGACCAGGCCGCTCCTCTTTTGGCTTTTTTCCGCTAAGGCAATCGCCTGCAAGTGGCTTTGTCACCAGCGTTGTACGGCGCGTGCGTGTGATATGGGCTGTTTCACTGAGCCCGTCGCATTCGCGTACGCGGACCGTCGGTCGTGCGCCGACATGTTCGGCGATCTGTCATCGCGCAGCCGACGAATCGATGCGCCGCTCGTTCGTGAATGATGCTGTAGATGCCCGGTGAGCTCTGCTATTCAATGGATCGGCCTAACCGGACAACATCCGGACGCTTCTGGCACAGCTCTCGCATATGGAGATGCGAGCGCAACGATTGGTGCTCGTCCAACCCAACCCGTCCCAGGAGACACATCATGCTGAAGATCGAAAACCTCGCCGTTAGCAAAGAACTCGGCCGTGCTGAAATGGGCGCCATCGTCGGCGGCGCGAGCATCTTTCAGAACAACGGCATCAACGCCAACTACAACGGCGGCTTCTCGTTCGCCAGCCCGCAGACCAACGTCGCGCCCGTCACGCAAGTCGATGCTTCGACGCACACCAACGTCGACCTGACGAACGTGACGAAGACGCTTGATTCCGTCGGCAGCCTGATCGTGGGCGGAAAGCTGTAAGGCATCGTCTACAAGGGGAGAAGGGACAACGCTGCTTCCTTCTCCTTGCTTCTCTTCGCTGTACTCCCTTCCTGCCGGTTCTTCCTTCCCCAAGTTGCGACCCAACGCTCGATGCGAGCGCCGTTCGTCTTTTTCATCGATACTTCGTATTCCATAGTTTCGTCTCTCTTCTTGCGGCGTGAAACGTGTCGCGTGTCTGATTACCTTGCGTGTTCGCCGGCTCCAGACATGTTTCGAGTATCTGTCTTTGGACGGCCGACAGCCGGCGACCATTAGCGACCTGGACTGCGCGTAGAGATCTGCTTTGAGTACCTCGATTTTGTATGTCGATCAACGACTTGCATTAACCGAACAGATCCTCTAGTAGCCGCTGGCACAGCCCTCGCATATGTAGCTGCGAGCGCAACGATTGGTGCTCATCCAACCAACCAAGTCAGGAGCTACATCATGTTGAAGATCGACAACCTCGCTGTCAGCAAAGAACTCGGCCGTGCTGAAATGGGCGCCATCGTCGGCGGTTCCAGCATCTTCCAGAACAACGGCATCAACGCCAACGTCAACGGCGGCTTCTCCTTCGCCAGCCCGCAAACGAACGTCGCGCCCGTCACGCAAGTCGATGCCTCCCAACACACCGACGTCGACGTGAAGAACATCACCAAGTCGCTCGCTTCGGTCGGCAGCCTGCTTGGCGGCGTCGCACTCTGATTCCCCATCTCATCGCAATCATCCACGCATCCGGAGAACCATCATGTTGAAGATCGAATCCCTCGCAGTCAGCAAAGAACTCGACCGTGAAGAAATGGGCGCTATCGTCGGCGGCTCCAGCATCTTCCAGAACAACGGCGTCAACGCCAATGTCAACGGCGGCTTCTCGTTCGCCAGCCCGCAGACCACCGTCGCGCCCGTCACGCAAGTCGATGCCTCGACGCACACGAACGTCGATCTGACCAACGTCACGAAGTCGATCGATGCGGTTGGCAGCGTGCTCGGCGGCGTGAAGCTGTAAGCCCTCACACAGCCATTCACGTCATCAGGAGAGACATCATGTTGAGAATCGAAAACCTCGCCGTCAGCAAGGAACTTGGTCGCGCTGAAATGGGCGCCATCGTCGGCGGCGCGAGCATCTTCCAGAACAACGGCATCAACGCCAACTCGATCACGGGCTTCGCGTTCGCGAGCCCGCAGATCAACGTGGCGCCGGTGACGCAGGTCGATGCATCGCAGTACACCAAGGTCGATCTGACCAACGTGACGAAGTCGCTCGACGCCATCGGCAGCCTGCTGCACGGCGTGAAAGCGTGAAGAACTGAAGCCGCACCGTCGACGGGAGAAGGAACAATTGTGCTTCCTTCTCCTTTCTTCACTACTTTGCGAGCGCAACTGCCTCGCGCTGCGCGATGAAATCCGCGGCAATGCTGTTATACGCAGCCGGAACGACATCGTGGATGTCACCGGCCTTCACCAGTTCACCGTGGTACAGAGCCCCGTCGTACTCGATATGAATCATGCTGTTCGGCGCGGGCTGCAGATAGCGATAGCCGCCCAACGATTGGATGGCCCCTCCGGTCCTGGCCTGGATCTCCTCCAGAGACGCAAACGGATCCTTCCCCTTTGTCAGGTTCGCCCACAAGTGCGTGGTCACGACCGTGTACGGCAACTGATAGATGATGGATCCCTTCGGCATCGGCGATTTGTCGGCGGCAAGCAGAAACGGCAGTCCGTTGATGGCCGGACCCTCGTCCTTGCGAATGGCATCCGAGATCGGCAGACCCGATACGTCGTCCAATTTGATCGTGATTCGCTCCAAGGCCGTCGACATGCCCCGCATGCCGAGCTCATAACCTTGCGATAGCTTCTGGAAGATCTTCGAGTTCGAACCGAAATGGATGTAGGGGGTCGATCGCGACGTGAACGCACCTTCCGCCGTGATATACAGCTGCGTCTCATAGTCTTGCGTATATGCGCCCGCTATCGTTGTGGTCTCTGCGATGAAGTTGTCGTCGCTATCACTGTCGACGTAGAACCGGGTTCTGCCCGAAGCGACGGGCGTGTAGCCTCCGCTGCCGGGACAGTTCGCATCGAACTGATAGAAGCCGCTGCCGCTGTCCTTCAAGAAGATGCTGTTGAAGAAGCTCGCGGCCGCACTGGATGATGTGGGCGCGTCCGATGAAGTCGATGCCGTATCCGCCGAATTCGACGATGTCCCTCCCGTCGCCCCGTTGCCGTTGTTCTCGACAGCCGAGAGTCCGCTGCCGCTTCCGCCTCCACATGCGGCGAGCGCGAGCAGCAGTCCGGCAGTGAGCGCCTTCGCCGTCGAATGAATCGACGCGAGCGTCAGACTCTTCTCGTTGGCCATGTTTTCTCCTTTGTTATTTGGGCCGCAGTGTCTTGACCATGCAATGCAGCCCGAGGTCGATCGCGCGTCAGAATTGCGCGGTCATCTGAAATCCGACCGTCACGCGCGATGTCTCGAGTGAAGACGGCTTGTAAATCGGCGTGCCCGCGAAGAAGTCATAGCTGAACCCAGCGTACTTCGACGGAATGCCGCCGCGAACGCCGATCACCGCGCCGACGAGCTGCGTGCCCGCGAGAAACTCGGTATTCGGGCCGAACACGCGACCGTAATCCACGCCGACGTAGAGCGACTGGCGCGTCTGTCCGATCGGCATCTGCAATTCGTTGCGCCAGTAGAAGCCTTTTTCTGCGGCCAACATTTGTTCGCCGTCGAAGCCGCGCACGGTGTAGCGGCTGCCGATCGTCAGGTCGTCGATGTAGTAAAGCTGATCGTTGGTGTATTGCCCGTGTACGGTCGTCACGTAGCGGAAGCTTTGCTTCGCAATGGCAAACGGCATCGACAGGTTCATATCCAGCACGGCCATCTTGAAGCGGTAGGTCGGTGCGCGCGTGGATATGGAGTAAGGATCCGGTTCCGGATCGGGTCTCGCGCCCAGACCACCGATGCCTTGGCGATATGCCAATGTCGCGTCGAACTGCGCACCGCCGAAGTAATGTCGATCGGTCAGTCCCAGTTCGAGGAAAGTATTGTTGCGTCGTTGTAGCTCGATCTCCGTGTCTTCGATGAAGCTCGCACCGAAGCGCTTCGAGAGTTGCATATAGCTGCTGAGCACGTCGCTCTGGCTGCGGCGCAGCACGCGCTGCAGTTTGAGCCCCGCGCTCTGCGAATTGCCGCTCGACACGAACGATTGATTCACACCGGCGATCTGCTGATAGTAAGTGTTCGTGTTGCCATACAGCGTCGCGGTCCAATAGCCCCATGGGATCGAGTAGGAACCGTTGAAGCCGTGCGAGCCCAAAGTCTTGTCGTCGAAGTACAGGTCCTGATTCGCGCCTACGCTAAGGATGTCGTTCAGTCCAAGAAGATTGTCGATGCCCAGGCTGACGTTGCCTTGCCACTTGCCGGTTGCACGGCTGCCGGAGTTGTCGACAGAGGCGACGAACGTCCAAGGCTTGGCGCGCTTGACGGTGATGACGACATCGCTCTCACCGGGCGAGCTGGTCGGATCGACCTTCATGTCGACGTCCTGGCTCGCGACGCGCTTCATCTGCTCGAGGCCTTGCTCGAGATCGCGCAGGTTCAGCACGTCGCCGGGACGCGCCGGAAAAGCGGTCTTCCATGTGCCCGACGTGTTGGGATCGGCAAAGCGCAATTCGCGGATCACGCCGGGGATCAGAGCGAACTTGAGCGTGCCGGTCGACAGGTCCTGTTCGGGCAGCAGCACACGCGTCGTGATCAGTCCGCGGCTCAGGACTGCCTGCTGAAGCGCCTTGGTCAGTACGTTCACGCCGTCCTTGCCGATGCATTGACCTTTGTAGTGGTCGAGCCACTCGCGGGCGAACGCGAACGGATCGAGCGGCAGCGATGATGCGCCCTGCTTCCGAATCGGCTCGGGCAGCGTTTGCGGCACATCGAGCTCGAAGGCGTCGATGCGAAAGCACGGCGTCTCTGAAGGAAGCAACGGATATCGCTTCTCGTCAGGGACTTCCGAGCGCACGGCCGGCGCTCGAATCGCCGATTCGCGTTGCTGTGCCTCGCGTTGTTGCTGGATTTGCTGATCCTGTATCGCATTCGCGCGCGCGGCGGCGGCTTCGTCTGTGAATGGAATTTGCTGCGCATTTGCTGCGAGCGACATCAGGGCTGTGAACGACAGAGCCGCAAGCCTTTTTCGGTAAATCATCAACTAACTTCTAGGTCTGAATGGAACAAAAAAACCGTCGCGGGCGGCGACAACATTCATACGCCAAACCCGAGCGACTTACCCGACCAAGGCCGAGCAGAACGCCGCTGCTTATGCGTGTGTCGGACGTGGAGAGAGCGTCGTCATCACCATGAACGACGCTCATGAGCGCCTGAACCCGGCCCGGTGAATGAGCCGTGCTCTGATTAACTACGATCCGTCCTTTTACTTTTTCTTCGCCTTCTCGGACGACCGACGGAAACTTCTTACTATCGCCGTCTCCGTCGTGGCCGTAAATAATCCTTTCCTGATCTTTCCATTCAATCAGAAAAAGATTGTGACTATCGTTGGACCATTTCAATACGGGTCAGACGTTGAGAGTCATTCCGTCGTGCTGTCGGCTGCGGTTCGGCCTCGCGCGTCACGCCGACGGCGACTATGCGTAGGTCAATCAGCGGGCCGAGATTCTGGCCGGCGAAGGCGGCTTTAACGTCGATGTGAAGGGCAACATCGATCTGAAAGGCGCGGTGATTGCAAGTGCCGCGGACGCACCGCAGAACAGCTTGAGTACACTGGCACGCTGACGTACAGCGACATCGAGGGCCGTGATCACGGATCTACGTGATCACGATCAAGCGCATACAACACGCGTTCTGCGCGCCGAAGCTCGCGCTGCCTCCGCTTGACGAATCGTGAACCCGCCGCCCGCGCTGCTCCGATGCGCGCTGCTCGTGGTCACATCCTGCACGCTGACGATGTTCAGATCACCAACGTCCGACACGCGCCGCGTTGCCGAGCCAGAATCCCTTTTTTGCTGATGCGCCAATGACCTGCATCGGTCTTGCGCTGCCCGCATTGACGCTCGTATTCCGCTGCGCCGCGAGCGTGCCACCGTTCGTCAGCGCGCCGGATGTAGCGACGATCACGTCGCGCTGAGAAACCCATCGACTTTCATCAAAAACAGCCCCGCAGCAGCCGGTCCGCGCGCCGATTTCCCACCCCAGTTATCATCGGTTCCACCTCTCGTCCGAGCGTGAAACCATGAGCACACTTCCCTACCGCAGCGCCCTCATCGTCGGTGCCGGGCCAGGCATCAGCGGCTCTCTTACGCGGCGTCTGCGCGCCGAAAACATTCCGGTTGTCATCGCGGCGCGCAATGTCGAAAAGCTCGCGGCGCTCGTCGATGAAACCGGCGCCATCGCGCTACCCGTCGATGCATCCGATGCCGGTCAGATCGAAACGCTCTTCGCCCAGACCGAAGCCCGCATCGGCGCGCCGGAAATCGTCATCTACAACGCGAGCGGGCGCGTGCGCGGACCCATCGCGGAACTCGATGCCGAAGAAGTCGCGCAGGCTGTCGCCGTCTCGGCGCTCGGCGCGTTTCACGCCGTCCAGCAGGCCGCGCGCCGCATGATTCCCGCCGGCAAAGGCGCGATCCTGCTGACGGGCGCGACGGCGGGCGTCAAGGGTTTCGCGCTGTCCGCGCCCTTCGCGATGGGCAAGTTCGCGTTGCGCGGCCTCGCACAAAGCGCCGCGCGCGAACTGGCGCCGAAGGGCATTCACGTCGCGCATTTCGTGATCGACGGCGGCGTGCGCGCCGAACATCGCGCCGATCCGCCCGACGCGCCGGACAGCACGCTCGATCCCGGCGCCATCGCGCAAACCTATCTCGATGTGCTGCGCCAGCATCGCAGCGCGTGGACGTGGGAAATCGAGCTGCGGCCGTGGGTGGAGAAGTTCTGAAGCGTCACGCGCTCGCGGCGAGCTGGCCGATCCGCTCGGCCATCGCGCGGTCGACGGGCGTGTAGACGATCATGCCGAGATCCGGCCGGCCATCGACGGAAAACGCCGAATATTCCAGCTCGACCGATCCGAGCGCCGGATGCATCAGGCGCTTGATGCCGCCGCCTTCTTCGTGGCTGTGGACGTCGTTGTCGCGCCAGAGCGCGTCGAATTCGGGACTCGCGTGCCGAAGCTCTTCGACGAGCTCGCCGACTTCCGACACCAGCCCCGCGCGCGCCACATCCGCCCGGAACGCGCCGACGACGAAGCGCGCGACGCTGTCCCAGTCGTGCTGCCGCGCGCGGACTTCGGGATTGCGGAACAGGAATCGCAGGATATTGCGCCCGCCGGGCGGCAGCGTGCCGTAATCGGTCAGCACGACGGCCGCGGCGCGATTCCACGCGACGACATCCCACGTCGGCGTCTTGACGATGGCCGGGCTGGTCTGCAGCGAATCGAGCAGACGCTGAAGCCGCGGACTGACGCCATCGGCGGACCGGTAACGGACTTCCGGCGGCCGTCCCAGCCCGAGCATGAAGAGATGCTCGCGCTCGGCATCGGTGAGCAACAGCGCGCCGCAGATGCGCTCCAGCACATCGGCCGACGGCGCGCCGCCGCGTCCCTGCTCGAGCCACGTGTACCAGGTCGGACTGATGTTCGCGCGCTGGGCGACCTCTTCGCGGCGCAGGCCGGGCGTGCGGCGGCGTCCGGCGAAACCGAAGCTCGCCGGATCGAGACGCGTGCGCCGGCTGCGCAGAAAATCGCCGAGCGATCTGGCCGTATCCACGGATATGAAACCCTGTTAGTCGATTTAATAGGATGACGTCACTACTTTAACGGGATAAAAAAACGTCGGATAGTGAGCGCCATTCGACCAGGGAGCTTCACCATGCGAATTTTTCTGACGGGCGCGACCGGCTTCATCGGCTCGGCCTTGGTGCACGAATTGATCAACGCGGGTCATCGGGTGATCGGCATGACGCGCTCGGATGCGGGCGCGCGGGCGCTCGAAGATGCCGGCGCCGAAGTGCATCGCGGCACGCTGGAAGATCCGGAAAGCCTCGCGCGCGGCGCAGCGCTGGCGGATGCGGTCATCCACACGGCCTTCGATCACGACTTCTCGCGCTTCGTCGAGAACTGCGAAAAGGACAAGCGCGCGATCGCCGCGCTCGGATCGGCGCTCGCGGGCACGAATCGTCCGCTCGTCATCACGTCGGGCACCGGCATGGGCAGCGGCGAGCACGGCGAACCGGCGCGCGAGGACGTCTTCAACACGCGTCATCCGAATCCGCGCATCGCGTCCGAACTGGCGGGGAACGCGCTGCTCGATTCCGGCATCAACGTGTCGGTGGTGAGACTGCCGCAGGTTCACGATCCGTTGAAGCAGGGTCTCATCACGCCGCTCATCGGCATTGCGCGCGACAAGGGCGTCGTCGCTTATGTGGGCGATGGCGGCAATCGCTGGCCGGCGGGCCATGTCTCCGATGCCGCGCGGCTCTACCGGCTCGCCGTCGAGAAGGCGGAAAGCGGCGCGCGTTATCACGCGGTCGGCGAGGAAGGCATCGCGAGCCGCGCGATTGCCGAAGCGCTCGGACGCGGGCTGAAGCTGCCGGTCACGTCGATTTCTCCGGACGATGCAGCCGCGCATTTCGGCTGGATGGCGATGTTCGTCGGCCTGGACATGCCCGCGTCGAGCGCGCTGACGCAGGCGCGCCTCGGATGGAAACCGACAGGCCCGACGCTCATCGCCGATCTGGACGAAGCGCGCTACCCCTGACGCGTTTCGTTTGGCGCAAATGCCCCCGAAACTGTCATTTCCGACAATAGCCGGAACGCTCCGACTCGCCTAAAGTGATCGGCATTCGATCACCTTTCGCAACCGGAGCCGATATGATCCGCCCGACCCACGCCGCACTCGACCGCCCGATCTGGACCGCGCTGACCACGAAGCAGGCGCATCTCGGCCTCGGCGACACACTCGCGCGGCGTTTCCATCCGGATGTCGCGCCGTTCGGGGCCATCGCCTCCGATACACCCGATGCCTGGCGCGCGCTGCACGCGCTGCTGCAACCCGGCGAACACGTCGCGATGCTGTCGGCGGATGCGCTCGCGGACATCGGCGCATTGCACGCGGAGCGCGTCGGCGCCATCCATCAGATGATCGCGACGTCGCGTTTCACGCGAAGCATCGACGACCGCGACGTGATCGCGCTCGGCGCTGCCGATATCGACGCCATGCTCGCGCTCGTGCAACGCACGAAACCCGGTCCGTTCGGCAGGCGCACGCGCGAAATGGGCCGCTACATCGGGATTCGCGAGCAAGGCGAACTCATCGCGATGGCGGGCGAGCGCATGGCCATCGACGGTCATGTGGAGATCAGCGCGGTGTGCGTCGATGAACGTTGCCGCGGACGCGGCCTGGCCGGACGGCTCATGAACATCCTGCGCAAGGAAATCGGCGAGCGCGGCGACACGCCGTTTCTGCATGTCTTCAGTCACAACGAAAGCGCCATCGCGCTGTATGAACGGCTCGGCTTCGAGCTGCGTCACGCGTTCACGTTGATGCGAATCAGCCGCCCGATGAAATAAGCATTCACTTGCGGCGAATGCGCAGGTGCCCGCATTCCAGCGCAATGTCGTAATTCTTCTATCCGCGCGAGCCGGCTTTCGATGGAATACGGGACAGTCACGCGTTCCCGCAGCAACCCGCTTCTCTCTTACATGGGTACCATCATGTTCAATCGCGCAGCCAGCACCGTTGAAAACGTCGATCCGGAACTCTGGGCGGCCATCACGAATGAAAACCGACGCCAGGAAGATCACATCGAGCTGATCGCGTCGGAGAACTACACGAGCCCGGCCGTCATGGCCGCGCAAGGCTCGCAGCTCACCAACAAGTACGCGGAAGGCTATCCGGGCAAGCGCTATTACGGCGGTTGCGAATATGTCGACGTGGTGGAGCAGCTCGCGATCGATCGCGTGAAGGAGCTTTTCGGCGCCGAAGCCGCGAACGTGCAGCCGAATTCCGGCTCGCAGGCCAATCAGGGCGTGTTCTTCGCGATGCTCAAGCCCGGCGACACCATCATGGGCCTGAGCCTCGCGCACGGCGGCCACCTCACGCACGGCTCGCCGGTCAACATGTCGGGCAAATGGTTCAACGTCGTGAGCTACGGTCTCAACGAAGCCGAAGACATCGACTACGAAGCGGCCGAGCAACTCGCGAACGAACACAAGCCGAAGCTGATCGTCGCGGGCGCGTCGGCGTTTGCGCTGAAGATCGATTTCGAGCGTCTTTCGAAGATCGCGAAGAGCGTCGGCGCGTATCTGATGGTCGACATGGCGCACTATGCCGGCCTGATCGCGGCGGGCGTGTATCCCAATCCGGTGCCGCACGCCGATTTCGTCACGACGACCACGCACAAGAGCCTGCGCGGCCCGCGCGGCGGCGTCATTCTGATGAAGGCCGAGTTCGAGAAGCAGATCAACTCGGCCATTTTCCCGGGCATTCAAGGCGGTCCGCTGATGCATGTGATCGCCGCGAAGGCCGTCGCGTTCAAGGAAGCGCTGTCGCCGGAGTTCAAGGAATATCAGCAGCGCGTGGTCGACAACGCGCGCGTGCTGGCCGAAACGCTCGTGAAGCGCGGTCTGCGTATCGTCTCGGGCCGCACGGAAAGCCATGTGATGCTTGTCGATCTGCGCGCGAAAAAAATCACCGGCAAGGCCGCGGAAGCCGCATTGGGCGCCGCGCACATCACGGTCAACAAGAACGCGATTCCGAACGATCCGGAGAAGCCGTTCGTCACGAGTGGCGTGCGCCTCGGCTCGCCCGCGATGACCACGCGCGGCTTCGGCACGAAGGAAGCGGAGATCGTCGGCAACCTGATCGCCGATGTGCTCGAAAGCCCGGAAGACGCGGGCAACCTCGAACGCGTTCGTCAGCAGGTCGCGGAATTGACCAAGCGCTTCCCCGTGTACGGCTGATCTGAACCGGTTATAGGCGTGATCGGCGGGCTTCGCTGTCTTCGTGCAGCGAAGCCCGCTTTCGCTTGACATCGACGTCTAGTTTATTGGACACTCCGTCCACTATGCTAGATACCGTCAAGCCTTCCGCTGAAGCCGACATCAACCAGCGCATCGCGGATCGCGTGCGCGAGTTGCGTGCCGCGCGCGGCTACACGCTGGACGCGCTCGCGGCGCGCTGCGGCGTGAGCCGCTCGATGATCTCGATGATCGAGCGCGGCGCGGCCAGCCCGACCGCCGTCGTGCTCGACAAGCTCGCGGCGGGCCTGGGCGTATCGCTCGCGAGCCTTTTCGGCGGGGAAGCGGAAGGCGCGCCCGCGCAACCGCTCGCGCGGCGCCGCCAGCAATTGAAATGGCGCGATCCCGAATCCGGCTATACGCGCCGCAATCTATCGCCTGCGGGCTGGCCGTCGCCGTTTCAGCTCGTCGAAGTGGACTTTCCGCCGGGCGCGCGCGTCGCGTATGAAACCGGCGGACGCGAATCGAACATGCACCAGCAAGTCTGGGTGATGAGCGGACGCATCGACATCGTGATCGGCGACGAGCTTCACGCGCTTCAGCAAGGCGACTGCCTCGCGATGCGCCTCGACCGCCCGCTCATCTTCAGCAACCCGGCTTCGAAAGCGGCGCGCTACATTCTCGCCATCGGCGACGCGTCCGCGACCTGATTCATCTTCAGCCTGAACGGATATCGAATGAACACCACCGATCCGGACGACGACGTGCGCCTCATCGATTGCAACGAGGCCGAACACGCGCCGGCCATCCTCGAGATACTGAACGAAGCCATCGTCAACTCTACCGCGCTGTACGACTACGTGCCGCGCCCAGCCGAAGCCATGTCGATGTGGTTCGCCGCGAAACGCGCGGGCGGGTTTCCGGTTGTCGGCGCCGTCGATGCGTCGGGCAAGCTCATGGGCTTTGCGAGCTGGGGCACGTTCCGCGCGTTTCCCGCCTACAAGTACACCGTGGAGCACAGCGTCTATGTGCATCGCGATTGCCGTGGCCTCGGGCTCGGCGAGCGGCTGCTGCGCGAACTGATCCGGCGCGCGCGCGAAGCGCAAGTGCATGTGCTCGTCGGCTGCGTCGATGCGACGAATGCGGGCAGCATCCGCCTGCATACGCGGCTCGGCTTCACGCATTCGGGAACGATCACCGAAGCCGGGTTTAAATTCGGCCGCTGGCTGGATGCGGCGTTCTATCAGCTCAAGCTCGAAACGCCCGTCGCGCCGGTCGACGGCTGACGCATAACATCAAGTAATGGAACGCGGAAAATAAAGCGCGTTGACGGTGTTTATGGGCGATCCAATACTTCGCTCATCGCCAACGCACTCTTTTTCGCGCCATGGATTCCGTCGACAGAATTTTTGCTCCCGCGGTCGATCTCGACGATCGCCTCGCCGATGCCGCCACCTGGGAACATGGCGGCAAGCTATGGCCGAGCGGCGAGCAACAGACGCTGACGTGCTGCCGCGTCGTCGACGAAACGCACGATATCAAGAGCTTCGAATTCCGCACCGCCGACGGCCTGCCCGTGCGGTTCGAACCGGGCCAGTTCATGACGGTGTCGGCGAAGGTGCAAGGGCAATCGGTCGAGCGTTGCTACACGATCTCCTCCGCACCGACGCGCCCGTTTTTGCTCTCGATCACGGTGAAGCGCGTGCCGGGCGGAACGATGTCCAACTGGCTGCACGACAACATGAAGCCCGGCAGCGAACTGCGTGCATACGGTCCTTCCGGCGCTTTCACGCCGAGCGTCGCGCCCGCGACGAAATCGCTGTTTCTGTCGGCGGGATCGGGCGTCACGCCGCTCATGTCGATGACGCGCGCGAGCATCGACCTTGGGCTGGATCGCGACATCGTGTTCATCCACAGCGCGCGTACGCCTGCGGATATCGTGTTCCGCGATGAACTCGCGCGATTCGCGAAGCTCTCGCCGCGCCTGCGCGTGTTCTTCGTGTGCGAAGGCATCGGCGACGAGACGCAGTGGCAAGGTCCGATCGGCCGTCTCAGCCTGCAATTGCTGTCGCAATGGGCGCCCGACTATCTGGAGCGCGAGGTCTTCACGTGCGGCCCGGCCGGCTACATGAGCGCGGTGCGGACGTTGCTTCGCGAAGGCGGTCACGATCCGGCGCGCTATCACCAGGAAAGCTTCGATATCGGTGCGGGCGTCGCGCCCGCGCCTTCGCCGAACGAAGCCGGCGTTGCGCAGGAAACCTTCACCGTGAAGCTGTCGCGCTCGTCGAAATCGTTCACGATGAACGCATCGCAAACGGTGCTGTCGGCGGCGAAGAAGGCGGGCGTCGCGGTGGCGTCATCGTGCAGTCAGGGCATGTGCGGGACGTGCAAGACCAAGGTGCTCGAAGGCACCGTCGACATGAATCACAACGGCGGCATTCGCGAAAGGGAAGTCCAGAAGGGGTTTCGCCTGTTGTGCTGCAGCCGTCCGACTTCGGACCTCGTACTCGAACTGTGAGGAGACGCGCACATGGCGGTCGAAGACCCGGTGCGGACGATGCGCGATGTCAGAACCTATCGGCTCGCGCGCGTGCTTGCGCAATTGAAGCGACACGAATGTCCCGCGATCCTGCTGTACGACCCCGTCAATATCCGCTATGCGACGGACACGTCCAACATGCAGATATGGACCGCGCGCAATCCGTCGCGCTACATCATGGTGTTCGCGGATGGCCGCATCGTCGCGTGGGAGTTTCATAGCTGCGAGCACGTTTGGGACGGCATCGAGTTGAACGTCGAAATGCGCGGCGCGGTGAGCTGGATTTATTTCAGCGCGGGCCACGAAGCGGAAAGCCGCGCCGAAGTGTGGGCGAACGAAATCGTCGATGTGTTTCGCGCGCACGCGCGCGGCGACAGCCGGCTCGCGGTCGACCGGCTCGATCCGATCGGCTCGGCGCTGCTCGTCAATCGCGGCCTTACCTTGCTCGACGGTCAGGCGATGATGGAAGACGCCCGCGCGATCAAGTCGGCGGGCGAACTCGTGCTGATCGGCGAATCGCTGCGCGCGTGCGAGGCCGGTATCGAACGGATGCGTCGCGAGCTTCGGCCCGGCATGACCGAGCAGGAGCTATGGGCGCATCTTCACTTCGAGAACATCCGTCACGGCGGCGAATGGATCGAGACGCGACTGCTCGCGTCCGGCGAGCGCACCAATCCGTGGATGCGCGAATGTTCGTCGCGCGTGCTGCAAAACGGCGAACTGCTTGCCTTCGATACCGACATGGTCGGCCCGCACGGCTACTGCTCCGACATTTCGCGCACCTGGACGGTGGGCGACACGCGTCCATCCGACGAGCAACGCAAGCTGTACGAACTGGCTTATTCTCAGGTGCATTTCAACATGGACCTGCTGCGTCCGGGCATGACCTATCGCGAGCTCTCCGAGAAGGCGTGGAAGATTCCCGCGCCGTACGTGAAGAACCGGTATAGCTGCATCGCGCATGGCATCGGCATGGTCGATGAAGCGCCGGCCATCGCGTATCAGGTCGATTGGGACAGCGCGGGCTATGACGGCGTCTTCGAAACGGGGATGACGCTGTGCATCGAAAGCTATATCGGCGCGGAAGGCGGATGTCAGGGCGTGAAACTGGAGGAACAAGTGGTGCTTACGGAGCACGGCTGCGTGCCGCTCACGGCATGCAGCTTCGAGACCGACTGGTTGTGACGGAGAGCGCTTCATGAATCGTCGTGCGCAGAACGTGGCGGCTTACATCGCCATCGCGGAGAAGCTGTTTCAATCGGAGAAGCTGCCGGAAGCGGGACGTCGCGTCGCGGCGCGCGTGTTCGAGCGATTGCAGACGCCATCCGACGATGGCGCGCGGCATCGCACGCGCTATCCCGCATGCGAATGGCTCGACGCGACGCTCGCGCCTTTCATCGACGATGACACCGGCTTCGGCACCGCCGCGCGCGCGATCAAGGCGCTCGAACCCGATCTCGGCTGGTCGCGCCGATCATCGGGCGTGAACGGTAGCGACGGCTATATCGATGCACACGTGCACGGCATGATCAGCGGTCCCGGCGGCGCGGAGAGCCGTTATGACGTGCAATTGGGCTTTTCGCTGATGCTGCCGCATACGCGTTATCCGGATCACAGTCATCCGCCCGAGGAAGCTTATGTGCTGTTCACGCCGGGTGAGTTTCGGCAGAACGGCGGAGAATGGCGCGATCCGGGCATCGGCGGCGGGATTCATAACGTGCGGAATAATCCGCACGCGATGCGGTCGGGTGATGTGCCGTTTTTTGCGATCTGGTGTCTGTTGACGAGGGAGGGGGATTAGGCGGCTTTCGAAGCCCCGCCCAGCGGGGCTTCGCTCACCTCACTTCCCCGGCGTCAACACAACCCTGAACCGCGCCTTGCCGCTCATCATCCGTTCATACGCCTCGCCCGCGCGCGACAGCGGATATTCCTCGATCATCGGCTTCACGCCCGACAGCGCGCTGAACGCGAGCGTTTCCTGCGAGTCCGCCGCCGTGCCCGACGGCCAGCCCTGCACCGAGTTGCGCCCCATGATGAACTGCGTGATCGGCACCTCGACCGGCTCTTCCGATATCCCGACCATGATGAGCTTGCCGTTCAGCCCCAGCCCGCCGATGGTCGCGCTCATCGCCTTGCCGCTCGTCGCCGTCGCGAGTATCACGCGCGCGCCGCCGAGCGCCTTGAGCGCGTCGGCCACGTTCTGCGATTCGCTGTCGATGTAATGATGCGCGCCGAGTTGCTTCGCGAGCGGCGCCTTGTCCTGTCCGCGCGCGATGGCCACCGTCTGGAAGCCCATCTTGCGCGCGAACTGCACGCCCAGATGACCGAGCCCGCCGATGCCGAGCACCGCGACCACATCGCCCGCTCGCGCGCCGCTGTTGCGCAGCGCATTGAACGTGGTGATGCCCGCGCAAAGAAGCGGCGCGGCATCGACGTCGGAGAGATCGTCGGGCATACGCGCGAGCGCTTCCTGCGGCGCCACCATGTATTCCGCGTAGCCGCCGTCATAGCTGATGCCCGGCACCAGCGCGCGCTGGCAAAGCACGAAGTCGCCGTGCCGGCAATGCTCGCAATGGCCGCAATGCCCGCCGTGCCAGCCCACGCCGACGCGCTGACCCTTTTCCCATCCTTCGACGTCCGCGCCGAGCTTCTCGATCACGCCTGCGATCTCGTGTCCCGGCACGCGCGGAAACTGCAGACCCGGCCAGAGTCCTTCGACGGTCAGCGAATCGCTGTGGCAGATCCCGCACGCCTGCACCTTGATGAGCACGTGTCCGGCGGGCGGTTCCGGCACATCGCGCTCGACGACTTCCAGCGGACCATTCGCTTTCGTTACCTGCACTGCCTGCATCGTTGGCATCGCTTGCTCCTTGTCATGGAGAAACACGCGCGGCGCACCTCGCGCGCCGCAATCGGATGAGACGGCCCGGTCAATCGCACTCCCGAGCGCATCGTCGAGAAACGTCGGAGATTGCGATTGTGACAGGGTTCCGCCAGATGCATCGGCCGCGCGTCCATGCGCGCGCTGACCGCGATGCGCCGCCTTTACGCCGAACGCAGCGGACGGAAGCTCGCGCGAACTTCATCCGTGAAGGCTTGCGGCTGCTCCCATGCCGCGAAATGCCCGCCTTTCGCCAGACGGTTGTAGTGAATCAGCTTCGGATACGCCTTCTCCGTCCAGCTTTGCGGCGCGGCATAGATCTCGTCCGGAAAAACGCTCACCGCCACCGGAATCGCAACATGCTTCGGCGCGAAGAAGTTGAGCTTGTTTTCCCAGTACAGCCGCGCCGATGAAACGCCCGTGTTCGTCAGCCAATAAAGCGTGATGTTGTCGAGGATGTCGTCGCGCGTGAGACCCTCCGCCTGTCCGTCGAACACACGCGCGATAAGCGCCTGGCTCGCCGCGTCGTGATCGATCATCCATGCCGCGAGACCGATCGGCGAATCCTCGATGCCATACAGCGTCTGCGGCCGATTCGCCATTTCCTGCGCGTAGCCGAGGCCGTGTTTGTAGAAGTAATCGAGTTGATCGAACGCGTGCTTTTCATCGCCGGCCAAACCCGCGGGCGCGGGATTGCCGTACTTCAGCGCGTTGGCGATATCGTCCGGCACCGTCGCCGGCATGTTCGTGTGCATGCCGATCAGTTCCGGCGGCGCGATAAGCGCCATCTGCTCGGTCACCGCGTTGCCCCAGTCGCCGCCCTGCGCGACATAGCGCGTGTAGCCGAGCCGCTGCATCAGCGCGATCCATGCGCGCGCGATGCGCTGCGGGTCCCAGCCGGTCGTCGCCGGCTTGCCGGAAAATCCGTAGCCGGGCAGCGACGGAATCACGACATCGAACGCATCCGATGCATTGCCGCCATGCGCGGTCGGATTCGTCAGCGGATCGATGATCTTCAGTTGCTCGATGATCGAGCCGGGCCAGCCGTGCGTGACGATCATCGGCAACGCGTTCGCATGTTTCGAGCGAACGTGGATGAAGTGGATGTCGAGTCCGTCGATCTCGGTGACGAAGTTCGGCACCGCGTTGATCCGCGCTTCGACCTTGCGCCAGTCGTAAGCGGTCGACCAATGGCGCGCGAGTTGCTGCATCGTCGCGAGTTGCACGCCTTGCGAGGCATCGGCGACGGTTTCGCGTTCGGGCCAGCGCGTCGACTGCACGCGCCGCTTCAGATCGGCGAGTTGCGCATCCGTTGCGTGGACGCGAAGCGGGCGAATCGCGGTCTTGTCGCCGCTCTTCACTTGCACGATGTCCGCCGTGCTCTGGATCGAATCGGCGAATGCGACGCGGCTCAATGCGCTCGCCGCGATGCTCGCCGCCGCGACGCCGATGAAATGACGGCGCGAAGCCGTCCGGAGAGGAAGATCGTTCGACATGACAAGCTCCTGAATGCGTGTGCGAGGAGGAGCGATGTGTGCCGCAACGAATCAGAATCACTGAACCGCACTTGCAGGCCGCCGTTCGGCAAGCCTGGGATCGTCACCGCCTCGATGCGCCGCGAAGGGTTTTCGCAGCAGGTGACGCGATTATGTGAAGGTACACACTCGACGTAAATGCAGCCGGGGTTACAACAGAATTGTCGGGCGGGAAAGAGTCCCGCCCGACATCGCTTATGAATCACCGCGCCACGTTCGACGCCACACGCGCACCGTTCTGTCTGCGCCGATAACTCGTATCGCGCGATGCAAGCCAGTAATAAACCGGCGACGTCAGCAGCAATCCAACGATCCACGACAGATCCGCGCCGTCGAGATACTTGGGCACCGCGCCCGCATACATCGGCGTGTTCATGAACGGAATCTGCACGACGATACCGATCGCATAAGCGATCAACGCCTGCGGATTGAATCGTCCATAGATGCCGCCGTCTACCTGAAAGATCGACTGGATGTCGTACTTGCCTTTGTGGATCACATAGAAGTCGATGAGATTGATCGCGGTCCACGGCACCAGCACGACGAGCAGCGCAAGCACGAGATCGACGAGATTCGCGACGAAGTTCGTCGATGCGCCGATCGCGCCATAGCAGCACGCGACGAGAATCGCGACCGACAACACGGCGCGCGCTTTCGCCGTCGGAATCCAGCGATACGCGAACGTCTGCAATGACGTGATCACCGCGAGCACCGCGCCATACAGGTTCAACGCGTTGTGGCTGATGACGCTCAACAGGAACAACACGAGCATCGGCAGGCCGAGCGGTCCGGTGGCGAGCTTCACGGCATCCATCGCGTCGGCGCCGGGCGGCACCGCGAGCACCGCGACCGCGCCGAACACGAAGGCGAGCGTCGAGCCGATCGTGCAGCCGAGATACGTCGCCCAGAACGTCGACGAGACGCGCACGGTCGCCGGCAAATAGCGCGAATAGTCGGACACGTAAGGCGCGAACGCGATCTGCCACAGCGCGGAAAGCGATACGGTCGCGAGCCAGCCGGCGAAGTTGAAGCCGCCGCGCGTGAGGAAATCGTCCGTCGAGACATGCGTGAGGATGTAGCCGAAGCCCACGCAAATGCCGATGCCGAGGACCCACGTCCCGATGCGGTTCAGGATATGAATGAACTTGTATCCGATGATGCCGATCAGTCCCGATCCCAGCGCGCCGATCACGATGCCCACGGGCACCGACACCGACGTCTTGATGCCATGCAGCGACTTCCCCGCGAGCACGATGTTCGATGCGAAGAAGCCCACGTACATCACGCCCGCGATGACGGTCACGAGCAACGCGCCCCACGATCCGAACTGCGCGCGGCTCTGGATCATCTGCGGAATGCCCATTTGCGGCCCTTGCGCGGAATGCAACGCCATCAGCACGCCGCCGACCGCCTGTCCGACGACGATCGCAACGATGCCCCACAGCAGGTTCAGATGAAAGATCTGCACGCCGAGCGCGCCCGTCACGATCGGCAAGGGCGCGATATTGCCGCCGAACCATAGCGTGAACAGGTCGCGCACTTTGCCGTGACGATCCTCGGGCGGCACATAGCCGATGGTGTGCTTCTCGATCAACGGAGAAGCGTTGCGTGATGCACTAGTCAAAGTCGTCTCCAGTTTGTGCGCGGCAAAGCGATGCCCTGACGCGCATCGCGCCCGTATCGCCTGCGGCGTATGAGAAATCAGGCTGTGGTCGAAAGATGATCGGCGAGGCGTATCAGCATCGCGTCGCAATCGTGGAGTTGTTCGAGGGTTACGTACTCATCGGGCTTGTGTCCCTGATCCATGCTGCCGGGACCGCATACGACAGTCGGAATGCCTGCCTGATCGAAGAGTCCGCCTTCCGTGCCGAACGCCACCGTGCCGAATTCCGACGATCCGCTCAAGAGCGCGACGAGACGCGCCGCTTCGCTTTCGGGCGATGTCGCGAGTCCGGGATACGCGGATAGCGCTTCGAGGCGAACGTCCGTCTCGGGTTCAATGGCGCGCATCTTCGGCAGCAGTTCGGCTTGTGCGTACGCCTGCAAATCCTTGGCGACCGTGCTCGCTTCGAAGCCGGGAAGCGCGCGCACTTCGAAGTCGAATTCGCATTCGGCCGGCACGATGTTGAGCGCACGACCGCCCTTGATGACGCCCGTCTGCACGGTCGAATACGGCGGATCGAAGCGCTCGTCGTGATGCTCGGGCTGCGCCAGCCGTTCGCCGATTTCTTCAAGCCGATTGATGAGGCGCGCTGCATATTGAATCGCGTTCACGCCATACGGCGCATAGGCGGAATGACAAGGCGCGCCTTTCACCTGACAACGCATCGCGAGCTTGCCCTTGTGACCGAGCACCGGCTTCAACGATGTCGGCTCGCCGATCAGACACAGAACGGGCTTGTGCGCGCGCTTCTCCAGTTGCGCGAGCATCGGCCGCACGCCGAGGCATCCGACTTCCTCGTCGTATGAAAACGCCAGATGCACGGGCAATCTCAGTTCGCGCTCGATCAACATCGGCACGGCGGCCAGCACCGACGCGAGAAAGCCCTTCATGTCGGCTGTGCCGCGGCCATAGAGCCGTCCATCTTTTTCCGTGAGACGGAATGGATCGACGGTCCACGGCTGGCCATCGACCGGCACGACATCCGTATGCCCCGAGAGCACGATGCCGCCGCGATCGCGCGGTCCGATCGTCGCGAACAGATTCGCCTTCGTGCGCTCCGCGTTGTAGAACAGCTCGCTTTCGATGTCGAACTGCGCGAGGTAATCGCGAACGAACTCGATCAGCGCCAGATTCGAATCGCGGCTGACGGTCGCGAAACTAATCAGCTTGTCGAGCAGATCGCGGCTCGTCGTGTCACTCATCGCCCGGCACTCCGTAGCTCGGCGCAGCGGTCGGGTTCAATGCGCGCGTCACGTAGTCCTGCATCTGCGGCTCGTACGCATGCCACAGGTCATCGAGCTTGCCGATGGGATCGTCATCGGCCCAGTCGACGCGCAGATCGACGAGCGGCCAGCTTTGCTCGCCCGCGATCTTCAGCGCAGCCGAATGCACCGGCCCCGCTTCGCCGCCCGCCGCGATCGCCGCATGCATCGCGGCAAGCAGACGATCCGCAAGCTGGCCCGATGCGTTCTCGAATGCGGGAATCATCGCTTCGATGACATGCACGCCCGCGAGCATGTTGCCCGCCGCGACGCATTGCCTGCCCGCGACCGCGTGATACGTGCCGAGCGCTTGCTTGCCGCTGAAGAACGCGGTGTGGCCTTGCGCATCGACGACCGTCACCTGCCGATACTCGCTCCATTCGTTCGCACTCAACGCGCGTTCGAGTGCGGCGTTCGCATCGAGCTTGGCGCTTTCGATGTAATCGAGAATTTGCGGACCGAGCGCGGGCAGCGTGACGTTCTGCGTCGCGACGACGCCCACGCCCGCGCGCACCCACGGACAGCGCGCGCCCACCGCGATGCTCGACGAACTGATCGCGATGCCGAGCTGCCCGGTCTCTTCACATCGTCCGACGATCGAGAATGTCATGCGCGCTCCTGAGGCCGCGTCCATCCATCGGGGATGACGGCGATCACGTCGATCTCCATCAGCCATTCGGGTTGTCCGAGCGCGACGACGGTAAGGCCCGTCGAAATCGGAAACACGCCCTTCAGCCATTTGCCGACTTCGCGATACACCGGCTCGCGAAAGCGCACATCGGTGAGATAAGTCGTCGTCTTGACGATATGCGAGAGATCGCTGCCCGCTTCTTCGAGCAACTGCTTCACGTTCTTCATCGCCTGCTCGGCCTGCGCGCGCGGATCGCCGAGACCGACGAGATTGCCGTCGAAGTCCGTGCCGATCTGACCGCGCACATAAACGGTATTGCCCGCGCGAACGGCCTGGCAGAGGTCGTTATCGAGGGTCTGATTCGGGTACGTATCCTTCGTGTTGAACATGCGGATACGGGTATGCGTAGGTTGGCTCATCGAATGCACCTTGATTCCGGATAGTTTCTGATCAGTTGACGCCCATCTCGCTGACCTTGTGGACGCGCGATGCATCGGCCACGCCTTCTTCGCGCTTCGTCTCGACAGCACGTTGCGGCGCGTCGTAATAAGCGAGGTATTTGCGCTGCGTGACGATGTGATCGGCGATATGTTTCGCGTCGTGCCACACGCCCCAGATGAACGCGGAGCCGCGCCGCGAAAGCCACGGCAAGCCGAGAAAATAGATGCCCGGTTCTTTGGCGACGCCACGTTGATGTTTCGGCTTGCCTTTGTCATCGAATGCATCGACTTGCAGCCAGTTGAAATCGACGGCATAACCGGTCGCCCAGATGATCGACGTAACACCCGCTTGCGCGAGATCGAGTTCGAGAAGCGGATGCGTCATGCATTCCGGGTCGGCGGGAATATGGCGCGCTTCGGGCTCCTCGGGCAGATCGAGGCCGTTGCGTTGCGCATAGGCATCGGCGGCATCGAGCAATGACAAATAGTTCTCGTCGCCGCGACGGATGTTATCCGCGAGATCGGCTTCGAAGCTCACGCGCGTATCGTCGAACGATTTCGTCAGACCGACGAGCGTGATGCCCTGATGCGCGAGGCGCCTGAAGTCCACCGTATGGCCGCCGCGCGCGCCGCTCACGGCAATGGTCACATGCTCGCGGCCCGGCTTCATCACTTCCGCGTCCCATTCGCCGAGCACGCCGAGCCACCAGCAGAAATCGCGTCCGCGATATCCGCGCGGCGGACGATCGTGCGCGCCGACCGACAGATACACGCGCCGGCCCGCGCGCCGCAATTCATCGGCGATCTGCACGCCCGACGATCCCGCGCCCACGACGAGCACGCCGCCTTCGGGCAGTTGCTGCGGATTGCGATAGTCGGCGGAATGGATCTGCGTGAGCTTTGCGGACGACGGCGCGATCGGCGGAATCACGGGGCGCTGAAACGGACCCGTCGCGACGACCACGCGATTCGCTTCGATGGTTCCGTCGGATGTATCGACGGTAAAGCCCGGCCGCCCCGCATTGCGCACGACCTTCTTCACTTCGACGCCGGTGCGAATGGGCGCATCGAATTTCTTCGCGTACTCGACGAAGTATTCCGCGACCTGATCTTTCGATGCGAAACCATCGGGGTCGAAATCCGCGAACTCGAGATTAGGGAAACGATCGTGCCATGCGGGACCATTGGCGACGAGCGAATCCCACCTGCCCGTGCGCCAGCGTTCGGCGATGCGATCGCGTTCCAGCACGAGATGCGGCACGCCGAGCTTGCTCAGGTGTTCGCTCATCGCGACGCCTGCCTGGCCCGCGCCGACCACGAGCGTGTCGATAGACGTTGTTTCCACTGTCATGGCTATGTCCTTCTGAAAGGCCGTTGTATCCGTGATGTCTTCGTGAAAATCTACGCGTCCCGATCGAATCCGAAAAATATATTTAAAAAATGCACGGCATCGGATTTGGCTATGCAATGAATTTTGAGCACTTCACAATGCGGCTCATCGAAGCTCCATTTCCGGAATGTCATCGATGGAAAGCCATCCCTTGCGCTATTCGCTGCGGCAATTGCGCTACTTCGTGGTCGCTGCCGAAGCCTTGTCCTTCACCGCCGCCGCGAAAAAACTGCATATTTCGCAGCCGTCGATATCGACCGCCCTCGCCGATCTCGAAGCATCGTTCGGCGTGCAGCTATTCATTCGCCATCATGCGAGCGGTCTGTCGCTCACGCAGGCCGGCCGCGATCTGCTCGGGCAAGCGCGCAATCTGCTGAAGATCGCGGAAGAACTGCAAATGGCCGCGAAAGAAATGGATGGCGGCATGACCGGCTCCATCGCGCTCGGCTGTCTCGTGTCGCTCGCACCGCCGTTGATGCCGGGACTCATCAGCCGCTTCACGGCGGGGCACGCGGGCATTTCGTTTCGCACGGTCGAAGCGCATCAGGACGGCTTGTTGCGCGGCCTGCATGACGGTTCGCTCGATATCGCCCTCACCTATAGTCTGGACTTGACCGAGGACATCGCGTTCACGCCGCTGCTTTCGTTGCCGCCTTATGCGATCTTGCCGAAGACGCATCGGCTTGCGCGAGCGCGCAAGGTATCGCTCGCCGATTTGCAATCGGAGCCTTACGTGATGCTCGATCTGCCGCATAGCCGCGAGTATTTCGCCGCGCTCTTCGATGCGGTCGGCAGCCGTCCCGTGCCCGCGTTCCGGTCATCGCAACCGGAAGTCGTGCGCGGCATGGTGGCGAACGGCCTCGGCTATAGCATCCTCAACTTTCCGCTGAAGTCGAATCGCACGGTGGATGGCGAGGACTTCGTGATTAAGCGCTTCAAGGACAACGTCAACGCGACTACGTTAGGCATCGCGCAATCTCGCACGATGCGTCCGCGGCAAGTGGTGCATCGCTTCTCGTCGTTCTGCGAGAACTATATTAGGCGACTGCATATCGATACGTGAAGTTATCGGCGCTGCATAGATAAAAGCTTTGCTTTGTATCCGAAAACAATATTTTGGCTGGCAATTTGGCTTGATAGATTGATGTCCATGTCGAGCGCAATGCGGTCAAAGCCCGCGCCAGCGCGCTCTCACGAGTTGAGACAAGGAGGGCTTCATGATCGCAGTGGACACGCTCATCGACCAGTTACGGTCGAATTGCGAACGACCATTCAGCGATGCGCACGCCATGCCGCCTGGCGTCTATACATCGCCCGACTTCCTGTCACTCGAGGAGCGCGAGATCTTCGCGCATGAATGGCAATGCGTCGGCCGCGCGAGCGCGTTGAAGGAACCCGGCGATTACCTGACGGCGCAGATCGGCGCGCAGCCGATCGTCGTATTGCGCGACGAGCAGATGCAGCTCAAGGCGATGTCGAATGTGTGCCTGCATCGCATGTCGGTGCTGCTCGAAGGGCGCGGCAACAAGCGGCGCATCGTGTGCCCGTATCACGCGTGGAGTTATGGACTCGACGGCGAATTGAAGGGCGCGCCGCTCATGGACCGGCAAGAAGGCTTCTGCAAGGAAAGTTATAGGCTGCCCGCCGTGCGCTGCGAGGAATGGCAAGGCTGGATCTATGTGACGCTCGATGAAAGCGCGCCGCCCGTCGCAACGCAGCTAGCCGAACTGAGCGAATTGATCGGCGCGTATGGCATGACGGACTACATCGAAACTTTCTATGAAGAGCATGTGTGGGATACCAACTGGAAGATCCTCGCCGAAAACTTCATGGAAAGTTATCACTTGCCAATGCTGCATCGCGCGACCGTAGGGCCGCATTCGAAGCTCGAAGAGATGGAATGTCCACCGGGTTATCCCGCGTTCAACTATCACTGGATCACGAAGGAAGCGAGCTTGCCCATTGGCAATGCTCATCCGGATAACACGCGTTTAACGGGTCATTGGCGCAAGACGACCGCACTGCTCGCGATCTATCCGACGCATCTCGTCACGCTTACGCCCGGCTATTTCTGGTATCTCGTGTTGCAGCCGCGCGGCGTCGGGCAAGTGCATATCCGCTTCGGCGGCGGTCTCGCGCCTGAATTCATCGCCGACGCGGAAGCGAACGCGCATATGTCGACATTGAAGAAGCTGCTCGACGAAGTGAACGCGGAAGACAGGCGCGGCGTGGAAGCGGTGTTTCGCGGCGTGCATGCGCCGCTCGCGAAGCCCGGAAATCTGAGCCACCTTGAACGGCCCAATTTCGACTTTGCGCGCTATATCGCGACGAAGCTCGCACAGCACTGAAAGACAGGACACGAACACGATGTCAGCCCCTTCCTTCATCTCCTTCTCCGGCGTGAGCAAATCGTATGACGGCGCGCATTACGTCGTGGAGGATTTGAACCTCGACGTGCGCAAGGGAGAATTTCTTTCGCTGCTCGGTCCGTCCGGCTCGGGTAAAACGACGACGCTGATGATGCTCGCGGGCTTCGAAACGCCGACGCAAGGCGAGATTCGTCTCGATGGCAGGCGTCTCGACGACAAGCCGCCGCATCAGCGCGACATCGGCATGGTCTTTCAGAACTACGCGCTCTTTCCGCATCTGACGATTGCGGAGAACGTCGCCTTTCCGCTTTCCGTGCGACGCGTGAGCCGCGCCGAGCAGAAGACGCGCGTGAAGCGCGCGCTGGAGATGATCGAGTTGCCCCATCTCGCGAGCCGGCGACCCTCACAGCTTTCCGGCGGGCAGCAGCAGCGCGTCGCGCTCGCACGCGCGCTCGTGTTCGAACCGAGCGTCGTGCTGATGGACGAGCCGCTCGGCGCACTCGACAAGCGCCTGCGCGAAACGATGCAATACGAAATCATGCGGCTGCACCGCGAGCTTTCGCTGACGATCGTCTACGTGACGCACGATCAGGCCGAAGCGCTGACGATGTCGGACCGGGTCGCCGTCTTTTCCGATGGCCGCATCCAGCAGGCCGCGACGCCGAGCGAGCTTTACGAGAACGCGCAGAACGCGTTCGTTGCGAACTTCGTCGGCGAGAACAACGGGCTCACGGGGCGCGTCGCCAGTGCGAACGGCGAATGGGCGACGCTGGCGTTATCGGACGGCAGCGTCATTCGCGGACGTTGCGAGCACGGCCTGCGCGCCGGCGATGAAGCGATGCTCGCGCTGCGCCCCGAACGCGCGCACATTCCCGGCACGGAAGACGCGCACGCGGACGAGCACAGCAACGTCGTGCGCGCACGCGTCGAGGAGCTCGTGTACTGCGGCGATCATCATCGCGTGCATCTGAAGCTCGGCTCGCGCGATTCCATCGTCGTCAAAGTGCCCAATACCCAGCGTCACGCATTGCCCTGCGCAGGCAGCACGATCGATATCGCGTGGCGTCACGACGACTGCAAGATTCTCGCGATGATGGCGCCAAAAAACGCGCCCGCGATTGCCCCGAGCACACCGCCCTCACCTTCTCTCATCCCGACCGCACCCGCAGGAGCCAACTGACATGCGCAATCACATCAAAGCACAATGCGCCGCACTCGCAGTATTTGCGTTTGCAACTATCTCGACACAGGCGGCGGAGACACTCTCCGTCGTGACGTTCGGCGGCGCGTTCGAAGCCGCCGCCAAGAAAGCCTGGTTCGAACCGTTCACGCAGGCAACGGGCGTGAACTTCTCGACCGAATCGTATGACGGCGGCCTCGCCAAGCTCTCCGCGATGGAGCAGGCGAAGAACACGACGTGGGATCTCATCGATCTGGAAACCAACGACGCGATCACCGCATGCGATGAAGGCCTGCTGCAGAAGTTCGACAAGAAGATGCTCGGCAAGACGAGCGACTTCATCCCCGGCTCGATCAGCGATTGCGCGGTTGCGAGCATGGTGTGGTCCACGGTCTATGCCTACGACGCGAGCAAGCTGAAGACCGCGCCGACCACTGTCAACGACTTCTTCGATTTGCAGAAATACCCCGGCAAGCGCGGCCTGCGCAAGTCGCCGAAGGTGTCGATGGAATGGGCGCTGATCGCCGATGGCGTCGACCCGAAAGATGTCTACAAGGTGCTCGGCACGCCCGCCGGCGTCGATCGCGCGTTCAAGAAGCTCGACACGATCAAGAAGAACATCGTGTGGTGGGAGTCGGGCGCGCAGGCGCCGCAACTGCTCGCCGATGGCGCGGTCGTGATGGTGCAGGCCTACAACGGCCGCATCGACGACGCCGCGAAGAAAGACAACAAGCCGTTCAAGGCCGTGTGGGACGCGCAAGTCTACGACTTCGAGTGGTGGGCTATTCCGACGGGCGCGAAGCACGCCGATACCGCGGCGAAGTTCATCGTGTCGCAAGCGCAGCCGAAGGCATCGGCGGATCTCTCGAAGTACATCGCGTATGCGCCGCCGCGTAAGGATGCGGTCGCGCTCGTCGACAAGCAGCGACTCGCCGACATGCCGACCGCGCCGGATAACTTCAAGCGCGCGGTGCAGATCAACGCGAACTTTTGGGCCGACAACGCAGATCAGATCAACAAGCGCTTCCAGGTCTGGCTCACGCAATAACGCTGTTCATTGATGAGAGTAACGACATGCCTGCATCGATTCACGCGCACGCCGCCGGTTCTCCGACGAGAGCCGATGGCCGCGCCTCGTATCAAAGAGCGCGCCGCCGCGCATCGGTGCAGGCGTTGTTGCTTGCCTTGCCGCTGATCGTGTTTTTGCTGTCGACGTTCATCGCGCCAATCGCGATGCTGCTTGCGCGCAGTGTCGAGAACAAGGAGGTGCCGGACAGCATGCCGGCGCTCACTCGTGCTCTCGATGCCTGGGACGGCCGCGGCGTGCCCGATGAACATCTGTTCGCGCTGCTCGCCTCGGG
This sequence comes from Caballeronia sp. NCF2, assembly GCF_023631205.1. NCBI lineage: Bacteria > Pseudomonadati > Pseudomonadota > Betaproteobacteria > Burkholderiales > Burkholderiaceae > Caballeronia > Caballeronia sp. NCF2. The sequence continues at coordinate 200,221 of NZ_JALQDN010000069.1, read as the reverse complement.
CCTGAAGGATGCGCAACAGAACGGGCAACTCGGCACCGTCGCGCGCAGGCTCAACTTCGCGCAGCCCGAGTTTCGCAGCTTGCTGATGCGGACCGCGCGCAGCGTGCGCGAGGAGACGCCGCCCGCGTGGAAGCCGGTTTTGATCGACATGGATGAACGTTGGAATTCGCCGGAGATCTGGCGTCTGTTGAAACGCGCGGCCACGTCGCCGACGCCGGACTATCTGCTTGCCGCCGTCGATGCGCAAGTGACGCCGCAAGGCAACGTCGCGTTCGTGGCGGATAACTCGTCGGTGTATCGACAGGCGTTTCTGCGCACGATATCGATCAGCGCGTCCGTCACGCTGCTGTGCCTCGTGCTCGGTTATCCGGTCGCATGGCTGCTCGCGAATCTGCCGACGCAAAGCAGCAACCGCCTAATGCTTTTCGTGATCGTGCCGTTCTGGACGTCGCTGCTCGTACGCACGACTGCGTGGTATGTGTTGCTGCAGCCGGGCGGTGTCATCAATGGCCTCTTGATGGGACTCGGTCTCGCGACGCATCCGCTGCCGCTCATCTTCAATCGCACGGGCGTGTTGATCGGCATGACGCATGTGTTGCTGCCGTACATGATTCTGGCGATCTTCTCGGTGATGAAAGGCGTGTCGCCGGTCTATCTGCGCGCGGCGCAATCGCTCGGCGCGCATCCGTTCACCGCGTTCGTGCGCGTGTACATACCGCAGACGTTGCCGGGTGTCGGCGCGGGATGCTTTCTCGTTTTCGTGCTCGCGCTCGGCTACTACATCACGCCCGCGCTGCTCGGCGGCGCTGGCGATGAAATGATCAGTCAGCTCATCGCGCTGCAGACGAATACGCAGCTCAATTGGGGGCTTGCGGGCGCGCTCTCGGCGTACCTCGTGATCTTCACCGCGATCTTCTATTTCCTGTTCAACCGCATCGTCGGCATCGACCGGTTGCGCTTCGGTTAAGGGGCCATTCTTCCATGACGGAATCACGCAACAGGGTGCTGACCGAACGCATCGCTTCCCGATGGGTGCGCGTGCATACCGCGCTCGTGCTGTTCTTTCTCGTCGCGCCGATTCTGGCGATCATCCCTTTGTCGTTCAATTCGGGATCCTACTTTTCTTATCCGTTGCAGGGGTTTTCGTTGCGCTGGTATGAGCAGGCGCTCACGAGTCCCGACTGGCAGCGCTCGCTTTTGAACAGCATCGGCATTGGTGCGGCGTCGACGTTGATCGCGACGTGTCTCGGCACGCTTGCAGCGCTCGGCCTTTCGCGTTCGCAGTTTCCGCTGCGCTCGGTCATCATGCCGATCATCATTTCGCCGATGATCGTGCCGATTGTCGTTGTCGCGGCCGGCTTCTATCTGATCTTTGCGCCGCTCGGGCTCGTCAACTCTTATCCCGGTGTGATCTTCGCGCATGCGGCGCTTGGCACGCCCTTTGTCGTGATTACCGTGACGGCGTCGTTGTTGTCCTTCGATCAAAGTCTCTTGCGTGCTGCGTCGGGGCTCGGGGCGACGCCGTGGATCGCCTTCCGGCGCGTGACCTTGCCGCTCATTACGCCGGCTGTGGCTACCGGCAGCGTGTTCGCGTTTGCTACTTCGTTCGATGAAGTTATCGTCATTCTCTTTATCGGCGGGCCGGATCAGCGAACCGTGCCGCGGCAGATGTGGAGCGGTATTCGCGATTCCATCGATCCTTCCATTCTTGCTGTTGCTACGATGCTGATCGTGTTTGCTGTTTTGCTCTTTGCCAGCATCAATTGGTTGCGGGGGCGGGCTAGTCGGGCTCTTGTTTGAAGTTTGAATCGCCCTTTGTTCGCCGTGCTTTCGCTTTCGCCGGATCCCGCTTTCGCGTCGGTCTATTGGCACTGCCCCTGTGCGGGGCGGCACTCACTTTCTTTGCTGCTGCAAAGAAAGTAAGCAAAGAAAGCAGCTACTGATGCCCGCGGTCACACGCAATTTGGGTAGTTCTCTCGTCCATCGTGGGCCGCCTAAAGAGTGCCCTCATAGGCCCAACCGGGATTGGCTCGCGCACGGTCTGCCACATCGCACCACATAACAAACGGGTTCAGCACCAAATAGCTCCGGCCCGCTTCGCGGCCGACCGGTCAATCGGGTCCGCGCGTGCTTCTCTACTAACGTCTCCATCTCACTGCAATCGCCGCCCCCTTGGTTTCCCCCTTGCATACCCGGCGGCAGCGCGTAGCGCTGTGCCGAAGCTCTTTCGGGCTGAACCAGTGTCCCTTGGAAAACTAGCTCGTCAGACCGTGCTCGATCCAAGCCCCGTTATTGTGATGAGGGCACTCTTTAGGCGAGTGCCATCCGCGACGAGAGAATTGCCCAACGTGCGTGTGACCGCGGGCCTGAAAAGCTGCTTTCTTTGGTTGCTTTCTTTGCACAGGACCAGAGTAAGCACTAAAGCGCTAACTCTGGTCGACGGCAAAGAAGGTGACTGCCGCCCCGCACAGGGGCAGTGCCAATAGATCACTAAGAAAGCGGGATCCAGCGACAGAACCAAAAACAGCTTAAGCCAACGCCTCGGCCGCACGCCGCGGCAACATCCGATCAAACTCGCGCTTAACGATGCCATAGCACTCACAAGCCCGCTCCTCGAGTCCCGCACGATCGAGAATCTTGATACACCCACGGCTGTGATGAATCAGCCCCGCATCGTGCAGCTTGCCAGCCGCCTCCGTCACACCTTCACGGCGCACGCCGAGCATATCGGCGATCATCTGCTGCGTCACACGCAGTTGATCCGACGGCGTGCGATCCGTCTGAATCAGCAACCAACGGCACAGTTGCTTCGACAGCGAGTGATGACGATTACACGCGGCCGTCTGCGCCACTTGCGTCAGCAGGGCTTGCATGTACAGCAACATCACGCGGCGCAGAAAGTCGGAACGGCCGAAGTGCTCACGCAACGCACCCGCGCTCATGCGATACGCAAAGCCCGCACATTGCACCTGCACGCGCGTCGGCATCGTGTCGCCGCCCGTCAGCACCGGAACCCCCGACATTCCCTCACGTCCCACCGCCGCGACTTCAACGGAACCGCCGTCTTCCATCGTATGCAGCAGCGAAATGATCGCCGTGGTCGGGAAATACACGTGATGAATGCGCTGCCCGGAATCGCACAACAACTGCTCCGTGCGCAACTGGACCAGCTCGAGATGCGGTGCGATAGCCTGCCATTCCTGCGCCGGAAGCGCGCCCAACAGATGATTGCCGTGCAGATCGGATTGAAGTGTCAACATTTTTCTTAGTCTCGTGCGTTTGCGCTTCGCGCTTTTGATTTCTTCTGGCTCGCAACAGGATTCGCGCATGCATCTGATGGCATACATCGAACCTGTTGCGTCCAGCCCCGTAGTACGAACCCGCTGCTTCTTCTTGTTTGATACCGCAGCGATGTTCGTGCGTGGTCATACATTAGCGAGAGGTGTGCCAGCGAACGCCAATCCTTATACCAACAGGACTTTGCGCGATTCCCCACGCAAAGCGCCGAGAACGTGCGCTCAAGTACGAAGAAAATTGATTCACCCGTGAAAAGCGACCTTCAGACGGATCGCGGGCGATGGCGGCAGAACGCCAAACGTTTTCGTCTGGCGAATGTCTTGTCAGAGCAGGCTCCGCCGATGCGCTCATCTAGCGAAACGAAGCCGATCGGAGGCTCGAAAGCCTTGTCGTAGCAGAAACAGCCCGCACGCGAAAAATGTTGCAAAGGTGGTTAACGGCGATGCGCGTCGTTTTTAAAGCCCCGATGCCGAGTCGCGCGAAAGCCTTATGCGACGCGCGTCCGCGGGATTCTCAGAGGCTTGGCACAGGATGCGGACGTGAACCGCCGCGGTTTCGCGGCGCGGCGAAAAATGTTGCATCGCCTAAACCTCGGTGAATTTCGAATTCGGCAGCCGCTTCAAACCTTTGGCGCATGAATGTGACTCATGCCACGTTGAACAACCTTCGTTTGTGCGCAAGCATCGCTACCGGCACCATGCGTGACATACCCACTTCTATCCGCATGGAGCGAAAAGATGAGCGACGTCATGGAGACCCCCGCAAAGACCGCCGATCAGGCCATCGATCTCAAGGGCCGCGTATCGATCTATCAGCCGGAGCAGCAAGGCTTGATCTTCCCCGAGCTGCCCACGTTTGCGAGCCACGCCGAACATCGTCAGTACCTGAAGGAGCGCCTCGTCGCCGCGTGCCGCGCCTTCGCGCTGCAGGGCTTCGATTACGGGTTCGCGGGCCATCTCACCGTGCGCGATCCGGAGCATCCGTCGCTTTACTGGACCAATCCGATGGCCGTCCACTTCGCGCAAGTGAAGGTGTCTAACCTGATCTGCGCGGATCATCAGGGCAACGTGGTCGAAGGCGATTACGCGGTCAATCGCGCGGGCTTCGTGCTGCACGCGGCCGTGCATGAGCAGCATCAGGACATCGTCGCGATGTGCCACGCGCATACCGTCTACGGCACCGCCTTCGCGGCGCTCGGCAAGCCGCTCATTCCGATGTCGCAGGACGCGTGCGCGTTCTTCGAAGACCACGTCGTGATCGGCGATGAAGCCGGCAAGGTCGCCGTCGAAGTGAAGGGCGGCAACAAGGTCGCGAATGCGTTCAAGGGCGTGAAGGCCGCGATCCATCAGAATCATGGCCTACTCACGGCGAGCCGTCACAGCATCGATTCGGCGGCGTTCTGGTTCATCGCGCTCGAGCGTTGCTGCCAGCAACAACTGATGATCGAAGCGACCGGCATCACGCCGAAGCTCGTGCCCGAAGACCGCGCGCGCTATAGCCGGGAGCATGTGGGCAGCGACTACATCGGCTGGCTGCACTTCCAGACGATCTGGAACGATCTCGTCGCCACGCAGCCCGACATGTTCGACTGATTCCATTATGTTGCAGCCCCTCGCCTTCGGAGAAAGGCGAGGCGATTCCCCATGACTACGTCGAGACAAGCGTTCCCGGCGTCGCCTGGGTATCAGCGCGCGGACACATCTGAAGATGCCGACCGATCTAGATCAATCGCATCGTCACAGCCGCCAAGACAAGGTAACGTCCGAGCTTCGCAACCGTGACCAACGCGACGAATGGCAGAAGAGGCTCACGCATCACCCCAGCCAGGAGAGTAAGAGGATCACCAATGACGGGCGCCCAACTAAGCAAGAGCGACCATTTCCCTAAACGTTGATACATGCGCTGCGCGCGGTCCAATTTCTCATCTGACACTGGAAACCAGCGGCGGCTCTTGAAGCGCTCGATGTATCGCCCCAAAACCCAATTGACCAGTGAACCCAACACGTTGCCGATGGTCGCGACCAGTATCAACGTTGCAGTTGAATAGCTTTTACTCAGCAGCAAGCCCACAAGCACAGCCTCCGATTGAAGAGGCAGAAGGGTGGCTGCGCCGAATGCGGCAAGAAACAATCCTCCGTATGCCGACAGCGTCAGCATGTCTTGAAGGGCATGCCAGCGCCTCGAATCGCTATTGCCATGGGTCTGTCCGAACTAGCTATTGATCGGCGAATAAATAGATGAAGCGAAAGATCGCTAACGTTGCCAACGCGAGCAGAAGTTGGTTCGCGATTCTATCGTATCGGTTTTGGAACTCTGACAATCGCGGTTTATCCCTGAAACGCTCTCGCGACTGTCTTGCCTCCACATGCGGTTGCATTCGGTCCTGATGCCGAAACGGCTCGTGAATCGCTGATTCTTCTTGCTGGCTCGAAACAGGCGATGCGATGTGAGTCGCATCGCCTTTTTTGTATGATGGCGGACCATCCCTCGCAACCGTCCAAAGGACCATCATCATGACCGCCGCAACGCAATTCGATCAGGTTTCCGTCATCAAACGCGCCAATGTCTACTTCGACGGCAAGTGCGTGTCGCACACGGTTCTCTTCGCCGATGGCACCAGGAAAACGCTCGGCGTGATCCTGCCGGGCACGCTCAACTTCGGCACCGACGCGCCCGAACTCATGGAGGTGCAGGCAGGCCAGTGCCGTATTCGGCTCGACGGCAGCGATGAGTGGAAGACGTATAAGGCGGGCGAATCGTTCTCGGTGCCGGGCAAAAGCCGATTCGATATCGACGTGACGGAAACGCTGGATTACGTTTGTAGTTATCTTTGATTGGCGTGAAGGGGAAATGCGGTGTCGGGTAGGGATCCGCACCTCATGATTCTTAGAGTGGATTTCGGCAAGACGAACTCCGTCCAACTTTTATCTCTGTCCACGTTTCGTGTACACTGACCAAAATTGGACGCCCAACCCGCCGATGCCACCCACCGACCAACTCGCCGAAGCCGCCGCAGCCGCCTTCACGGAGGCGACCGGCTTCGCCGCACGCAGCGTCAAACCACCCGCGCGCGGCGGCTACGACGCCGCCATCGAATTCCGCGTCGGCGGCGCGCGCTTCAAGCGCCCTGTCATCGTGCGGGAAAACATCGACCGGTTCAGCGCGTTATCCGCGTTCAGCGCCTCGGTCGCGCAGAACGGCGGCGCGAAACCCGCGCTCGTTACCGCGCATCTCTCACCCGACATGGTCCGCGCCTGCCGCGATCTGAACGTCGATGCCCTCGATCTCGCCGGCAACGCGAGCGTCATCGAAGGCGATGGCGTCGTCGTGATCGTGTCGGGCCGTCCGCGCGTCGCGCACGGCAAGGCGCGCCGCTCGAAAACCTGGACGAAGTCGACGTTGCGCGTCACGGCCGCCCTGCTCATCACGCCCGCGCTGCTGCAACGGGGCTATCGCGATATCGCGCAACACGCGGGCGTGAGCCACGGCACGGTGCAAAACGCGGTGCGCGCGCTCATCGATCATCGCGATGTATTCGAGCGGCCCGACGGCGCCGGCCTGCAATTCGCCGACAAGGAACGGCTCATCGACGAATGGGTGACGCTGTATCCGCGGCAATTGCGCGAATCGCTGCTGATCGGGCGTTATCGCGCGGAGTCGAACGACTGGTGGCGCGACGTGCCCGGCCTGCCGGGTCAATGCCAGTTCGGCGGCGAGCCGGCCGCAGCGATACTCACGGAATACCTGAAGCCCGCGACCGTCACCGCGTATTGCGCCGACGCCGCGCCGCGCGAATGGATCAAGGCGGCGCGGTTGCGGCCCGATCCCGCCGGAAACGTCGAATTCCTGCGCGCGCCCGTGGCGCTCGCGCCGGTCGATGGTCTTCCGCCGAACGTCGTCGCGCCGCTCATCGTCTATGCGGATCTCGTCGCGAGCGGCGACCCGCGCAATCTCGAAACCGCCAGGATGCTGCGTGAACGCTATCTTGCCGCTTGAACTGCTGCCGCATCGCCCGCTCGCCGGCGTCTTTTCCGCGATGCTGCGCGAAGTCGTCGCCGCGTCGCACGCGACGAACATCGCGTGGTTCGTCGGCGGCGCGAGCGCGCGCGACATCCTGCTCACGCACGTCCACGACATCGAGGCGACGCGCGCCACCGCCGACGTCGATATCGGCATCTCGATTCAAAGCTGGACCGGCCACGACGCGCTGCGGCAAGCGCTCGTCGCGTCGGGGCATTTCACCGCGCCGAAAGGCTCGGCGCATCGGCTGAATTTCAACGCGCCGCAGACCGGCGAACGCACGTGGCTCGATATCGTGCCCTTCGGCGGCGTGCAGGACGCGCACGGCGAAATCGCGTGGCCGCCGGATGGTTCGGTGCGAATGAACGTCGCGGGTTTTCGCCAGGCGCTCGATGCGGCGCTCGCCGTGCGCGTCACGCGCGATCTCGTCGTGCCGGTCGCTTCGCTGCCCGCGCAGGCGATGCTGAAGATCATCGCGTGGCAGGACCGGCACGCCGCCGACCGCAAGGACGCGATCGACCTGCTCTTTCTGATGGCGCGTTACGCCCAAGCCGGCAACCTCGATCGTCTTTATGCCGATGCCTTCGATCTCGTCGAGCGCCACGGATACGATCCGGATATCGCGGGCGCGGCGCTTCTCGGCCGCGACACGGCCGCGCTCGTCGATGAAAACCTCCGCGCGCAGATTCTCGCGATCCTGCGCCCCGGCGATCCCGCGCCGCCGATCCTCACGCACATGCTCGGCTCGCGCATGCCAGTCTTCGAAGCGGATACGTCGGAACGCGTCGCCGCATTGTTCGACGCATTCCGCAGCGCGTTCTAGCCGTTGCGAAACAGATAGCTGTACGCGTTGAGCGCGGGCACCCCGCCGAGATGCGCGTAGAGCACTTTCGAGCCTTCGGGGAATTCGCCGTTGCGCACCATCTGGATCATGCCGTCCATCGATTTGCCTTCGTAGACGGGATCGGTCAGCACGCCTTCGAGCCGCGCGCACAGACGGATCGCCTCGAGCGTGCCTTCGTTCGGCAGGCCGTATTCGGGGCCGCCGAAGCGCGTATCGAGAATCACGTCGTCGCGCGTGATGTCCTGGCCGAGATCGACGAGTTCCGCTGTGTGCTTCGCGATCCGCAGAATCTGCTCGTGCGTCTGCTCCGGTTTCGCCGATGCATCGATGCCGATCACGCGCCGCGCGCGCCCATCCGCCGCGAAGCCGACCACCATGCCCGCCTGCGTGCTGCCCGTCACCGAGCACACGACGAGGTAGTCGAACTTGAAGCCCAGCTCCGCTTCCTGCGCGCGCACTTCCTCCGCGAAGCCGACGAAACCGAGGCCGCCCAGCGGATGCTCCGAGCAACCCGCCGGCACCGGAAACGGCTTGCCGCCCGCCGCGCGCACGCTTTCCATCGCGTCCTGCCAGCTTTTGCGGATGCCGATATCGAAGCCATCGGCGACGAGGCGCACGTCCGCGCCCATCATCCGCGACATCTGGATATTGCCGACGCGGTCATAGACGGCATCGGAGTAATTGACCCAGTTTTCCTGCACGAGCACGCACTTCATGCCGAGATGCGCCGCGACCGCCGCGACCTGGCGCGTCTGATTCGACTGCACGCCGCCGATGGAAACCAGCGTGTCGCAGCCTTCGGCGATCGCCTCGGGAATCAGATATTCGAGCTTGCGCGTCTTGTTGCCGCCAAACGCGAGGCCGCTGTTGCAGTCCTCGCGCTTCGCATACAACTCGACCTTGCCGCCGAGATGCGCGGACAGGCGCTTGAGCGGCTGAATGGGCGTCGGTCCGAACGTGAGCGGATAGCGGGGAAAACGTTGCAGATTCATGTCGGCATCCTCGTGATGGTGGGACTGCATGACAGAATCGTAGAGATTCTCGCGACGGATCGGGTTGCGAAAAAATGCCGTTCGGCCTAACGTTTTTGGACGCGAGACGCTGTTCGCTAACTTTTATTTCGCACAAGAGCCTGTTGAAGCAATGAAAAAAACCGCATCCGCTCCAAACCCGCATCCGGCAAGCGTCCAGACCGATCGCGTCGATCGCGCGATCCTGCGTCAGTTGCAGCGCGATGCGTCGATCTCGAACGTCGCGCTCGCGGAGAAGGTCAATCTGAGTCCGCCCGCGTGTCTGCGGCGCGTCGAGCGGCTGCGCGAAGCGGGGCTGATCCGCGCGACCGTCGCGCTGCTCGATCCGAAAGCGCTCGATGCCGGCATGCTCGTCTTGATCGGCGTGATCCTCGACCGCTCGACGCCCGATTCCTTCGACGCCTTCGAGAAAGCCGCGCAGAAAGTGCCCGGCTGCATGGAATGCCACGTCGTGACCGGCGAATTCGACTTCTTCATGCTGATCCGCACGCGCGACAGCGAAAGCTTCAACCGGCTCCACGCCGAAAAGCTGCTCTATCTGCCGGGCGTGCGGCAGATCCGCACGTTCGTCGTGTTGCGTGAGGTGCTTTCGACGACGGCGTTTCCAATCGGCGAATCGGCGGGAACGCGGGCGGTGTAGCGTCGGCGACACTTCTGCGAAAGACCTGCTGAAAAATTACGCTACGATTCAGGGTTTTCCATGTCCGGGCATCCCGTTTCGTTGTGACCGCGTCTGATTTCAAAGCCTGGGCCAAGGCGATTCTGGCTCGCCTCGCATCGCGGCTGCGTCCGCATCTGCGTGCGCGTTCGCTGCTCCTTCTGCCGGCGCTCTTTCTTATCTATGTGCTGGTGCTGATTCCGTTCACGCCCGGTATCCGCGATATCCGCCGTGCAAAAGTCGATCAGCCCGCGCAGATCTATTCCGCCGACGGCAAGCTCCTCGCCGAATTCAAGCCGACGCATCGCGAATGGGTGAGTCTCAAGCAGATTTCGCCGCAGGTGATCGACGCGCTCATCTCGACCGAAGACCGGCGGTTCTATCAGCATCACGGCATCGACTTCCGGCGCACGGCGGGCGCGGCGCTGCGCACGTTCTCGGGCGACCGGCAAGGCGGCTCGACGCTCACGCAGCAGCTCGCGCGCAATCTGTATCCCGAGGAAATCGGCCGCTCGCAGACGCTCACGCGCAAGCTGAAGGAAGCGATCACGGCGTTCAAGATCGAAGCGCTCTATTCGAAGGACGAGATTCTCGAAACGTATCTGAACACGGTGCCGTTCCTGTACAACGCGTACGGCATCGAAATGGCCGCGCGCACTTACTTCGACAAATCCGCCGGCCAGCTCGACGTGCTCGAAAGCGCGACGCTCATCGGCATGTTGAAGGGCAACAGTTACTACAACCCGGTGATCAATCCGGAGCGCGCGCTCGACCGGCGCAACATCGTCCTCGGGCAGATGGTCAAGTTCGGCCACTTGCCGGCGACCAAACTCGACGCGCTGAAGAAACGTCCGCTGCGCATCGACTTCGAGCGGCAGACGGAAGAGCCCGGCCGCGCGCCGCACTTCGCGCAGCAGTTGCGCAAATGGCTGATCGGCTGGGCCGACGACAACGACTACAACATCTATTCCGATGGCCTCGTCGTGCGCACGACCATCGATTCGCGTCTGCAGGCGATGGCGACGAACGCGCTCGCGCTGCAGGGCAACCAGTTGCAATCGATCGCCAACGCGGCGTGGGGCGGCCGCGCCGCTTGCGCGAACGCGAACGCCGATCTCGGGCACGCGTTCATCCGCGAGACGGACGCATACCGCGCGCTGCGCACGGGCGGCGCGAACGACGCCGACGCCATAAAGAAACTCGGCTCGGACCGCGCCTTCATGCAGGCGCTGTGCGAGGACAAGACGCGCGTGCAGGCCGCGTTCGTCGCGCTCGATCCGCGCAACGGGCAGATCAAGGCGTGGGTCGGCAGCCGCGATTTCACGCAGGATCCGTTCGATCACGTCGCGCAGGCGCGCCGCCAGCCCGGCTCGACCTTCAAGCCTTTCGTCTACGGCGCGGCGTTCGAGCGCGGCGCGAAGCCGGCCGATACGATCGTCGATCAGACCGTCGAAATCCCGATTCGCGGCGACGAAATCTGGCGCCCGACCGACGACTCGCCGCCGTCGGGCCGTCCCGTGAGCCTGCGCGACGGCATCGCGTATTCGAAGAACCGCATCACCGCGCAGTTGATGGAACAAGTCGGTCCGGGACGCGTCGCGCGGCTCGCGCGTGACATGGGCGTGCGCGACAGTCATCTCGACGTGGTGCCGTCGCTCGCGCTTGGCACGAGCCCGGTGACGCTGAGGGAAATGGTGTCGGCGTACGGCACGATCGCGAACGACGGCAGTTATATGGAGCCGCTGCTCGTCACGCGCATCGAGAACAAGGACGGCGAAGTCCTCGCGCAGTTCGAGAGCACGCCCGAGCGCGCGCTGTCCGTCGATGCGACGCGCAAGCTCGTCGATGTGATGCGCGACGTCATCAACCGCGGCACCGGCACGACGATCCGCACGCGCTTCGGCATTCGCGCGGATGTCGCGGGCAAGACCGGCACTACGCAGGACAACGCCGACGGCTGGTTCATCCTGATGCATCCGCAACTCGTCGCGGGCGCGTGGGTCGGCTTCAACGACAGCCGCGTCACGCTGCGCAGCGATTACTGGGGCCAAGGCGCGCACAGCGCGTTGCCGATCGTCGGCGACTTCATGCAGCGTTCGCTGCGTTCGCATCTGATCGATGCCCGCGCGCGCTTCGATACGCAGGAAGCGCCGGGCATGTGGCAAACGATGCTCACGAACGCAAAAACCTGGTTCGACGAGACGTTCTCGAAAGCGCCGAAGCCGGGCAAGCCGAAAACCGCGCAGACGGCGGCGCAGCATCCGGTGCGTCCGAAGCGGCCGCCTTCGGAGCCCGCCGCCGAAGTGACCGAAGAGCCGCCGCAACCGCCAGTGTTTGCGACGATGCCGCCGATCCTGCCCACGCCCGGCGAAACTGCAAGCTCTCCGGCGCCCGCTTCCGACGTGCAACCGTAAACGCTTACGCCGCCCGCGAACAAAGGCGGGGGCTTGCGTAGACAGTTAGTTGCGAGCTAGCGACGAAAGACTTGCCTATCGGCCGAAATGAGCGCGCGCGCACAGAGCACGCGCACAAATGGTGCTCCGATTCACCAAGGCGAAACAAACGCATTCAAAGATTTCGCCGCGCACCCCGGCGCGCTGTGGCCACATGCGCCCGCCAAAAGTCTCGCGCACTGCGAGACGTCTATCTCATTCCAGGCTGGTTTCGGAGAACAAGTTGAACAAGCGATTTCCTCGCCTCAAGCGAGCCCTCGTGGCCACCGCGCTCGCCTTGCCGCTTACGTCGTCGAGTTTTGCGCAGAACATCAGCGCTACCCTGCCGTGGACCGGCACCTGGAGCACCGCGCCGATGATCGTCGGCGGCGGCGGCTTCAATAATCAGACGATCCGGCAGATCGTGCACACGAGCATCGGCGGGACGGCCGCCGGCGTCCAGTTTTCCAATCAGTACGGCAGCGAGCCGCTCGTGATCGGCGACGTGCGCGTCGCGTTGCGCGCCGACGGCAAACGCACCGTGCCGGGCAGCGACCGGGCCGTCACCTTCAACGGTCAGCCCTTCGTGACGATTCCGCCCGGCAAGACGGAGATGAGCGATCCGATCGCGATCGCGGTGCCGGCGATGTCGGACATCGTCGTCAGCGCCTATCTCCCGCAGCAGACGCCATCGGAAACCACCGGTCACGCCGAAGGCCTGCAGGACGTGTACGTCGCGCCCGGCGATGTCAGCGCCGACACCGAATTCGCGGGCGGCGTGGTCAACGCGCTCGGCGCGCAGTCGTATTACTTCCTCACCGACGTCGTCGTGCAGAACGCCAGTGCGACGGGCGCGGTGGTCGCGTTCGGCGCGTCGATCACGGACGGCATCGATTCGCCGCCGAACACGAACGGCCGCTGGCCCAACCTGCTCGCCGCGCGTCTGCAGCAGGCGGGCATGACGGTCGGCGTGCTGAATCAGGGTATCGCCGGCAACGATTTCTTCACGAACGACGCGGGCGATGCCGGCCTCACGCGCTTCCAGCGCGACGTGCTCGACAAGTACAACGTCAAGTGGGTCATCATTTCCGACGATGCCGTCAACAACCTGATCGGCGGATCGCCGCCGACGGCCGCGCGCCTGAACAGCGCGTTCGCGCAACTGACGCAGAGCGCGCACGCGGCGGGCGTCAAGGCGATATGCTCGACGCTCACGCCGTTCGAGGGCGTGTCGCCGTGGACGGCCGACATCGAAGCGACGCGGCAAGCGGTGAACGCGTTCGTCGCGACGCCCGACAGCGGCTGCGACGCCGTGCTCGATCAGGCCGCCGCGCTCGGCGATCCGGCCAATCCGCCTGTCATGCTTGGTGCGTACGACAGCGGCGACCATCTGCATCCGAATCAGGCGGGGCTGCAGGCGATCGCCAATTCCGTGAATCTCAACTGGCTCAAGTAGGCGGCGCGGAAAAGCAAAAAACGCCATGCGGAAAATTCATCCGCATGGCGTTTTTCATTTCATCGCCGATTACGACTTGACGATCGTCGGGTTCTGCACGTTGATGCGCGGACCCGCGTTGTCCCACTGCTCGACGATCAGCGGGTACTTCCACTTCGGATTCGTGCTGCTGATCTGGCCGTTGACGATGTAGCCGTCGAGCGACAGACCCTGAACCGCGAACGAACCGCCGGGGCTGGTCGTGTCGACGTGGTTGTTGATCGCGATCGTGACCGTCTTGCTGATCGGACCCGGCAGCGAGCCGAACCACACGTTGATGCCGCCGCCCTTGCAGTTCGCCGTCGTCGGGCTGTTGATCGTGATGCTCTTGAACACGGCCGAGTTGTCGTTCGGTTCGAAGTCGAGACCGCAAGCCGGCGCCGTGCCGGTGATGTTCTGCCAAATCGGGCTGTTGAACGTGATCGTGTCGCCCGAGATGATCGACACACCCTGACGGCGGCAGCCGTCGGCCTTGTGGTTGTCGACGACGAGGTTGTACGTCGGCGTGTTCTTCTTGCTCTGGCTGTCGTTGATGTAGATGCCGTCGCCCCACGTATTGATCGTGGTCGGCGCGATCAGGTGCACGTTCTGTGCGCCGATGATCGAGAAGCCCATGCCGTGCTCGCCGCCCGAAGCCGAGTTCAGCTCCTTGCTGCCGTCGAGGTACGCGTTTTCGACGATGACGTTGCTCACGTCTTCGATGAGCATCATCTGGTAGATGTCGGCGTTGTGCGGGAGCAGCTTGATCGAAGCGCCCGACGCAAAGCGGATGTGCGTGTTCGTGCGCAGCTTGAGACCCGTCGTGTCGATGCGGACCTGGCCCGAGATCAGGAGAATCTGACCGACGGAACCGTCGATGGCGGCTTGCAGCGCGGCGCGGTCGTTGGTCGAGCCGTCGGCCTTCACGCCGAACGACGATGCGTTGATGGTGCCTGCGGTGTTCGTGCTGGCGGCGTTCGTCGAGCTTGCCGCGGCCGGCGCGCTGGCGGTCGTCGTGGCGCTTGCCGACGAAGCCGAGCTCGCGGGCGTCGCCGTCGAGGCGCCGCTGCCGGTGTTACGGCGTCTCCAGCGATCGGCGACCGAATCGGGGGCCGCGCTGTCGCTGCCGCCGCCGCATGCGGCGAGCACAAACGCGCCGCTACCCGCGATAAGCGAGGTCAGGAGTTTGCGACGGGTTGCGATACGCGTGTCGACGACGGTGTTGTCTGCCTGGGTGTCTGCCTGAGTGTTGTTCGAAAGCATTGTCTTTCCGAGTTGGTTGTGCGTTGTCGACGGGCGGACCCGTTCATGCGACTACGGCCGCACGCAACGTTTCTTTATGGGCGTGAGATGACCAACGCAAATTCAGCAGGCGCAAACGATTGCGCCGCTCAGCGCTCGACAGCCGCACACGGCGACTCCGAAAGGCATCTCGGCGAAAAACATGACGACTTCGGGATTGGACGAACCAGAGTCGGAAGAGCCAGATAATCCGGAAGTACCCACTCAACCCCGCGCTTGATTGGCCCGCGAACGGGCTGATGAAGCGCTGAAGTCTGACGGCAGTAATTACCGTCTTTTTTAAATCCTACAGATTGTTACGAGGCGTTTCTACCCGGCACTTGTTACAAAATGTACGCTTGTAACTTATTATTTTGCTTTTCCGCGTCTTTATTGCTGTGTATTTCCGCTTTTAATCGACGGCGAGTAAATTAATCTACCGCTTTTTTAATGTTAATACCGTAGATGAATAACACCACTTCAAACCAGTTGAGGTACGATGACTAATAATCGTCTGAAGAATCGATTATAACGACACGAACGTTCACCCGCCGAGAGCGCGAGCTATCGCCTCGGAAGGCCCGGTGGGGCTTGCAGAGCGCCTTTCGTATGCCGAAACGAGCAACAATCCGCCGATTATTTCGCCTTATTGACCGGTCAATCCGCCGACGATTATCGAGACGCGCACCAAAATTGCCGCTTCTGCACGGTTGCAGTCCCAACATTACATTCAAGTAAGCACCGTTTTAAACGATTTCATCCGACGAATCGGATTTTGTAAGTGCGGTCCAAAAACTTTTTTCATTCAAAAGACGAAAGACCCTACAGGGCATACCCTTATCGGGTTTTTACGAATCGGATCATTTTCCGCTGAATCCCGCGCGCAGCCTGGGATTCGACCGAAACCCTAATGATCTGATTAAAGAAACGGGTTTATTCAACAGACAAAACAGGCGAAAGTTGGAATCGTTTCGATTGCCAGCCGGTCATATGTTCCGTTTCGCACTGATCCGGTTGGACAGAAAGACTAGTCTCGGATTTGGTGCGCTCAGCACAGTTGGGGGAACGGCCGATTCCGGCCGGAGGTATTACAAGAAATCACACGACCAGCGGATACACCGCGATGAAAACCTTTGATCTGATCAAAAGCGATCTCTATCGCTATACGGGCGAGTACAGCGTCATGCTCCTTCTCGAGCAACTGATGCTGAACGAAGGGTTCAACTACATGTTCTGGCTGCGCCTCGCGAGCGCCGCGTCGTCGCGGCCCATGCGCCTCGTGCTCAACCACATCGTGCGTCTGAAGCAGCGCCGCTTCGGATTCGTCATCAGTCCGCGCACGCGCATCGGGCCGGGCTTCTATATCAGTCATATCGGCACGATCGCGGTAAACCCGACGGCGGTCATCGGCGCGAACTGCAACATCTCGCAGGGCGTGACCATCGGATCGAATCACGGCAAGGCGGCGACCATCGGCAACAACGTGTATATCGGGCCGAACGTCTGCATCATCGAAGACGTGACCATCGGCGACAACGTGACGATCGGCGCGGGCAGCGTCGTGACGAAGGATATTCCGCCGAACGTCACGGTGGCCGGCTGCCCGGCGCGCATTCTGACCGACGACGCCACGCCCGAGCGGGCGGCGCGCTACATCATGCGTCCGTGGCAGACAGGCGCGGTATGAAGGACCGGCTTCGGCATGGCGAGGTGCCTTAGCGAACAGTCACGCCGCCCGTTTTGGTGCACGCTCTCCTCTTTCACGCGAAAGCCGCGGGCCTTCGCGTGATTTCTGTCGCATGGCGCTTTCGTTTCGACGTCAGGCCATGCGGCGAAAGGCTCCCACGCAGGAGGACCCGTGCTGAGCGCAGCAGTGCAATCGGTGAGACGACGTCTCGGCGGCGTACATCAGGATCACAAGAGAATCGCAAGAAGCGCGGTCGTCCTGCTGATCTTCGTGATCGCCGGGAAGTGCATCGGCGCGTCGAAGGAAATGGCGATCGCGTATCGCTACGGGATCAGCGGCACGGTCGACGCCTATCAGTTCGCGCTCACGCTCGTCACCTGGCTGCCGACGATGCTCACGAACGTGCTCGCCGTGCTGCTCGTTCCCGCGCTCGTCTCGCTTCAGGAAGACAGGTCGCAGCGCAACGGTTTTCTCGGCGAGCTGGAAGGCGTGGGCCTCGTGCTCGGCCTCGGCTCGTCGCTTCTGCTATGGCTTTTCTGGCCTCATCTCGCCGATGTCATCGCGGGCAGTCTCGCCGAGTCCACACGCGACATGTGCCGCGCGATGATCATCAGCATGACGCCGGTCGGCGTGCTGACCTTCACGATCTGCATTTCGTCGTCGCGGCTGCAGGCGTCGGGCAAGCACATCAACACCTTGCTCGAATGCGTGCCGGCCATCGGCCTGCTGGTCTTCGTGCTTGCCGCGCGCAACAACGAATCGATTTTTCCGCTCGTCATGGGGACGTCGCTCGGCTTCGTCGTGCAGGCCGCGTGGCTGCGCGTGCTCGCCAGGCGCGCCGACACGATGCCCGCCCGGCCGCGCGTTTCGATGCGCGCGAAGCAGTGGCCATCGACGATCCGCTCGATGGGCATGCTCACGATCGGCGCGGTCGTCGCGAGTCTGTGGCTTCCGATCGATCAGTACTTCATGGCGCAGCAAGGCGACGGCGCCATCGCGACGCTCGGCTACGCGAACCGGCTGCTCTCGCTCGTGCTCAGCATGGGCGCGCTTGCGATCACGCGCGCGACCTTGCCGATTCTCGCGGAGATTCTTCATCGCGGCGATCATGCGCGCGCACGCAGCACCGCGCTGAAGTGGTCCGGCATCATGACCGTACTGGGCCTGACCGGCAGCATCCTCGCGTATGCGCTCGCGCCGTACGTCGTGAAGCTGCTGTTTCAGAAAGGCGCGTTCACCGCCGACGACACCATCGCCGTCACCACGCTCTTTCGCTACGGGCTGCTGCAAGTGCCGTTCTACTTCGGCATGTGCGTGCTCGTGCAGCTGTTCGCGAGCGAGACGCGCTATCGCGCGATCTCCGTCATTTCGCTGATCGGCTTCGCGACGAAGATCATCGGCAACGTCATTCTCGTGCGCTACTACGGCGCGCAGGGCGTGCTGCTCGCGACCGGCATCGGCGCGATCGCGGTGCTCGCGAGCTATATCTTCTGGACGCGCTATGCGCCGCCGTTCACCGGCAACGACGCGCAGCACGATACCGGCACGCCGCAATAAGCACCTGCTTTCAACCTTGTTCGAAGACGCGCCGGAACATCGGCACGAGGAAGCGGTTGCCGTATTCGCTCATGTGATGGAAGTCGGAATAAAGCGGCCGGCCATCGTGCGAGCCCATGCACTTGCCGTCCGGGCACAGGAACGGACGCGGGTCGAGCAGATGGATGCCGCATTGATCGTGTGCCTGATGCATCGCCTGCAGCAACGCGCCATTGCGCTGAACGTAATCCGACATGGTGATCGACAGATCGGGCGCCTTCGGATCCCGCATCTTCTCGCGCGCGAGCGTCAGCGGCACGTTGAAGTCGAACTCGGGAATCGGTTCGACGAGATAGACCGGGCGAATCTTCGAGATGCGGCAAACGGTCGATAGCAAGTGCTCGCGATACAACTCCGTCGTGAACGGCGTCGATGTCTGCGCCGGCTGCTCCGGATTGACGAACGCGAAGTCGTCCATCGTCGGACCGGACCAGTACTGCGACCAGTGATTCGCGATGATGACCGGCGTCTTCGCGCTCTGATCGCGGCTCAGGATATCGATGTACTTGCGGTCCTGATCGAAGCAATCGCCATTGCCGCGGCGAATGCCGTAGATCGTCGGGCAACCTTCTATCGTGATGAGCAGCACATCATCGGGCTTGCCGTTCGGCACGGCGTCGACGACCGCTTCGGCGATCGCTTCCGCGTGACTGTCGCCGAGCACCACGACGCGGCTCTCCTTCTGCTTGTTGGCGACATCGCACGGATCGATCATCATGTGACACTTCGTGCGATGCGGATTCGTGTCGTAGGTCTCGCTATCGGCGATGAACACCGAACGGTCGAAGCGATTCGGCACGCCCTGGCTCGCATAGATGCTGCCGCCGCCGATTGCCAGCAGCAGCGTGAACGCGAGAATCGGACGCAGCGTGATGAAGCGCGGAAAGGCGCGCGCCTCGTCTCGCGCCGGCGGCTTCCTGGTCTTCGACTCGACGAGCGCATACGACAGATAGCCCATGACGAAGCCGCCCGCGATCGCGGCCGCGCGCCAGCGCAGCGAACCTTCCCTGTCGAAGTACGTGAGCGCGACGACGAACGGCCAGTGCCAGAGATAGACCGAGTACGAAATCTTGCCGATGAACTGCGCGAGCGGATTGCCCGTGAAGATCGAATGCCTGCGCGCCGCGAGAATCACGAACGCCGTGCCGAGCACCGGCACGAGCGCGAGGTAGCCCGGCCATTCGTTGTTCTCGTTGAACATGACCGCGCCGTACGCGATCATCGCGAGGCCGATGCATTCCAGCGTGCGGCGCACGGGCCTGCCCGCCGTCAACGGGAACAGATAGACGAGCCCGCCCGCGATCATTTCCCATGCGCGCGTCGGCAGCAGGAAGAACGCGGCCGTCGGCCATTTCGTCGGATCGGAGAGATAGACGCACGCCGCGAACGAAACGAGCGCGGCGCCGACGAGCGCGATCTTCGTCCCGCGTCGCCCGAAGAGCTTGCGCACGAGCAGAATGCCGAGCGGATACAGCAGATAGAACTGCCACTCGACGGAAAGCGACCACGTATGCAGCAGCCATTTCAGATGCGAGCGCGTATCGAAGTAACCCGCTTCGCGCCAGTAAACGATGTTCGAAAAGAAGCCGAGGCTCGATCCCGCCGCCTTGCCGAACGCGCGAAACTCGGAAGGCAGGAATATCAGCCAGCCGAACACACCGAGCGCGAAGCAAAGAAACGCGAGCGCCGGAATGATGCGCCGCGCTCGATCGCCATAGAATTCGAGCACCGAGAACCTGTCCTTCGAAAGGCGTCTGAAGATGATGCTCGTCATCAGATAACCGGAGATCACGAAGAACACGTCGACGCCGAGAAAGCCGCCTTTGAAGCCGGGCACATCGAAGTGGAAAAGGACGACCGCGAGAACCGCGAACGCGCGCAGGCCGTTGATGTCGTTACGAAAGTTCATCGCGCTTCCCCCAAGAACTTCTTTTTTGCCGCGCACGCGCCAGCGCGATGCAATGGACATCGCCATTGCATCGCGCCCGCGGTGCGGGTTATTTTCTAGCGTCTTGTCTTTCCTGATTACTTCGTCATACGAACAAACCGAATTCCATCTCCGCAAGCCGGTTTTCTTCCGATTGCGTCGCCCGCGCGACTTCCGCCATGGTCGCGGGCTGCATGCCGTAGGTCTCTCTCAAGTACACGTGATGGTTCAGCACCGCTTCGAGGACGCCGAGGTTCTCGGCCAGATTCGCACCGAAGTTATGCGGATGCCACCACAAGTGGAACGAACGCCCCGTGCGCGCCGCCGACGTCATCGACTGCTTGATCCGATGGATGCGCAGCCATTCGAGCGCGCGCTTGTTGCGCGCATATGGACGCAGGAAGCGGCTCGAACGCACGTCGATGAGTCCGCGAGCCGGGCGCGGATCGAACGCGTGATCGCCTGAGATATTGATGTACGTATCGACGAGACGCGCCGCGCGGCGCATCGCCGCTTCATCGGCGCGCGAGGTTTCGCGATACATCCAGCTGCGCTCCGTGCCGCGATACGCGACGAGCCCTTGCTCCGCGCACACCGACAGATACGCGTTGTTCACCTGATTGCGCGGAAACACGATGCTCGCGGGCGGATCGGCGAGACGCCGGATCGATGCGACCGATGCTTCCATGTCGGCGGCGAACTGCGCCCTGTTCTGCCCTGCTTCGAGTGCGTAGTAATGGCAGAACGTATGGCTCGCGAGCTCGCTGCCTTCGGTATCGACGATCCGACGCGCGAGCGACAGACCATAGTGGTACGGATCGCTCTTTTCGTTATCGCCGATCGAATCGAGATAACCGTTGGCGTATGGACTCAGCTTCGTATCGGTATAAGTCGGCCGGACGTCGGGCAGATTCGCGAGCAGGTCCTTTTTGTTATCGAACAGCAGCATGCCGACCGTCGCCCACGTCGCCTTCACGCGATACTTCGTGAACATGTCGAGCATCGCCGGAATCGCCTCGCGCACGCCGAGAATGTTCTTTCCGTATGTGGCGATCGAGCGATGGTCGCGCACGCCCCACATCAGTTCGAAATCGAGCGAAATCAGGAAGTAGGACATCGTCGTCAGGGCATCAGGAAGTAGTGATAGACGCCTTCGAAATAACTCTTCGTGGCGTCGGCTGCGACGGCCACGAACACGCCGAAGGTGATGACCAGAACCATCGCGTTCTTGAACTTGATCTCGGGCGCGAGGAACGGCAGCAGCAGCGGCACGCAATACCAGACGCGGCCCTTCGCGAACGGAAACACGAAGAACGCAACGACGAGATACACGAAGAGTCCGACATGCATGATCGACAGCCGCGTGAATGCGCGCTGACGCTGCGTATCCTGCGCGCGCCACGTCGAGTAGAGCACCATGACCGATGCCATCGTGTAGAACAGCAGCAGCGACAGCAGCTTGATCGTGAAGTTTTCCTGATAGCCCGAGTACTCGTCGATACGACGGCCGCCGTAGGTCGCAAACAGAAACTTCGCCGCCGACGCAAGCACGATCGCCACCACGCTCACCGCGACGAGCGCGCGCGCTTTCCTTTGCTCGCCGATGAAACCGGCGGTCATCAGGAACGCTGTAGGCACCGCGAAGGTCGTGTGCACGAAGCTCGCGAGCCCCATGCCGATGGTCGGCTTGTTGAAGCGCAGCGCGAAGAGCATCGCGATGGCAAGACCGAAGCCCTGGCGGATCTGGAACAGACCGACCGTAGCGAGCGCATACGGAATCACGAGCCACAGAACGAGACCGATGAGCGGCCTGCGCGTCTGCAACAGCGAATACATCACGACCAGGTTAAGCAGCACCACCGTAATGCGGATGCCGCCTTCGGGCGACACGCCGAACGCATTGAGGAGGATGACCCACGAGCGCCAGCCCAGCTCTTCCGTGATAAGGCTGATGAGAAAGCCCATATCCGACTCGCGGTTCTGATAGAACTGCACGAGCCAGTGCCAGTCGGTCGAGCGGAAGTACTGGATGTACGCTTCCTGGTCGAAGATTAGGCCGACGCTGCGCTCGCGGAACGCGACGATCGAGAGCGCCGTGGCCGCGAGCACAAGGAACGCCCAGCCGGATGGCGTCATGAAGTACGCGAATCCGGTCATGCGTCGTATCGGTTCGCTCTGCGCGCTCTGTGCGCTTTGCTGCGCCGTATTGTTCATTGTCGTTGCTTGCATCGTATTGGCCTTTTTTCCGCTTTAGTTATTGTGTGTGGGCGCGGCTTTCATGGCACGAGCCTCAGGTTGGTGACGATGATCTTCGGTCCCGCCTTGTCGTAATCGATGCTTTCCACTGTCGACATCTTCGGACTCACCCATGTCGGCGAATGACTCGCGATCTGCCCGGACACCTTGCGCCCATTCAGCTTGAGCGATGACACGGCGAACGCGGCATCGCTCGCGCCTTCGTCGCGATGATTCGTGATGCCGATATCGACATGCTTGGGCATCGGCCCGACGATCTCCTCCAGCCAGACGATGATCCCGTACCGGCAATTGCGCGTCGTCGGATTGACGATGCGAATGTTCTCGAGAATATCGGCGTTGCTGTTCGGCTCCGCGTCGAGCCCCGCTTCCGGCTGCGTGCCGCCGATGTTCTCCCACAGCGGATTCTCGAACACGATGTTGCGTCCGCTGATGATCGACACGCCTTGTCTGCGGCAGCGGTCCGCATGATGATTCACCACGCGAATACCGCTGCTGTACTTAAACGCGACGTTGTAGCTGTTGGCGATATAGATGCCATCGCCCCAGCAGCCGATCGTCTTCGGCGAGATGAGCGTCACCTCCGTGCTTCCCGCAATCGAAAAGCCCATGCCGTGACCGTTTTCACGCAGCGCCGGTTTCGCGGCGTTAAGCTCCTTGCTACCGTCGAGCACCGCGTTCTCGACGAGCACGTTGCTCACGTCCCAGATGCGGAAGATCGAATAGAACGACGTATCGTGCGGCAGCAGCTTGATCGACGCGCCCGGTGCGAAGCGCAGGTGACTATCGCGCCGCAGGTCGAGCCCTTTGTCGTCGATACGGCACTTGCCCGTGATGAGCAAGGTCGAATCGACGGATTGATCGATGGCCCGCTGCAGCGCGATGCGATCGTTCGTCTTGCCGTCGCCCTTCACGCCGAACGACTTGTCGGTGACGACATCGCGTTTCTGCGCCGCGCGCGCGTCGAAGCCGGCGACGCCCGCTCCACTGGCGACGGCGCCCATCAGCAGCGAGCGGATCACTTGTCGCCGGTCGACCATTACGCTTTCTCTCCCGTCACCGCACGCGCATAAGCCGTGCTCTTGCCTTCGCCGCCGCGCGAGCGTGCGCCGAGTTGCGCGAAGATCGCGTCCCACTGACGCAGGATCGCCGGCGACGAATAACGCTGCCGTACCGATGCCGCCGCCTTGCGTC
Source organism: Caballeronia sp. NCF2 (assembly GCF_023631205.1). Classification (NCBI taxonomy): domain Bacteria; kingdom Pseudomonadati; phylum Pseudomonadota; class Betaproteobacteria; order Burkholderiales; family Burkholderiaceae; genus Caballeronia; species Caballeronia sp. NCF2. Next base: position 176,524 of record NZ_JALQDN010000069.1, on the reverse strand, counting down.
CGAGCTCGGCGCGCAACGCTTCGTCCGACATCACGCGGCGCAGCGCATCGATCAGAGCGGCCTTGTCGCCGGCAGGCACGAGCAGACCGTCCTGGCCGTCGCGCGTGAGTTCGCGCGGGCCGCTCTTGCAGTCGAACGCGACCGTCGCGAGGCCGAGCGCCATGCCTTCGAGCATCGCCATCGGCAGACCTTCGTAGCGCGACGACAGCACGAACGCATCCGAGCGCGCCATCTCTTCCCAAGGCGTCGTCGTCTTGCCGGGCATCAGCACGCGCTCGTTCATCTTCAGTTGCGCGACCTGCGCTTCGAGCACCGCGCGCTCCGGGCCTTCGCCCCAGATCCACAGATCCCAGTCCGGAAACTCGGGCGCGAGCGTCGCGAATACATCGATCAGCAGATCGAACTGTTTTTGCGTGTTGAGACGCCCGACCGCGACGAGCCGCTTGCGCGCGCTCTTCTCGATGGTTTCGGGCTGCAACAGCAACAACTCGTCCGGCAGCGGATTGGGCACCACTTCGATGCGCTTCACGCGCGGCACCATCTTCCTGAACGATGCCTCCATGTTGTCCGTGAGCAGCGTGAGCAGGTCCGCGCTCGGATAAACGAAGCGGCACATCTGGCTCATGAGCTGCGAACGGCCGTCGGCGGACGGATCGATGTGCTCGCTCGCGATCACCGGAATGCCGAGGCCGCGCGTCGCGAGAATCGTCGTGATGTTCACGTTCGAGAGGAACGACACGACCACATCGGGCGCGCTTTCGCGGATCAGCGCACGCAGCGCGCGAAAGCGCGCGGGATATTGCAGCATGCGCGCGCCGGCCTTCACGCGATCGGCGAGGAAGACGCAGCGCACGTTCGGCGCGAGCGGATAAAAGCACGCGCCACGGCCGCTATACGTGATGACGAGCGTCACCGTATCGCCGCGTTGCGCCCACGCATTGACGAGCGAGGCCGCGACGCGCTCCGCGCCGCCGCTTCCCATCGAACTGACCACGAGCATGATCTTCATCGGTCGTGGCTCCTCATCGTCCGGCTGCGGGTACGTGGAGTTCCGCGCGACGCGGCACCTTCACGCCCGACTCTTCGAACACTTCCTGCCACAGCGCGATGGTCTTCGACAACGCGAACGTGTCGTTGACCGACGTCGCGCACAGCGCCATGCGATGACGTTCTGCGTCGTCCTTCATCAGCGATTCGAGCGACTTCGCGAGCGCGCTCGCATCGCCGACCGGGTTCACGAGCAGGCCGTTCATGCCGTGCGTGACGATCACGCGCGGACCCGAATCGCAGTCGTAGCTCACGGCCGCGCAGCCGCTCGCCATCGCTTCGACGAGCGTCATCGAGAAGCCCTCGAAGTGCGAACTCAGCACGTAGAGATCGGCGCGCTCGTACCAGTCCGCGACGTTGCCCGCGCGGCCAGGCAGAAACACGCGGCTGCGCAGCTTCGCCTCTTCGACACGGCGTTCGAGACTCGCACGCGCAAGCCCTTCGCCGACGATCACCAGATCCCATTGCGGGAGCGCGCCGGCAATCTTCCTGAACGCATCGATGAGACTGTCGAAACCTTTTTCGGGTGAGAGCCGTCCGACCGCGAGCAACAACTTGCGCCCGTCCTTCACGACGCTTTTCGGCTCGATGATCGGATTCGTTCGCGCGATAGGCAGCGTGAACGGCGGCGGAATCACCTTGACGTCTGTCGCGCGGCAATGCGTTTCGATCCAGTCGCGGGTTTCGTCGGTGAGCGCGACGACCTTGTCCGCGAAGCGATACGTCAAGAGCCGCAGACGCTCCCAGAACGGCGTGAGCGGCGCGCGCGGCGGATGCGTGTGCTCGCTCGCGATGATCTTGTACGGCAGCCCGATGCCCGCAAGCACGGCGAGCACGTTGGCCGTCGCCATGACGCCGAGCGCGACAGTAGGCTTCGTCTCGCGCAACACCTTGCGGAACGCGCGCACGCGCTTCGCGTTCGACAGCAGCGTACGCACGAAGCCGCCGCCCTCGACGCCGCCCGCGAGCCCCAGCTCGATGCGCTTCACGCCCGGATGAAACGGATAGACATCGCCTTCACCGGCTGTCAGCGTGACGACGGTCACTTCCCAGCCGAGCGCCGCCCACTCGTTCGCGAGATTGGCAGTGACGCGTTCAGCGCCGCCGCCGTGCATCGAGTAGATGAAAACGACTATTTTCATGCGGGCCTCGTCGCGAGTTCGGCTTCGACCGGCACGCGGCGCTGCGACAGAAAGCGGATGTACCACGGCATCGCGATCGCGAGTCCGTCGGCGAGCGGAATGGCGCTCGCATAGCCGAGCAGTTGCGCGGCCTTATCGACGTTCGCTTGCGAATGACGCACATCGCCCGCGCGGAACGGCGCATACACCGGGCTGCCTTCGTTGATGACGCCGTTATCCGCGAGCACGCGCTTCAAGCCGTCATAGAGCTGATTGAGCGTCGTGCGATCGCCGACCGCGACGTTGTAGACCTGATTGCGCGCTTGCGGCTCGGAGAGCGCAGCGAGGATGTTCATCTGCACCACGTTGTCGATGAAGCAGAAATCGCGGCTCGTTTCGCCGTCACCGTTGATCGTCACCTGTTCGTCGTCGATGAGCGCGGCCGTCCACTTCGGGATCACGGCCGCATACGCGCCGTCCGGATCCTGGCGCTTGCCGAACACGTTGAAGTAACGCAGACCGATGGCGTTCAACCCGTACGTGCGCGCAAAGACCGAAGCGTACAGCTCGTTGGCGTACTTCGTCACCGCATACGGCGAAAGCGGCTGGCCGATGCGATCCTCGACTTTCGGCAGGCCCGGATGGTCGCCATACGTCGAGCTCGACGCGGCGTAAGTGAAGCTCTCGACTTTCGCGTCGCGCGCGGCGACGAGCATGTTCAGAAAGCCGCTGATGTTGACTTCGTGCGTCGTGATCGGATCGTTCACGGAGCGCGGCACCGAGCCGAGCGCCGCTTCGTGCAGAACGTGCGCGACGCCTGTCACCGCGGTGCGGCAATCGTCGAGATTACGGATATCGCCTTCGATGAAGCGAAAGCGCGCCCATTGCGCGGGCGTCACGAGCGAGCGCACTTCATCGAGATTGCGTTGATGCCCGGTCGCGAAGTTGTCGAGCCCGACGACGTCCTGGTCGAGTTTCAGCAGCGCTTCGAGCAGATTCGAGCCGATGAACCCGGCGACGCCGGTAATGAGCCACTTCTGCGGCGTGCGCGTCAGTTGTTGACGGATCGATTCGTAACGATCAGACATGAAAGTCTCCAAATTTGCCGACGGGCGCGGCGTGTTCGCGGCGCTCGTCTTCGATCGCGATCGAGGGAACCAGCTCGCGATACACGGCGAGCGTCTTCTCGATGACGATGCGTTCGTCGAAATTCTTCAGTGCCTTCTCGCGCGCGGCGAGGCCCAGCTTTCTCGCGAGCGCGCGGTCGTCGTCGAGCTGGCGGATCGCATCGGCGAGCGCGCGTGCATCGCGCACCGGCACTTGCAAACCATCCACGCCCGACTCGCTGACCACTTCGCGGCAGCCCGGCGCGTCCGTCGTGATGAGCGGCAGCGCGCAGCCCGCGGCTTCGATCAGCGCTTTCGGCAAGCCTTCGCGATAGCTCGGCAGCACCATCACATCCACTTCCGTGAAGAGCTTCGGCATGTCGCTCACATGACCGAGCCATTCGACGAGCCCTTCCTTCACCCAGCCCTGCACCATCGCCGTGCTCACCGATGCCGGGTTGCCGTCGTCGGGCGAACCCGCGAGCAGGAAGCGCACGGTGCGATTCTCGCGGCGCAGCATGCGCGCCGCCTCCACATATTCTTCGATGCCCTTGTCCCACACGAGCCGCGCCGCCAGCAGAATGCGCAGCGGCTTGGCCACATCGTCCGGCGACGCCTCGCGCACCTTGAAGCGCGTCAGATCGACGCCCGATCCCTTGATCAGACGAATCGACTGCTTCTCGACGATGCGCGCGGCTTCGAACAGCTTGATGTCGTCCGGATTCTGCAGGACGAGAATGCTGTCGCGGCCGTTCAGCGCCGAGCGCATCACCGTGCGCACGACCGGCTTCAAGATACGCGCTTTCAGATCGCGGCTCGTGAAGACGTAGCCCATCCCCGCGACCGCGTTCACGCGCGCCGGCACGCCTGCGAGCTTGCTCGCGAACGAGCCGTACACCGCGCTCTTGATCGTGAAGCCGTGCACCAGTTGCGGCTTTTCGCGCTGGAAGAAGCGCGCGAGCCAGAGCACGAGCGCCAGTTCGCGCAGCGGATTCAGACTGCGCCGGTTCATCGGCACCGCATGCCAGCGAAAACCCTGATCGCGCAGCTTCGGGCCGTATTCGCCGTCGGGTGACAACAGAATGACTTCGAAACCCGCGTCGCGCAGTTTGCGAGCGAACGAAAGCCGGAAATTAAACAGATACCAATCGGTGTTGGCGTACAGAACTACCTTGGGCATCTTCATTGCGAACTCCGAACGTCCGGTTGACATCGCCGCGGGCAACCCCCGAAATTCCGGGAGCCGAACCGCGGCGATGTTGTGCGACGGCCTGCACCGGTCAATGCCGATGCCACCGAACCTCAGAGACGCATGTCGCTCGCCTCGGGCGGCAGAACGTACTTGAGGTCGCACAGCACGTGCTGCGACTTGCCGTAGGCGTGAATGCCTTCCGCGCCTTCATCGGCGAACTGCTTGTGCGCCACCGCGAGCACGACCGCATCGTAGACGCCCTTGGCCGGCTGATCGATCGGATCGATGCCGTACTCGTGATGCGCCTCTTCCTTCGAGACCCACGGGTCGTACACGTCGACCTGGACGCCGTACTCCTTGAGATCGGCGATGATGTCGACCACGCGCGTGTTGCGCAGGTCCGGGCAGTTCTCCTTGAACGTGAGACCCATGATGAGCACGCGCGCACCCGAAATGGCGATGTCGCGCTTGGTCATCGTCTTCACGAGCTGCGAGACGACATAGTTGCCCATGCTGTCGTTCAGGCGGCGCCCGGCGAGGATGATCTCCGGGTGATAGCCGATCGCCTGCGCCTTGTGCGTCAGGTAATACGGATCCACGCCGATGCAGTGGCCGCCGACGAGGCCCGGGCGGAACGGGATGAAGTTCCATTTCGTGCCGGCCGCGAGCAGCACGGATTCGGTGTCGATGTTCATCTTGTTGAAGATGATCGACAGTTCATTGATCAGCGCAATGTTCACGTCGCGCTGCGTGTTCTCGATCACCTTGGCCGCTTCGGCGACGCGGATGCTGCTCGCCTTGTGCGTGCCGGCCGTGATGATGCCGCGATAGAGCTCGTCGACGAAATCGGCCACTTCGGGCGTCGAGCCGGACGTGACCTTCTTGATGTCCGGCAGGCGGTGCGACTTGTCGCCCGGGTTGATGCGCTCGGGGCTGTAGCCGACGAAGAAGTCTTCGTTGAACTTCAGGCCCGACATCTTTTCGAGCACCGGGACGCACTCTTCTTCGGTCGCGCCGGGATAAACCGTCGATTCATAGATGACGACGTCGCCCTTCTTGAGCACGCTGCCGATGGTCGTCGATGCGCCGATCAGCGGCGACAGGTCCGGACGCTTGTAGTGATCGATCGGTGTCGGCACGGTCGCGATGAACACGGTGCAGCTGCGCAGGTCTTCTACATCGGCGCTGTACTGCATGAAGGTCGCGGAAGCCAGCTCGGCATCGTCGACTTCGAGCGTGACATCGCGCCCTTCGCGCAGCGCGTTGATGCGCGCGCGATTGATATCGAAGCCCACGACGGGATGGCGCTTGCCAAATTCGACGGCGAGCGGCAGGCCAACGTAGCCCAATCCGACAATGCCGAGTTTCAACTCTTGCGGCGAGAACATATTCACTTCTCCTCGTTATGCAACTCAGGACGTTTATTTAGTACTGCTGTTCGATTCGGGGTCCAGCTGAAGCAAATGCCGGATGAGTCAGTCTCTAGTCTTCCTTGTCGGCCTTGTAGGCAGCGTAGGCGTAGCCGCCGTACTGGCGCGCCTGGGCATAGTTGCCGTAGTGCACCTTGAAGCCGTTGAGCAACACGCCGGTGACGCTTGCGCCCGATTGTTCGAGCCGCTTCACGGACTCCGAGATTTCCCCGGAACGCGTATCCCCATAACGCGCAACCAGGAAGATCGAGCCCGCGACGGGCGCCATGATCGCCGTGTCGGACACCGCCAGAATGGCCGGTGCGTCGAGCAGCACGATGTCGTATTCCGCCGATGCGCGATTCACCGATTCCGTGAATGCGTCCGACAAAAGCAGCTCGGCCGGGTCCGGCGGATAGAAGCCGCACTGGACGAAGTCGAGATTGTTCAGCACCGAGCGATGCACGGTCTCTTCGAGCGTGGCCGAACCGTTCACGACATCCACGAGACCCTTGCCGCGCGGCAGGCCGAAGTACTGGTTCAGGTGGCCACGGCGCAGGTCGCAGTCGACGAGCAGTACGCGCTTGCCGCCGGCGGCGAGCAGCGTCGCCAGGTTCGCGGAGACGAACGACTTGCCGATGCCGGGCAGCGGACCCGCGAGCATCACGACGTTGTTCGGCGCATCCATCAACGCGTACTGCAGGGACGAGCGCATCATGCGCAGGCCTTCCACAGCCGGATCGGTCGGGTAACGCGAGGCGAGCGCGAGCTGTTCCGGCTTCTTCTCGGCGATGCGCTTCGCGAGTTCCTTCTGACGCTCGCTGTCCGGAATCGTCGCGAATACCGAAAGACCCGTCTTCGATTCCAGTTCCTTCGGATCGAGCACGCCCTTGAACAGGAAGTCGCGAGCGAACGCCATCACGATGCCGAGGAACAGACCGATACCAGCCGCGATCACGAGCACCAGCGCCTTGACCGGCTTGACGGGACGCTCGGGCACTTCGGCGTGGTCGAGCAGCTCCACCGTCGGCGTGCGGCCGGCTTTGATGAGGCGCATCGTTTCAATGTTGTTGCGCAATGCCGAATAGACGTCGGTGCTCATGCGCACGTCGCGTTGCAAACGAAGCGCGCCCTGCTCGGCCTGCGGCATCGCCTTGACGCGCGCTGCCAGGTCGTTGATGTACTTCTCGGTCGCCGCGATCTGCTGGTCGATCACCACCACGCTCGGGTGCGAGGGCGAGAAGTGCACGGCCAGGTCGGCGCGACGGCGCTTCAGGTCGAGCAACTGCGCATCCGCTTGCGAAGCCTGCTGCATCACGATGCGGCCTTCTTCGTCCGGATTGAACAGCGTGCGGCTGTTGCGATACGCGTTGTAGTTGTCTTCGGCCGTTTCCATCTGACGCTTGGCGTCGGGAAGCTGCTGCTCGAGATATTCGAGCGACTTCTCGGCGTTGATCCCGCGACGATCGGCGTTCTGCTTCACGTACATGCGCGACAGTTCGTTGATCGTCGCCGCCACGAGCACCGGGTCCTTGCCTTCCAGTGTCGTGCTGATGACGCCCGACTTGTTGCCCTGCTCGGCGATCGCCAGCGAATTCTGCAGACGATCGATAGCGGACACGCGCGAGTTACGCGTCAGATCGAATTCGACGCCCTTCTCGCCGTGGATGAAGCCCACGAGCAGCGAGATGGGACCGGCGTCGGTGTCGAAACGCTGCACGCTGCCGACCTGGCCGCCGACGCCCGTTTCGACGCCCGGGCCGCGCACCTGATACTGGCCGTTGCCGAGATAGCGCAGCGTGTATTCCTTGCCTTCGTATTTCTTCGGCACGTCGAACGCGGACACGTCGATCGATTCGGCGCCCCATGCGTAACCGCCGCGGCCGAAGAGACCGGGAGTCGACGTTTCATCGTTCATGCGGGCGACCATGCCCCCGATGATCGGGAAGCGATGCGGCGCTGCCTGGATGTACAGCTTGAGCGCATCGACGACGGGACCGAGCACGAACTTCGATCCGATGACCTGGATCTCGCCTTCGGCCGTCGCACGCTGATCGAACAGCGTGGCCGCGGTCCGAACCATGTCGCGTGAGTCGGCCGGCTGTCCATTGCTCGAGTCGTCGACTCTGACGAGCATGCCGGCCTGATAAATCGGGGCCGAGAAATACGCGTACACCACCCCGATGCTGAAGACGACCGCCACGGTCGCCGCGATCATCTTCCAGTGACGGCCCAGCGTTTCGAGAATCGACGTCAGCTCGATCTCTTTCTCGCTCTCGGCCATTACGGCTGACGCCTGATTTTTAACTTTCATAGAACGTCTCGTTACAGGCTCTTATGGGACCGGCGCGGCAAGCGCACCGGATGCGGATCGAAACACCTGCGGCGCACCCCTAAGGGCGCAAACATCATTTCCTTATTCTTGAATTCAGGCCTGCATTCAGGGCCGTTAAAATCCCGCCCCGGCATTGCAGTCGTATTGAAACACACGACCCAAAAAAAGAGAAATTCCCACAGACGATTTTTGTTGTTTATCGAACCTTTCAGAGCGACCGAGTGTTCGCTTTCCCGCTTTTAAGAATTTAACGAGTATGCGGGCCATTTGAGCAAATCGAAAAGTAGCATAGGCCGCCTTGTTGTATGCGCGGCACCGCACATATAATCGCTATTAATCGAACTGCTAATTCTATGAAGAAAACCGGTTTAGCCTGGGTTCGATTTGCGGACATTTTTTCGCCCGCCGGGACGGGCTCGTCGGGCCTGTTGTGCCGGCAGCGCCGGCCCGCTGGGCTCTAACGCAGGGAAAAACGTACCGGCCCTCACAAGAATATGCGCGCGAAGGTGGGCTTGCGTACGGACAAGGCGCGAATTTCAAAAGCGCGCATTAAGTCCTTTATATGAAATCCGTGTTTTAACGCGCTATTAATTTCGGGTTTGTATGAATAATCGGGGGAAGCCCCAATAAAATCGCAGTAGGCTCGGTTTCACACATTAAAGCGCCATAAATGCGTGGACAATGGCAGGGGTTGTACCTACCATAGGCTTTCGGGTATTGATATTCGAAAAGAGATGCGCCCTCTTCGTGAGTGAAAAAAATGTTAAACCTTGCGCTTGGCTTCATCAGTTCTTTCTGCATGACGCTACTTATAGTTCGATTCGCGGGACGCTACGGGGCGCTTTCCCTGGATCATGATTTGAACGGGGTTCAAAAGAACCATTCTCATCCGGTTCCGCGGGTCGGCGGCATCGCATTGATGGTCGCGGCCTGCGTGACGTTTCCCATCGCCGCGATCTTCGGCGGCAATCCGCGCGACGAGTCCCTTTTGCTGCTGCTTTGCGCAGCGCCCGCATTCGGAAGCGGCGTGATCGAAGACCTGACCAAGCGCGTGAGCGTGCGGGCGCGGCTCCTGAGCGCGATGCTGGCCGCGCTGCTCGGCGCGTTCATTCTCAACGGCGTCGTCGGCCGTGTGGATCTGCCGCTCGTCGATCCGATCCTCGCCGTCACGCCCATTGCGATCGGACTCACCGTGCTCGCGGTCGCCGGCCTCACCAACGCGGTCAATATCATCGACGGTTTCAACGGACTCGCCGCCGTCGTGGCGATTCTGATCTTCGGTTCGATCGGCTATGTCGCGCATGAAGTCGGCGATCTGCTCGTGATGAGCACCGCGCTCACGATGATCGGCGCGATCGGCGGCTTCGCGATCTGGAACTATCCGGCTGCGTCGATTTTTCTCGGTGACGGCGGTGCGTATTTCATCGGCTTCACGATCGCCGAATTGCTCGTGCTGCTGGTCGCGCGGCATCCGAACGTCTGTGCGTGGTATGCAATGGTCGTCGCGATTTATCCGCTTTTCGAAACGCTCTTCTCGATCTACCGCCGCCGGATCGTGCGCGGGCGTCCGGTCGGCGCGCCCGACGGCATCCATCTGCACACGCTCATCTTCAAGCGAGTCGTGCGCAAAGGAACGGACCCGCGTCAGCGTCAGCGCAGAAACGCGCGCACGTCGCCGTATCTGTGGGTGCTGAGCATGATCGGCATCGTGCCCGCGTCGCTCTTCTGGCACAACCCGGTGGTGCTCGCGGTGACGGCGGTCGTGTTCGCGGTGGCGTACGTCTGGCTCTACACGGCGATCGTGCGGTTCAAGACGCCGCGATGGCTCCTCGGCAGTCAGCGGCGCAGCGTCGTTGCCAGCGCGGTTGCCGAGCAGACGACTCATCACAAGTGATCCTGAGCAGTTCGTAGGAACGTAATCACGAAAGGCCCCGGTCGAATCGACCGGGGCTTTTTAGTTTTAGCGATGCAGTCAAGCGGTGAAGCAGCGATGCACTGAAGCCTGAGCAGTGAGGCGCGTGCAATCGACGCATAAAAAAAGGCCTTGATCGCTTCCGATCAAGGCCTTCGTCATTCGAACCGCGTCGAGCGCGGCGCATTCGATATCAGCTTGCGACGCTCGCGAGATCCGCCGTGTGCGACGCGAAGAGCGGGATCGACGATGCCTGCTGGTGCTCGAGCCACTGCTGGAACATCAGCACGTTCCACAACTGACGATGCCAGTTCTGCTCGCCCGACAGATGCTGCTGCCATTTCGCGCGCACCGTGGCGGCGTCGAAGAAGCCCTCGCGACGCAGCCGCGACGCATCGAGCAAGGCCTCCGCCCAGTCGCGCAGCTCGCCGCGCAGCCAGTGCGTGATCGGCACGCCGAAGCCCTGCTTGGGCCGCTCGATCATCGCGCGCGGCACATGGCGATAGAGCACCTGGCGCAGCGCCCATTTGGTCTGTCCGTCGCGCACTTTCATCGATTGCGGCAGACGCCACGCGAACTCCACGACGCGATGATCGAGGAACGGCACGCGCGTTTCGAGCGACACGCCCATCGCGGCGCGATCGACTTTCGTGAGAATGTCGTCGGGTAGATAGGTAATCATGTCGAGCGCCATCATGCGCTGCACGTCGTCGAGGCCGGTGAAGGCCGGCGCATTGCCGGTCATCAGCGTGGGCGGCTGGTATCCGCCGATCACGAGCGCGGCGGGGTCGTTCCATTGCGACATGAGATGCAGATACACCTCGTCGCGCGACTGGCACGACAGCAGTTCCGCGCCCTTGTGCAGCTTGTCGCCGACCTTCACGCCGCGCAGCGACGACGGCAGAATCGGCTCCATCAGGCCCGCCATGCTGTTCCAGCGCTTCGGCGAGATTCCGGCTATACCCGATGCCGCCAGCTTGCGCAACGGCGCCGGCATCATCGTCATCTTGTCCCACATGCCCGGCGCGGTCTTGTAACGCTGATAGCCGCAGAAAAGCTCGTCGCCGGCATCGCCGGACAGCGAGACCGTGACGTGCTGCCGCGCGAGTTGCGAGACGAGGAACGTCGGCACCTGCGACGAATCAGCGAACGGTTCGTCGTATAGCTCCGGCAGACGCGGGATCACATCGAGCGCCTGGCGCGCCGTCACGTACATCTCGGTGTGCTCCGTGCCGAGATGCCTGGAGACGGCCTTCGCGAGCTTGGCTTCGTCGAAATCGCTTTCGTTGAAGCCGATGGTGAAGGTCTTCACCGGACGCGACGACTGCTTCTGCATCAGCGCGACGATCGTGGACGAATCCACGCCGCCCGACAGAAACGCGCCGAGGGGCACGTCGGAAAGCATCTGCTGACGGATCGCGTCCGTGAGCAGATGCTCGAGTTCATCGACGGCGTCTTCGGCGCTGCCCGCGAAACCGCGTGCGGATCCGTTAACCGCCGCATCGACGCCCGACCAGTACGACCACACGCGCGGCTCGCGCCGTTCGAGCGAGACGGTGAGCATCTTGCCCGGTTCGAGCTTGCGGATGCCCTCGAAAATGGAATACGGCGACGGCACGCAGCCGTGGCGGATTTGCAGTGTCAACGCGCCGCGATCGACGTTGTTCTCGAACGCGGGATGCTCGCGCAGCCCTTTGAGCTCGGAGCCGAACAGGAACGCGGCTTCCTCGCCCTGCCCTTGCCAGCCGTAGTAGAGCGGCTTTTCGCCGAGCCGGTCGCGCGCGAGCGTGAGCTGGCATTCCTGCCGGTCCCACACCGCGAACGCGAACATGCCGACCGCGCGCTCTATCGTCGCCTGGATGCCCCACGCATCGAAGCCCGCGACGAGCGTCTCGGTGTCGGAGCTGCCGCGCCACGCCGGCGCGCGTTGCGTGTCTTCGAGCTCGTCGCGCAGATCGAGATGGTTGTAGATCTCGCCATTGAACGCGATGACATATCGCCCGCTGCCCGACGCCATCGGCTGATGTCCCGCCGACGACAGATCGATGATCGCCAGCCGCCGATGACCCAGCGCGATGCCGCGCAAATCATCGGTCCAGTCGCCCGCGTCGTCGGGGCCGCGATAGGCGATGGCGAGCGCCATCTTCCGCACCGTTGTCTTCGAGTCGCCCGCGCCGAAGCCGCGTCCACCCAGAAAGCCGACGATACCGCACATATTGGTTCTCCTTACGATCCGGCCATAGGCCGCGCTTATGCGATGCTCATTTCTCTTCGACGAGCCGCAGGTAGATATCTTCGAAACGCTCGCGCGCGCGCATCATCGTGAATTCGGCGTGGATGCGCGCTTTCGCCATCTGACCGAGACGAAGGCGCTCGTCGGGTTTCATGTCGACGATGCGATCGAGTCCCGCCGCGAGCGCGTCGCTGTTTTCCTTCTCGACGACCACGCCCGTATTCGCGACGAGCATGGCCGCGTCGCCCACGTCGGTGACGACGCACGGAAGCGCCATCGCCATCGCTTCGCCGACGACATTCGGAAATCCTTCGGTGCGCGACGACAGGCAGAACACATCCATCGCCGACAGGCACGCGGGCACGTCGCGCCGCTCGCCGAGCAGCACGAAGCGCGATGCGAATCCCGTCTGCGCGATCCAGTCCGCGAGCTCGCGATTGTTCGCGTCGAGATCGCGGCCGACGAGCATGAAGCGCACATCGGGATGACGCGCGGCCAGCATGCCCGCCGCGCGCACGAAATTCTGGTGATCCTTCACCGGATGAAAGCGTCCGAGCACGCCGACGACGACGTCGCGCTCGCCGAATCCGCATTGCTCGCGGATCGCGCTGCGTTGCTCCGGCGTGGCGCACAGGCGCGCGACGTCGAAGCCGTTCGGCACGACCATCATGCGGCTCGCGTCGTAGCCGACCGACACATGCGCGCGGCGCGACGCCTCGGCCGCGCAGACGATCGTCTGCGGCACGTAGTACGACAGCCACGCGCAAATCTTGCGCAGCAGCACGGTCACGCGCGAGCCGCCCGATCGGACATCGGTGGTGCGCACGCCCCAGACGATGCGCTTGTGCGCCGCGATCCGTCCGGCGAGCCCGCCGAGAAAGTCGGCGTGATACATCCACGTCTGAATGATGTCGGGGCGTTCTTCGCGGATCAGTTTCACGAGGCGCATCAACGCGCGCGGAAAGCCGAGCGGGGATTTCATGCCGAGGCTATGAACGTCGATGCCGCGCGCGGCGAGTTCTTCGCCGATCTTGCCGGTGGTCGTCAGCGAGCAGACGACGTGACGAAATCGCGGATCTTCGATGTGCGACTCGATGAGGCGCTGAAGCATACGTTCAGCGCCGTCCGCATTGAGCGCAACGATGACATGGAGAAGCTTCATGGTCCCGGCTGCCGTTTTTCTACGATGGGCCCGTCTCCAGGCAACCGACGCGCGCGTCGCTGGCGGCAATGCTTGTACTGACGGGTGTGTTTTATGACGATGGGCTGCCTCGCCGGGGCACGCTCCGGCGAGTCATCAATGTAAGCCGGCGCGGTGGCACGCACTGTGCGACGTGCCACACGCCGGTTCTCCTGTCCGCGCGCGTCCTGCGGGCGTCAGGCGCGCCTCATCGCACCGCGCCACGGATTCCATTTGCGAAGCTGCGTCTTGAGATCGATGACCGTGATCCCGCCGACCGCATTCCACGTATGCAACCCCTGATGACCGCGCGGCGGCGTGCGAACCGACACCGTGCGCTCGGCATAGGTCGTCGTCGTGAGCTCGGTGATCTCGCGGAACGTCAGCGCCGCGCCGTATTCGCGCTCGCAATTCTGCGCGGGGCGAATCAGGCGGTTCTGGCCGTCCTTGAACAGGTTGCCCGCCATGCGCGCGAGGCGGCAGTCGGAAACGACCGGGTTCATCGGATGCGCGGTCCATTCGCCGAACGGGCTGTCGGAATAGAAAATCGACAGTTCGTCCCAGTTCGATCCGCCGTCCTCCGTCATGCTCGTGAACATCCACCATGTCTTGCCGTCGTGATGGAGCGTCGTATCGGCGGCGACGACATCGCGCATGATCACCTTGTGCAGCACCCATTCCGTCGGGAACGACGCCGCGCGGTACATCTCGATCGTGCGGTTGCCACAGGTCTCCGGAATCATGAAGACCTCGCCCTCATGCTCGAAGAGGAACGGATACGACAGGTGATAGTTCTTGTCGAGCACGACGCGCGGCGTCTCTTGCCAAGTCTGCGTGGCCGGATCGAACGCGATATGGCTGATCGTGCCGCGATTCGTGTCGTAGGGCAGGCTTTCGAAGAACAGGTGATAGTCGCCGTTCTTGCCGCGCCAGAGGAACGGATCGGCATGGAACTGCGACGTCATGCCGGGAAGCGTCACCCAGTTGCGGCTTTCGTCGCCGTCCGCGGACGGGGCATCGGTGCGCCGATACGCCAGGACCCAGTGTCCGCGCTGAACCAGCAGCTTGAGCGGCTGATTCAGCACTTTGCGGCCGAGATGGCGCAGCGCGAAGCACGCCGAAGTGAAACCCGACAGACGCGCGGGCCGAGCCTTCGGCTTGACGAGCGGAAGATCGCGCAGCGGCGGGTTCGCGTCGAGCCGCTTCTGCGCCCGGTCGACGAGAACGGCGACGCGCTGCAGGCTCGTCTGCAACGACTTCAGGAAGAAAAGCTTCTCCGGTATCGCGACATACGACTCGGCGAGCAGTCGCATTTCGCCGGAGTCGGGGGACTTCCAGACGGCCTGGATATGTGGCGTTCGGCACTGAAGCAGCGCTTTCCACAGCGCCTCGATGTTCTCGTGGCCGTCGTACAGGACGGTGATTGGAGCACGAACGTGAGCGCGTCGCGGTGTCTCTTCGGGGTCGCCGTAGAGCCGCTTCTCGATGCGCGTCCACCATTCAAGCACGGAAGGATATGCGGGTTGCGCCATTTTCTTTTCCCTCAGACAGCAGCGGATTCGCCAGTCGATAGAATTGAAATCTTTAGCTAAGCGCTTAACTGTCTTTTATAAGTGTTGTGTTCCGGCGCTTTCGAAATGATGAACCTACATTCCATGATGATGCCGGCGAAGAAAGACTAGAGTCTGGGGCACGTGACTGCGGTGCGCTATCGCACACAGTTGCGACAGCTAAATAATGCGAGGGATTTTGAACGGCTGTGCCGGAATGGCTGCGCAGTGCGATGGCCGGCACGCCTGGCGCTGGCCACGGGCCGATACGGAGGGAGACCTAACTTGTTGGCGGATCAGGAAATTTTGTCGCGGATCAAGGCTCGTCGCGGCGCACGGCGACCTCGCGCCTGCGATACCACGTAGGCCGCTTATGAGCCGGCTTGCTCATTTCATCTGCCTTATGTTTGGAAGAAGGCGAAAAGATAATTTCGAACACGGCCAGCAAAGCGAGGCCGATTATTGCGAAAAAAACAATTGCGCCTATAACACCGCCTACAGACATGCTTCCTCCGCGCTCGTACGCGTTGAATCAAGCATTAGATAAAACCTGCCGCTGAAAGTTTTGGCCGAATGAAATTTTGATTTATTCGCGGATTATATCACATCGGAAATCGGCCAATTTCCGCGTGACGGACCTATGTGGATGATTTTCGGACGGATGCGGCCCGCGCAAATCCCTGAACAAAAGGGTGAAAGCGCATCTTTTCCGTGGACCGCTCGCCGGGCAGCGCGGCCGCGCGGGCGGTCGAACGGCATAGTGCGGCGCGGGCCGGGGACGCGCATCGACCGCTGCGACGCGAAGGCCGGCGCGATTTATTCGGAGACCGATGCAGAGCGTATTACACGTCGAGATGCGGATTTCGAAAGACAACGGCGCGTCATTCGAATGCGCGCGTCGATATTCCCGATTTGCCGCCAGTCGTCTCGCCTATTTGACCGACGATTAACCGATCATTTCAGCAAGTAAGAAAGCGCGTTTCACGCGAGCCCCTCTTTTTCCGCGGGTTTGTCGGACGTTGTCAAGAGAATGTCCGCTACCGCCAATAAGGAAAGGCCGACCACCGCCACGAACCCGACGGTTCCGGCGAATAGGCTGACGAGCTTCATGGTTTCCTCCGCCAGTCAAAGGGCGAATGCTTCCGTTGCTCAAGCTGCCGGTCGCGTCCGACGATACTCGCCGGTGCGCCTGGCAACCGTCCCAACGCTAGCATAGGCATAAGTTCGCCGGAAAAGTATTCATTTCGTGGCGAAACAGGTGCCTTCGCGATTTGCGCAGACGAAAAAAGCCTCGATGCGACCGATCGGCGACCCGATTCAGCGCCCGCGCCTGCCGGCGCCGGCCGTCATGGCCGCATCGGCGTCGCCGTTTTTCCACGCGTGCCGCGCCGGCTCCCGGCTGCCGCCCATCGCGCGGGTCAGGATCGCGCGTGTGCCAGGCGTCGCACTGACTTGCGCGAGTTGAGGCGCATCGATCCACAGCAACTCATGGAATCGCGCGCCGGCTTTCGGCCGCAGATGCACCTCGTCCGGTATCGCAATGCGAAAAACATGATGCAGATGATGCGCCGACGCCTGCTGAAACAGAAACGCCGCAGCGCTCGCCTCGACGCCGGTGTCTTCGTGCAGCGCTCGGATCGCTGCAACAATCGTCAATTCGTCGTATGCCACCGCTGCGCCCGGCAGAAGCCACGGTCCGCCACGCTCCCGGACCAGCAGCACTGACTGGCGACGAACCAGCAGCACGGTTGCTCGTTCTCTCATCCCCGTCTCCGTGTTGCACCCCAATTCGTTATTTGGATCGATGCTGCGATACGGCGCGCGGCGTGCCATTTTGATTTCACCGTCGCGTCGAACCTGAGCGTGAATTGACGTGCACGTTCGATCTTCACAGGCTTTGTCGCGCTTCGCAATGCGTGATGTCCCACGTATGTGCGCTGCACGACGAGGCTGGCCGGCAAAAAATGCCCGCCTTTGCGAGACTTTGGGAGTGGACTCGAGCTGCGGAGTTCCGCTGGACTGGCGGATGGCGGAGGAAAAGTCGACGCGGCCGCGCGGGTCGATGCGCGCGGCCGGCAATGCCCGACGCGATCGCGTCAGGCGCCGAACGCCGGATCGCTCATGCTGTCGCGCCCGGTTTCGACGTGACCCGCGAGACGGCGCAGGAACGCGGAATCGGTGTCGACCGTGACTTCGATGTCATACCAGCCGTGCGCGTCGCGCAGATCGACGTAGAGCTGCTCCGTGTCGCCGCCCCGCACGCGCCGCGTGATCGTCTTCGACGGATCGTAGGCATTCTTCACGCTGAAGGTGCATGCCGCGGTTCCGCGGTTCGCGAGCCGCAGTTGCAGGTTGCCGTTGGCGACGTCGTAGCCTTCGGCGACATCCGGCGCGGCCTGCTCGCGCGACCACCAGTGCGACTGCGCGCTCGCCTTGCCCGCGATCCGCCGCAGAAAGCCGTTCGGGCCGTGCACGACGAAATCGAAACTGCCGTCCGCGTTCGCCGCGACGCTGTCCGCGAGACGCTTGCGCGCTTCGACCGTATAGGTGCGAGGCGCATCCGCGCTCGCATTGCGATACAGCAGAAAGACCGCGCCCGCGCGTCCGGTGTTGACGAAGTCGAACGAGACGGCGTCCTTCGACGCATCCGGGCGCGCGCGCACGAAAAGCTCGTACGGCAACGCGCGCGCGGCGCGCACGCCGGACTCCTGCTTCGGCAGCGCCTGCGCGGCGGGCGGGACAGGCACATAGTCGGGATGGCGCTGCTTGTCGGGCGGAACGTAGCCGCTCGTCGCCGGCAGCGTCGGCATCGCGCTATTCGGATTGCGGAAGTCGAACGCGGACGTCAGATCGCCGCAAATCGCGCGACGCCACGGCGAGATGTTCGGCTCGGCGAGGTTGTGCGCGCGCCCGAAGCGTTTCTGGATGAAGCGGATCACCGAGGTATGGTCGAAGGTTTCGGAGCATACCCAGCCGCCTTTGGACCAAGGCGACACGACGAGCATCGGCACGCGCGCGCCCAGGCCGTAGGGGCCGCTCGCGTATTTCGCGCTGCCCGGAAAGATCTCCGCGCTGGTATCGACCGTCGAAAGACCGTTCGCGCTCGACGTCGGCGGAAACGGCGGGACGAGGTGATCGAAGAAGCCGTCGTTTTCGTCGTAGTTGATGAGCAGCGCCGTTTTGCTCCACAAATCCGGATTCGACGTCAGCACCTGCAACACCTGATCGATATACCAGGCGCCGTAGTTCGCGGGCCAGTTCGGGTGCTCGGAAAACGCCTCGGGCGCGACGATCCACGAGACTTGCGGCAGCGTGCCCGCCGCCACATCGCGCTTCAGGATCGAAAAGTAGTCGTCGCCGGCGACCGCGTTCGTGCCGCGACGCGCCTTTTCATACAGCGGACTGCCGGGCTGCGCATTCTGATACTGCTTGAAATACAGCAGCGAATTGTCGCCATAGTTGCCGATGTACGCGTCGTCGGTCCAGCCCCACGAATTCTTCGCGTCGAGCCCCGTGCCGATGTCCTGATAGATCTTCCACGAGATGCCCGCGCGCTCCAGCACTTCGGGGAACGTGGACCAGCCGTAGCCGGCTTCCGCGTTATCGACGACCGGGCCGCCGCCGGTGCCGTCGTTGCCGACATAGCCCGTCCACATGTAGTAGCGGTTCGGATCGGTCGATGTGTTCGTCGAGCAGTGATACGCGTCGCAGATCGTGAAGGCGTCGGCGAGCTGATAGTGGAACGGGATGTCGTCGCGCTGCAGATACGCCATCGTCGTCGTGCCCTTGAACGGCACCCATTGGTCATAGCGGCCGTCGTGGAACGCGCCCTTCCCGTCCGTCCATCCGTGCGGCAAATCCTGCAGGAACTGCAGGCCGAGATTCGCGGCGTCCGGGTGGAACGGCAGCACTTCGCCCGCACCGGACGCGATCGGCTGATTGAACACCGGCTTGCCGTTGGGCAGCGTCACGGCGGTCTTGTCGCCGAAGCCGCGCACGCCGCGCATGGTGCCGAAGTAGTGATCGAACGAGCGGTTCTCCTGCATCAGCACGACGATGTGCTCGATGTCCTCGATCGATCCATGACGGTTGTTCGCGGGAATCGCGAGCGCCTGGCGAATGCCGAGCGGCATCACGTTCAGTGCGGCGGTCGCGCCTGCCGCCTGGGCGGCCGCGCGCAGAATGTCACGACGGTTCGTGTTTTTCATTCGTTTTGCGGGGAAGTAAATGGATGGGTCAGTCAACCGTGTGAATCACCGGTGTCGCGAGCGGTTCCGACGCGGCTCGCGCTATCGCGGGCTGCGCCGCTTCATCGGATGCGCCTCCTGTGGCCTGTTTCGCCCAATTCTGAAGCTCGCTCGTCGCGGATGGGCCGGATGTCGCGGATGTTTCGGACGATACGTCGCGCGTGAGCCCGGCGGAGGCCGATGATTCCGTGTCCCGCTCGCCGCAACCGCAAACGATTGCACTGGCGCAAACGACGAGACACGCCACGAGCGCGTGACGGCATGCAACAGTGGACATCGGGTTCTCCGGCTTCGGTCGCAGATCGATACAGCGCTGCGAAGCTTAGCCACGGCTTGTGTAAGCAATATGACCGGTCCGCGATACCATAGGCCGCGTATCGACAACAGGACGAAAAGAGCGTGATACAGCGTGACGATGCAAACGGGGAACTTCGCAGACAGGCGCTTCTGCTCGCGATGGCGCTATCGCTCGGCAGCGCCATCGCGCTCGGGCTCGGGCGCTTCTCCTACGCGCTGCTGCTTCCGCCGATGCGGCTCGACCTCGCGTGGAACTTCGCCCAGGCTGGCGCGATGAATACGGCGAATGCGTTCGGCTACCTGCTCGGCGCACTCGCGTTCTCACGATTGTCGATGCGCGCGCCGTCGCGCACGCTGTTCGTCGCGGGCTGCGCGCTCACCGTCGTCCTGATGGCGGCGAGCGGCACGACGACCGATACCGACGCCCTGCTCACGTTACGCGTCGCGACGGGAATCGGCAGCGCGCTCGTCTTCGTGAGCGGCGGCGTGCTGGCGGCACGGCTCGCATCGATGTCGCCGCGCGACGCCGGACTCGTCATCGGCTTGTATTACGGCGGCACGGGCTGGGGCATCGTGATCTCGTCGATACTCGTTCCGCTGACGGTCCTGCCGGTCGCGCACGGCTGGCGCGTCGCGTGGTTCGCGCTCGCCGCGGGTTGCGCGGCGTGTTCCGGCGCCGCCGTCTGGGCCGCGCGGCGTATCGAATCCGCGCAGCCTGTTTCGGCGACGCGTCAAGGTACGGACAGCGCCGCGGGCGCGCCGGTTCGGCGGCGGCGTTTCGCGCTCGCGCTCGCCGGATACGGGTGCTTCGGTATCGGCTATATCGGCTACATGACGTTCATCGTCGCCCTGCTTCGCAACGCAGGCATGAGCGCGGCGGTCGTGATCGGCTTTTATATCCTGCTGGGCGTGGCGACGGTCGTATCGGCGCGGATGTGGTCCGGGCTGCTCGATCGCATGCGCGGCGGTCAGGCGCTCGCGATCCTCAACGGACTGCTCGCCGCCGCAACGCTCATTCCCGCGATGTTCGCGCATCCGCTGGCGGCGTTCGTCTCGGGTACGTTGTTCGGCGCGACGTTTTTATCGGCGGTGGCATCGACGACGGCTTTCGTGCGGCACAATCTGCCGGCGAATCAGTGGCCGCGTGGGATCAACGCGTTCACGATCGTGTTCGCGCTGGGCCAGATCGTCGGTCCGGTCGTGATCGGACGGGTGTCGGACAGCGCCGGGCTCACTCGCGGACTCGTTTATTCGGCGCTCGTGCTGGCTGCCGGCGCGGTGCTCGCGGGCTGTCAGAAAACCTTGCTGAATAGACAGGATGCCTGAGAAATTCTCGACCCTTCGCGCAGATCAGATTCGGTTGCCCGCACGCGCCTTCTTCATCTTCGCGTAGACATGCGAGCAGAAGGCGTCGGCGACCACGCGATTGACGGTGAGAATGTTGTCGGCGCTCAGGCTCTCGCGTGAAACGCCCTGCTTCTCGATGAGCCGCTGCGGAATCAGCTGGCTCACGAACGAGTGACACAGTTCCTTGCGTGCCGGCGCATCGACGGATTCGAAGTACTCGCGGCCGGCGCGGATCTCCTCGCTCATCTTGGCTTTGGCCGTATCGTTCTGAACCTGAATGCTGGCTTCAAGATGCGCCTGCGCCGTATCGCGCGAACGGCGGTCCTTCTTGTCGTCCTCGAGTTGCTTCGCCTTGATCGACGCCATCTTCCGGTCCGCTTCGCCGATGCGGTAATTTCCTTCCAGCGCCTTGAACAGATAGCCGCGCGGGCTGACCGTCACCTTGCCTTCGTTGAGCTTGTATCGCGTGTATTCGATCGCCTGTTCGAGCCGCTCGTCGGTCCACACGTCGCGCCGCTTCGCGAGGCGCTCGAAGTCGGGGGTATCGAAAGCGAATTCGTTGTGCAGAAGCAGATACATCGAATCCTGAATGCCGGCGCGCGCCGCGTCGGCGCCCTGCTTCTTCGTGAAGCGGAAACGGATTTTCAGCTTGTCCGCCGGAACGCGATCGGCATTGGGCTCCCAGCTGACATCGAAATCGGAGACTTCGTTGAGCTGGTCGATGGCGGGCTCGAGGAACCGCTTCTTGAATTCCTTCACTTCCTTGCGCGATTCGCCGACCTTGCCGGGCCATTCGAGCACGTCTTCGAATGCGAACCACTCGGTCACGCCGTGGCCTTCGCACGGAATGAGGCGGTCGTAAATCGCGCGGGCGAGCGAAAGCGAAAAAGCCGTCGATGCGCGCAGGCTCAGCCAATGCGCCTTGTACGGGCTGATCAGATATTTGATGACCCGCCCGGCAAGCAGGACGCACACGACGTTGCGCTCGATGTAGCAGTCACCCAGCAAACTGATGGTGCCCCACGAGTCCTTCTCGGTCAGTTCCTCGATCGACGGCGCGGTCATGATCTCGACGCGCGCCCGGGCCGCGGCTCGCATCTGCGCGATCAGATGACTGTGGTTGCGGCTGTCGTAGCGCATCAACCACTTGAAGTAGTTGACGTCGGCCGTGAACGTATAGACCTTGTCGTCGATGAGTTCTTCGGGCGCCTTCGTCGCAACGATGAAGTACGCCGCATCGAGCACGCGCCGCGCGGCGATGCCCAATCCGCCGACCCGCGTGAAGATGTTGTTGCGCAGGAAACCGATGTCCCTCGTCGACTCGCAGATCGCCGATCCCTGCGCGGACATGTCTTCGTAGATGTCCAGCGCCAACTGCTGCGGTGTGACAGTGAGGTCTTGGTTTTCCATGCTTCCGATTCGGCTTCGATCCCCGGCACTCTATCAGGCGAGCGAGGGGTGTCAACACAAAAACCACCCCGCTGCTGCTTCACGTTATCCGCACAAAAATCGCCCCGCTCGCTGAGGCGGATCACAATTTCCACCCCGGTCGCCACAATTTCCGCCTCGTGCGGCCCAATTTGCGGCGCCGTCCGCACAAAAAACGCCCTAGGCGTCACAAAAAGCACCTCTATCCACAGGGTTGCGTGTTGATTTTTAAGGGAAATGGGTGGCGCTGTTTGTTGGTGGGTGGGTCTAGGTTTACAAAAAGACTGAACTGACATCGACTGAGTTTACGCTCGCTGCGGCGAATGAATTTCGTTAAGTCGTTGAATCTAATATAGAAAAGCGGATGAGAGGAACCGCACAAAAACCGCCCCCGGGGTGGTTTTTGTGCGGACGCGGCAGTGATTTCGCGATGCTAAGGATTCAACTCGTTCTTCGCCGTCTACTCAATTCAGGGCACCGAGCGGCTATTTAGAAAAAAGAACGAAAAATCAAGGGGTTGGATATACACCGCTGGCCGATCGGTTAAAACTCGACGCAATACAACCTTGTTTACGCGTATTCGTGTATTCTGCGCTTCGACGTCAATACTTGGAGAAAGCGCAGAATGGCGAACGTAGGCACGCTACCTATGGAAGACCGGAAGGTTACGCTCCGCGAAGTTGCTGAGTTCGCGGACAACCTGGAACCCTTCTCGGATAACCTTCGTGAACAGATTCTGGCGCCGCGTCCGCGTAAGCTCGCGCCGTTCTATACGATTAGCGAACTGGCCGAGATGTGCAATCTGACTCGGCAGCAAATTCAATATCTGGTCACGAAAGGCGAAGGCGGGCTTCCGACAGGCACGCTGAACGGCAGCGGCCGCAGCCGGACATTTACTCTGCCTGAAGTGCGCGTCTGGGTGAAGATGGCTTCCGATATCTACCAGACCCGGCTCGACGACAGCAACGGCACGTTCAGAGGCAAGGTGCTGACAACGGCTCAGTTGAAGGGCGGCTCCGCGAAAACCACAACGACGGTTTGCCTCGCACAGGCGCTGACGCTTCTTGGCCGCAAAGTATTGCTCATCGACCTCGATCCGCAAGCTTCGGCTTCGGAGCTGTGCGGTCTCTATGCCGAAAAGGAAATCTCCGGCGACGACACCGTGCTGCCTTATATCTACGATCAAAACGTAGAGGGCGGTCTCGGCGCGAGCGTGCAATCGACGTATTGGGATGGGCTCGACATCATCCCCGGCCATACATTCTTATATGGAGCGGAGTTCTTGCTGCCGGCTCGCCAGAAGACCATTCAGGGCTATCGATTCTGGGCAGTCTTGCGCGAGGGTCTCGAGCCATTGCGCTCGCAGTACGACTACATCCTGATCGATACGTCACCGTCGCTGTCGTATATGAATTTGAACGCGCTGCTCGCCGCCGACGCGCTCGTCATGCCGATGATTCCCGAGAATCTCGACTTCATTAGTTCGCTCGCGTTCTGGCGACTCTTCTCGGATGTTGCCGAAGACTTCCTTCCTTACGAGGAGGATAAGGTCTACGACTTCATCTCTATTTTGTTGTCGAAGGTGGATTACGGCAAGACGTCGTCCGCGCCGGTTGTTCGGCAATGGGCGCAAAGCGCATACGGGCGCTGGCTCGACCCGTTCGAGATTCCGGCCAGCTCGGTCATGAGCGGAGGCGCGCTTTCCTTCTCGACGGCACTCGACGTGGTCAGCACGCATTCAACGGCGAAGTCGCTTCAGCGAGTGCGGCAGCCCATGATGCAATATGCCAAATGGCTGGATGATATGTTCGTCAAATCGTGGAGGGAGTCGGCATGAGTAATAACATCCGAGAACAACTCATGGCCAAGACGGCCAACCTGCCGAAGCCCGCGGATTTCAAAGGCGAGAACAAAAAGGATAAGACCACTCGTGGCCCGCAGACGATGCCGGGAATCACGAGTGCGCTAGCTGCTGCACAGCTTCGGATCCAGGAACTCGAAGCCCGAGGTGTCGACACAGAAATCTCGGTCGATGCGATCGTGCCGAATCCATGGCAACCGCGTCGTCAATTCAACGAAGGCAAGCTTTCCGAGTTGGCGCGGTCGATCGGTGAGGTTGGGCTGTTGCAGGCGGTAACGGTTCGACGAGTCGGAGAATCGTTCCAACTCGTTGCGGGCGAACGACGCTGGCGCGCACATAAGCTGATCAACAAGGCGACTGTTCGCGCAGTTGTGATCGACTGCACCGATCAGGACATGGCGGCTTTGGCGTTGATGGAAAACGTGACGCGCGATGATCTGTCTGACTATGAAATCGCCATCGCGATTCGTCGTGCGGAAGCGGAATTTCCGAACCGAACGCGGCTCGCGGAAGCTATGGGCATTACTCGTAGCGACCTGTATCGGTTTCTTGCATATGATGCGCTCCCGGACTTCGTGAAGCGGGATCTGGATTTGAACCCGTCCGTGCTCGGAGCATCGTCGGCTCAGGATATCGCGAACGCACTGAAGAAGACGGGCGAACATGGACTCAAGGTGCTGCAAGAATTATGGCCGATGGTGCTGTCGGGCGACCTCGTTCAGACGAAGGTTGCGCCGAGTTTGAATGCACAGGCCAGCCGTGGAGAATCGGCGACGGATGCCGGTGGGCGGAGCATCCTGAAGATCTTCGCCGGAAAGGTCCAAGCCGGGAGCATCACGAAGGATGTCAAGGGACTGACCTTCAAGTTCAAAGCCGGAGTGATGACAGAGGAGCAGGAGAGTCAACTTAGAGAACACATAGGGAAGATGTTCTCGATTCGGTCTGAGTGATTTTTTTTGAACCCGCCTCGGCGGGTTTCTTTATGGGCGACAAACCAAGTTTCGCGTGACGAAAGATCAAGGGCGAGAGTGGCATGTGTCCGAATTCGGACACATGCCCTGGTTCGAGCGCGTAGGCACGATGCGCGACCATTGTTGCCGAATTCGGACACATGCCCCGGTTCGACGGCGTAGGCAGGATGCGAGACCATCGTTGCCAGCGACCTAGTGTCCGAATTCGGACATGTATGGCCGGCCTGCCCGCCGTGGGCTGCAGGCGAGGCTTTCGCTAACGGGCCTCGATCGCATGACGGAGCGCACCAGCCGAAAAATGTCTTCCGCTCCGACAGCGCGACCGTAACGAGCAATCCGAATCCGGGAAGGCGCGACGCTGCTCAGCAGTGTTCGGGACTCGAGGCCACCGATCACTTCGCTTCTCACCAGCGGAAGCGGTTGCACGCGGACTGTCCGAATTCGGACACTCAGTGGCAGACGAGAACATAAAACGCATACACTGAGCACATCGATTGGACAGCATGCGACGACGAATCTCCGGCAATCGGTACGCGTGGAGGAATGCTCTGCCCGCGCCTGTGCTCCTCGCGTCTATTCGCGAACATCGCCATCTTCATTCACACCCAAGCCGACGGACCGCGACCTTCTGCTTGCGACCGCGGAAAGCGAAAGTGCTCGACGGCACTCGAAAATGAAAAACGCCGAGTACGTCCCTGTCACGCCCAATGAGGCGCGCCGACGCCGTTACCGCTGTTAAACCTGCAACCCGCCTTGGCGCCTGATTGCCATTAGCTGAAGTGAATGGCGAAGGTCGAGGAGGAGTGGTGATTCTTTATCGTTGCCGCCAGAGACAAGAGCGGACCATGCGACGCTATCCAAACTGGTCCATTCGCCACGCCATACCTTGTATTTAGCGTGCATGGATAACGAATGTCCGCGGACTGACTCAACGGTGGCTCAGGACCATCGCAAGGCGAACAAAATCGGTGCTCGGGTGCGGCCGGCCGATCACTCGTGGCTAGCCAAAGACGAATGCGCCAACGTGACGGGTATCGAAACCTCTACTCGTGCGTGGAACAAAGCAAACCACAATAGCATTCAAAAAACCAATTAAAAATCAATTGGTTAGATAAGCAAACTCAACTTGTTTCACGAAAAGAGGTCCACCGAACAGTCGGGATCATCGCGAAGCAGCCCGGTCGCCAGATCTGAACGCCCGAAAGACACCCGCAACTCGCCGTCTGTATCAAACACTACATAATCCGTAAAGTTCAAGTCATCGGCCATTGAAAATCGCCATAATCCGACCGAGCCAAATCACGCGATACGTTATATCATCTCGCCGTTCGCAGCGGAAACGTTATAACATCACATCGAGCGACAGTGTTCAGTCCAAACCCAACATCAATGCCCGCCCGCGCCCTCAACGTCCTGCCTTGGACGGCGCTCCTAATCACAACTGCGGCCAGCGCCCAATCTCAACCGATAAACGACACATCGCTCCAACCGATCTTCGTAACCGCGAACCCGCTAGGCTCAAACGCCTTGGCATCCCCGACAAGCGTCCTCGACGGCACTGCCCTCACACTGCGACGCGCCGACTCCCTCGGCGAAACCCTGAACGGACTGCCCGGAGTCTCGACGACAACCTACGGTCCGATGGTCGGAAGGCCGATCGTCCGCGGCATGGACGGGGACCGAATCCGCTTGCTGCAGAACGGCGTCGCGGCTTACGACGCTTCGTCGCTGTCCTACGACCACGCCGTGCCCCAAGAATCGCTCTCAGTGGAACGGGTGGAAATCGTGCGTGGGCCGGCGGCGTTGCTCTACGGCGGGAACGCGATCGGCGGAGTAGTGAATACGATCGACAACCGCATCCCGCGCGACCCGATCAAAGGCGTGTCGGGACAAGTCGATGCCAGCTACGGCGGCGCCAACGATGCCCGCGCCGGCGCCGCGCAAGTCGAAGGCGGAAATGGCCGATTCGCTTTCCACGTCGATGCCTTCGATCGCGAGACGAGTAACGAGCGCATCCCCGGATTCGCGCACTCGGATGGTCAACGCGCGCTCGACGGCCCCGATTTCGCGCAACCCTACGGCAGCATCCCGAACAGTGACGGCCGCTGGCACGGCGGCGCCGTCGGCTCGTCCTACACGTGGACGGACGGTTACGCGGGCATCAGCTACAACGGATACGAGGCGAACTATGGCTCGGTCGCCGAGGACGATGTGCGTCTTCGCATGCATCAGGATCACATCGCGGCGTCGTCGGAGATACGCAATCTGCAAGGCCCCTTCAGCCGGTTGAAGCTCGACTTCGCCTACACCGACTACGAGCACAAGGAGATCGACGACGGCGAGACCGGCACGATTTTCCGCAATCACGGATACGAGGCGCGCATCGAGGCCCGGCACCGGAAGATCGGTCCGCTCGATGGCGCGATCGGCGTGCAACTCGGCCAGAACACGTTCTCCGCGCTCGGCGATGAAGCGCTCGTGCCGACATCGCAGACGACGAACGCGGCGCTTTTCGGTCTGGAAGAGTGGACGGTCACGGATGCGCTGAAGTTGAGCATCGGCGCACGCTACGAACACGTGAACATCGATCCGACGTCGGGTGGAAACGAAAAATTCGCCGATTCCCCGAAGCGCGATTTCAACGCGGGCAGCGTCTCGGCCGGCGCGCTGTTCAAGCTGAACTCGGCGTGGAGCCTCGCCGGCAATGTCGCGTACACGGAACGCGCGCCCACGTACTACGAGCTTTACTCGAACGGTCCGCACGATGCGACCGGCCAATATCTGATCGGCAACCCTGACGCGCAAAAAGAAAAAGCGATCTCGACCGATTTGTCGATGCGCTTCGCGAGCGGCGCGAACAAGGCGAGCGCGGGCGTCTTCTACAGCCGCTTTCGCAACTATCTGACGGAATTCAACACCGGCCGGCTCGTCAACGACGACGATGAACCCGTCGCGCCCGGCACCGACGATGCGCTCAACGAAGCCGTCTATCGCGGCGTGCGCGCGGAGTTCTACGGCGTCGAACTGGACGGAACCTGGCGCGTCTTCGACAAGGGCGCGCAACGTCTCGATGTCGAAATCGTCGCGGACTACACGCACGCGCGCAACATCGATACCGGCGAGGCATTGCCACGCATCTCGCCGCTGCGCGCGACGCTCGCGCTCGACTACGCGTACGGGCCGTACGGCGCGAGAACCGAACTGGTTCACGCGTGGGCGCAGCATCGCGTGCCGGAAAACGAACTGCCGACCGCGAGCTACACCACGCTCGGCGTCATCCTGACGTACAAATTTCGCGTCGGCGCGACGAACTGGCTCGCCTTTCTGCGCGGCCAGAACCTGACTAATCAGGAAGTGCGCTACGCGAGCTCGGTCGTGCGGGACATCGCGCCGGAAGGCGGCCGCAGCGTGATGATCGGCTTGCGTACCGCCTTTTGACGGCGAACGCGAGCGTCAAACGCGCGCCGACTTGCGGGCTTGCGTCGACTGATACGGCTCGCCGGCCTTGAAGCGTTCGAGCCGTTCGCTCGCAACCGACAAGGCCGCGAGCGACGCGCGCCGCAACTGATGATCGTAGAGCGACACGATCGCCGCGATCCGCTCGAAGTCCTCGGGCGCGAGGATCCACGAACCGGACGTGCGTCCAATGTCGAAGACGGCGGCCATCGACTGATCCGCGAGCAGCAGTTCTTCGTGCGAGAAATCGCCGTGTCCCGCTTCGGCGAGGAACTTGGCGAGATAAATCGCCTCGGTGACATGCTGCGCCGGCGCGACGTCCGACGAACCCGAGCGCAACGCCGTCAGCGACATATGCGCCACGAGTGCGAGCTCGTCCGCCACTGCGCGCGGGATGGGAAGCAGCTGCGCTTTGCTGAGCCGCGCGCGCGTCGCTTGCGGCGAGCGCTGAAAAGGAATAGTGCGTGACATGCGAGGACCGATGAACGTTGACCTTTTCAGGTTAACGTTCATCGATCGTCGAATCTGAAGGGTGCCGGGCGCGTTCCTGTTCAAAATGTTCGACGACGGCGATCGCGCGCTCGCATTGATCGGCGTCCAGCGTGTGGATGCTGCATTTCTCCGGCTCGACGCCGATCGCCTGCGCGAGCCACTTCATGCCCTTGGAGCGCGCCTCGAAAACATTGCAGCCGTCGCGCCGGACCTTCGCCTGCACGAGCGGTTCGAGAACGGCGTGCAGTTTCACTTTGAGATCGCGCAGGCGGGCATCGGCGAGACGGCCGAGCGGGACGTTACGCGTGCTGCGTGGAAAGATGCCGATCCACGCCTGACAATCGGCGCACAACCAGAGCGGGCCGTGGTCTTCGCGATACGGATAGGCCTCGTCGCCCGCGCGCGTCAGGGTCGCGGGCGCGCCGCAGTAATCGCAATTCGGATGAGGCAGAGGTTTGACAGGTCGGCCGACACGCATCGTCGAAAATCCCGGGCGGGAAATCCAATATAGCAAAACCGTGCATCGTCTTCGAAACACCACGCGATTGAAAGCTCGATGCGTGCCGCGATATCGCAATCTGCTTAAGCAAGCGCGTTCGCGCAGATGCTGCCATGCGCGCCGGCCAAGGAAACTGCGGATCGGGAATTTACTTTTCCGATCCGCGGTATAGGGTAGGAGTGCGTGCTACCCGCCACGCGCTTTCGGGGCTTACAAGCCCCATCCTCAAGTTCGATCAGAAGCCCGGAAGGCGCGGCGTTTCGCGCTCGAAACCGGGTCCCAGCATGCGTGCCCGCGAGTTCGTCGCAGGCTTGCAGTCCTCAATCGGTTTCTTGACTCAAGAAGGTGATGGCGATGAGAGCAACTCTTCTATTGGCCGCATCGGCCGCAAGCGTCTTCGCGATGAGCGCCGTCGCGCAAACGCAGAACATGCAGATGGCGCCGGCCCAAGGCAGCACCGCGCAGCCGAATGCGCAAGACGGCAGCACGGCAACGAACGATTCCAGCTATGGCGGAGCGATGTCGACGAGCAAGTCCGGCAGCGCATCGCACGATGCCTGGACGGGCAGCACGATGCAACTCTGCACGCCGGGCCTGAGCTGCAACATCTATAGCGGCCAGTAGCAATGTGCGAAGGCGGCGGGGACGCCTTCGACGAATTCGATCCTCGTTCCATTTCGCAGTCCCCCAATGGCGGGGCTGAATCCCTCCCGATGCATGGTTTTTCCAGACGATCGTTCGGTCGATAGTTGAGCCCATCAAAAGACGGCCGCTCATCGGCCCCGCGTGGCGATGCTTCCACACGACAGACTCTTGTCCGCAGCGAAATCAAATAGTCAGCCACGCGGATCTCCGGGCTTCACATTCGTCGAGGCCACGTTCGTTCTCTATGCATAAGCCCATCTGGACAGCCGCGACCGCGCGGCCCGTAAGGAGGTACCCGAAATGAGATCCCAACAGACAAAGCGTGCGACGTTCCTCGCGATCACGATGCTCACGTGCGCCAGCACCTTCGCCGCGACTGCCGCGACCGACGCCGATCCGCTCGCGTTCACGGTTCAGACGCCAACGGGCGGAACGTCACGCCTCATTTACGCCGATGACGACGGCTGGCGCCTCGACGATCGCGATGCGAACCTGAAGCCGACGGAAGCGCGCATCACGCAGGCGTCGACGGAACCGCAAAAGGAAGCGTCGGCGGGCGAGCGGCCGATGACCGTGTTCATCGACGGTCCAACGGGCTTCACTTACGTATGGATACGCGATCAGGGATGGAAGTACGTCGGCCGAATCTCAGGACGCAATCATTGATTCGCGCAGCGCTTGCCGGCATCGTCGGCGTTTGGCTGGTCGCCCATGCTCACGCAGCGGCCGCAGCCGACAACTCGCTGATCGATGCATGGCGGGCCGTGCGCGTCGCCGACTGCGCGCGCTGCCATGGCAAGGATCATGAAGGACTCGCCGCGCCGTCGATCGTCGGCTTTGCGCGCACGCAGAGCCGCGAGCGCTTCATCGCCGCGATTCTCGACGGCAATCCGCCGTTGGGTATGCCGGCCTATCGCGGCAACGCGCTGATCGAGAATCACATCGACGCGATCTATCGCTACTTCGCGGCGCGCGCCGACGGCAGCATTGCGGCAGGCGCGGTGCCGGCGCGTGAGTCAGACGAGTCAGCTGACGCACCTACACTTAAACAGCGCGCTATCACTCCAGGCGCGAACGGAGGTTGATCGTGAACTCCCCTCAATCCGCCGGCGACGGCGCCGGCTGGACCGACAAGCTCGATGACGCCGCCACGCTCGCGATGCTCGTCACGGCGATCGGCGCGCAGCAGACGAAGCTGGCCGCGAGCAAACACACGGGGCTGAACGGACAGGTCGATCGAGCGCAACATCAGAAGTCATTGCTCGGCGCTTTCGGATTGCTTCGGATAGCTGATGATATTCCGGATGCCGCGCGATTCGGCCCCTTCGCGAAGCACCCGGCGACGTATCGCGCCGCATGCCGCATCTCCAACGGACAGCCGTGTCCGCAGCCGGACACGTCGCCGGACGTTCGCGGCATCGCGCTCAAGTTCTTCACGGAAGAGGGCGCCGAAACCGATCTGCTGATGACCAACGAAGGCGGTCGCTCACATGCGCGCGACGCCGCTCAGTTCATGGCGGTCGCCGATATCATCGTCGCGTTGCTTGCGGAAGGCACGGTGAGCGGGATCGCGCAGGGCTTGCGCGAGATGATGATGGCAAGACTCGGGCCCGTCGAGGGCGCGCGCATTCTGGCGATCCTTTTCAAGGAAACCAGAGTGCATCACGTCGACAGCCTGGCGACGGAGCATTACTGGGGATCGGTCGTGCAACTGGGGCAGGCGGCGATCAAGTATTCGCTGCATCCGCATCCGTCGACGTCCTCGGGGACGAACGCCGAGCGTCATGGCGACAACTATCTGCGCGCCGATATCTGCAATCGTCTGGAGCAAGGTCCGGTCAAGTGGCAACTCGGCGTGCAATTCTTCGTCGATGAAGAAACGACGCCCGTCAACGATGCATCCATCGCGTGGAAGTCGGATGTAGTGACCATCGGCGAACTCGAAATCGATGCACCGCCATCCGTCGACGACGAAGCGCGTATCGAACGGCTCGCGTTCAATCCGGCCAACGGCTTCGCGCCGCTCGGCATCACGCACGCACGCAAGGATGTCTACGCGGCGAGCGCCGCGAATCGCGAGGAGCGAGGTGTGCTGTCGAGCGAGGAAGCGAGAGCGTTGCTGGCCGCACGCTAGCGGACGAGCGTCGCGCGGCTGCGCAAGATCGCACGTCGCGCGTCGTTTTTCTCCGATAATGATGCCCATTTCAGCAGCGAGCGCTCGCGCCGGGCGCTGCATCGATATCGGAGTCCGCCATGCATCTTGCCGGCATGATCCTTCCGATCTTTGCCATCATTCTCACCGGATGGGTGGCGCGCGTGTCGGGCTACATGCCGCATGCGCTCGCGCCTTCCCTGATGCGCTTCGCTTATTACGTCGCGATGCCCGCGCTGGTCTTTCTGACCATCGCCGACGAGTCGCTTCGCTCGCTGCTCGAATGGCGCTTTCTCGCGGCGTTCGGCGGCGGCTCGATGATCTGCTTCGCCGCCGTGTTGCTCGTCGCGCGCATCGTGCGCGGCGCGAGTCTCGCATCCGCTGCGATGCTCGCCGCTGCCGTCGCGATGACCAACACCGGCTTCGTCGCGCTGCCGATCCTGAAGACGCTCTACGGCAAGCCCGGCGTGCTCGCGGCGGCGGTCGCGACGGTGTTCGTCGGCGCGATCATGTTTCCTGTGCTTGTCGTGCTGGTCGAGATCGGCCGGATGGATGCATCGCGCAAGATCGATGTCACCGCGCTCGTTCGGCAGATCGCGACCAATCCCGTCATTCTCGCGACGATTTGCGGACTGCTGTGGTCCGTCGTCGGACTGACGCTGCCGGTTCCTGTCGCATCGTTTCTCACGATACTCGGCGAAGCACTGACGCCATGCGCGCTCTTCGCGATCGGTCTCGATCTCACGCTCGACGAGTTGCGCGGACGCGTCAATCTCTACGCGCTGTTGACCGCGCTCAAGCTCGCGATCGTGCCGCTCGTCGTGTACGCGCTGTGCCTCGCGACAAGACTCGGTCACGACGCGACCATCGCCGCGGTCGTGTGCGCCGCCGTGCCGACCGCGAAAAGCGCATACGTGCTTGCTTCGGAATACGACGTCGAGAAGGGCGTGGTCGGCGCGGTCATCTCGATGACCACGCTCTTTTCGATCGTCACCTTGCTCGCGTGGCTCTACGTGCTCTAGTTGCGATCACACGTCGCCGAGTTCTTCGTCGACGTTGCGCTCTTCGTCATCGGGCGGCGAAATGCCGAGTGCCTTGTCCCATTGCGGCTCGCTCAGATAGCGCTCGCGCAGGAAGTCGACGAACGCTTTCACCTTGGTCGTCGAACGATGCGAAGTCGGATACACCGCGGACAGCCACAACGGCGGCGCCGCGTAATCGGGCAGCACGCGCACGAGACGGCGTTCGAGCAGATCGCTCGCGGCGACCATCGTCGGCAGATAGACGACGCCCGCGCCCGCGCGCGCGAACTCGAGCAGCAGATGCACGCTATTGGTTTTAAGCACCGCGTTGAGCGCGATCTCATAGCACTCGTTGCCCTTCATGAGCGGCCAGTTGTCGCCCCACGGATAGTGCGCGTAACGCGCGAAATCGTGACGCAGCAAATCGAGCGGCGTCTCGATCGCAGGCTCTTCCTTGAGATACGCGGGCGTCGCGCACAATACGCCGCGCACCGGAAAGAGCTTGCGCTCGACGAGCAGATTCGACGCGGGCGGATAAATCTGCAGAGCGAGATCGAAGCCTTCCTGCACGGGATCGATCACGCGATCGTTCACCGTCACGACGAACTCGATGCGCGGATGCGCCTCGCGAAACGCGATCAGCGCCTGCGAAAAGTGTCCGAGCGCGAAGCCGGGCAAGACATGAACGTTGAGCGTGCCACAGAGCGATTGCGTTTCGGGAATCGCGCGTCCCGACAGCTCGTTCACTTTCGACACGAGCAGCAGGCAATCCTGATAGTAGGATTCGCCGACTTCCGAAAGCCGCACGGCACGCGTCGAGCGATGAAACAGCGCGACGCCGAAGTGCTCCTCGAGTTGCTTCACACGCGACGTGACAACCGATTTCGCCACGCCGAGCTGCCGCGCCGCGCTCGCGAAACTCTGCGCTTCGGCTGCGCGAACGAAGGCCTCCATCGACATGAAGAGGTCCATGCTTCCTCCTGGCTTATCCCGCGGCTTTTCTATAGCGCAGTGGCGTGGTTCCGAGCCGTTTCGAAAAGAGCGCCGTCATGTGTTGCTGCGACGAAAATCCGCACGCGGCGGCGATATCGACAAGCGGCGCATCGTCCGCGCGCAACATGCGCGCAGCGGCGCCGATGCGCTTCTCCAGCACATAGCGATAGAGCGAATAACCGGTACGCGCCTTCACGCCATCGAAGACCGCGCGCACGGGCAGATCGAGCTCGGCGGCGATATCCGCGCAGGACAGGTTCTGATCGATGTTGTCGGCGACATAAGCTGCGAGCGTTGCGAATGTAGCGTCCGTCAGCGCCGATTTACGTTCGCGCGCGGCGCGTTCGAGATGACGCGTCGTCTCGATCCACGCGAGCGTAGCGACGCACTGCAGTTCCCACGGATCGATCTTGCCCGATCCGTCATGCGCTTTCTGACGCGCATAGCGCACGAGATGACGGATCGGATCGGCGTCGAGATTGCTGCGGCTGCCCGCGCGACGCAACGGTTCCGCGTTGCGATCGGCGATGCGGTCCACGAACGCATCGGCATATCGAAACGCGATGAAGCCATGCCGCACATCGTGCGCGTCGATACGCATGCTGCCGCCGCGCGGATGATACGCGGCCGTTTCCGCGCGAAACGTGAAGGGCGCGGCGGGGCCGTCGTCGTAGCGCGTATCGGAGACGATCGTGCCGAGCAGCAGGCAGATCATGTCTGACGAATTGCTCAATTCCAGCGAATAAGGTCGCGGGCCCGAGATGCAGTATTCGAGTCCCGGAACGCCCGCGAGCTTGCTGAAGCGGTCGATACGAGCGGGCGCTGCAATGGCGCTCATCGTTACGTCTCCTTTTCTCGCGGCTTTCGATGCCGCTGTCCACGCGAGTATAGATGCGAGCGCAAAGCTCTTGCACGCGCGATGGGTCGCCGTTTGCGAACGCCGCGTGCGTGCTTTGTGCGTGGTGTAAACCCGCATCCGCCGGAATCTGTAATTTCCGAAACCTGAAAGACCGATACGCCGCGCCTTCGTAACGTTCGCTCATACGACACCAACGACCGGAGACGACGATGCAAATGCGGCACCCGAAATCAAAGATACGACGACGTCACGCATGCGCGCTCGCCATGCTTGGCGCAACCTGCACGATGGCCCACGCGTCGGGCATTCCCTTCGCGACGGACCGTCCGCAAACGTGGCAGTTCAGCAGCGACTTCGAAGGCACTTATGATTCCTTCGGCCAGAACCTCGAATGGAATCACGACAGCCGCGCATTCGATTCACACGGCAATCAGCTCGCGGGTCCGGGCACGAACACCTTCGTCGGGCTATCGACGTTCATCCACTACTGGAAAGTGCCGTCGCTGCCGCATGTCGGCTTCAACGCGAGCATCACGGTGCCCGCGATCCGCACGCAGGGCTCGCAATTCTCGGCAAGCGGCATTGGCGATCCGCTCGTCGGCGGGCTCGTCTGGTACAACCCCGCGCCCGCGACGACGCTCGGCTTTCAGACCTATGTACAAGTGCCCGTCGGGCAGAACGCGGTATCGACGAATACGTGGTCGTTCTGGCCGTCAGTCTTCTATGACGACTGGTACGGACACCTGAACGTAGACCTCCTGCTCGGCGGCATTCTGCGCGGACGCACGCTGCGCTCGGGTCAGGACGATCTGAGCCCGGGCAACACGTTCCATCTGAATTTGCGTGTCGGCTACAGCATCTCGCCGCCCGACAACCCCTTCGCGATTCCTTTCGTCGGCCTCGACTATCAGACGAGCGGGGGCACCTTCAATCAGACGGCGGGGATGCCGCTTTCCAATAGCGCGAGCCGCGAAACGACCGTGGGACTCGGCGTGCTGTTCCAGTTCAAGCCGAATAGCCTGCCGTTCCTGCACCAGAAGATGTACGACCAGCTTTCGATCCAATACCAACACTCGGTTTCGGGCCGCAACACCACGCTCACCAACGGAATTCTCGTGCAGGCGTGGCACTACTGGTGAGCACATTCAAACGATGGAGACAAACATGAGTGAGACGAACAAGCTTTCTGCCGCATCGCGGCGCAGCTTCATCAAGGCCGCTGGCGCAGGAACGGCGGCGGCGGCGTTCGGCGCGGTGTCGCTCACGGCGCGCGCGGCGAGCGATGTCAAGTTCGACGCGGAGTATGACGTGGTCGTGTGCGGCGGCGGTGGCGGCGGATTGCCGTGCGCGCTGTTCTCGCGCTGGCTGGGAAACCGCGTCGTGATTCTCGAGAAGGCAGGCAGCGTCGGCGGCACGGCCGCGAAGGCCGCGTTCTGGTACTGGGTGCCGAACAACGAGCCGATGCGCCGCGCGGGCATCGCCGATCCGAAGCCTGATTACATGCGCTATGTCGCGCGTCTGTCTCGGCCCGAGCAATACGATCCGTCATTGCCGAAGCTCGGTCTGTCCGACTGGGAGTACGAGATGTGCGAGGCGATCTACGACAGCGCATCGCCGGCGGCGGAGTTGCTCGCGAGCAAGGGCGCGCTGCCGTATCGGCATGAAGGCGCGGTGCCGGATTACTGGGCCGAGTTGCCCGAAGACAAGGCGCCGCGCGGCCGCGTGCTGTTTCCTAAAGACGGTTTGCCGAGCATGTCGGACGGCGGCCGCGTCGCGATCCGCACGATGAGCGCGGCAGCACGCCGAGACGGCATCGACATCAAGACGGGTTATCGCGTGCAGAAAGTGCTCGTCGATGAAACGGGCGCGGTGATCGGCGTCGAATCGCTGACGGAAGAGGGCACGCTCTTTCGCGTGCGCGCAAAGAAGGCGGTGATCTTCGCGACCGGCGGCTTCACGCACGATCCCGAGTTGCGCAAGAACTTCCTGCACGGCGCGGTGTATGGCGGTTGTGCAGCGCCAACCAACGAAGGCGATTTCGTGCGGATTTCCAGCGCGCTCGACGTGCAGTTGCGCAACATGAACTACTCGTGGATGGCGCCGATCTCGCTCGACAAGGCCATCGCGAAGGATGGCTCGCTGTCCGGCATCTTCACGCCCACGGGCGATTCGATGCTCTACGTGAACAAGTACGGCAAGCGCGTCGTGAACGAGAAGCTCGCATACAACGAGGTGTGTGCGGCGTTCTCCGAATGGGACGGCGCGAAGGGCGAGTATCCGAATCTCACGCTCGTTTCCATCTGGGATCAGCAGGCGCAGGAGCATTGCGCAAGCGATGACTACGGCAGCCTCATCGTTCCCAAGGGATCGAACGACCGGCACGTACTGCGCGGCAACACGCTTGCGGAACTGGCGGGCGCGATTCGCGAACGCATGGCGAAGTACCAGAGCGCGCTCGGTAGCGCCACGTTGAGCGACGACTTCGTGCGCAGTCTCGACGCGACGATCAAGCGTTTCAACGGCTTCGCGAAGACGGGCGTGGATCAGGACTTCCATCGCGGCGAGCGCATCGTCGAGAAGCTTTTCAACGGACCCGTATCGAAGAAAGCCGATCAGAAGAACGAGACGATGTATCCGCTCTCGGCCAAAGGACCGTATTACGCGGCGCTCATCGTCGCAGGCAATCTCGATACCAAAGGCGGTCCGAAGACCAATTCGCATGGGCAAGTGCTCGATACGCGCGGCGAGCCGATCAAGGGTTTGTACGGCGTGGGCAATTGCGTGGCGTCGGCGTCCGCGCGTGCTTACTGGGCGGGCGGCGGCACGCTCGGACCGATCATCGCGTTCGCGTATCGCGCGGCGCAATCAGCCAATGGAGGTCAATCATGATTCGGATGGCTAACGTAATTGCGATATTCGCGCTCGCCAGTTCTGCGGCACATGCGCAGCAGGACAGCGTCGCGATCGGCAAGAAACTCACGACGAACAACTGCGCCGTGTGCCACACCTTCGGCAAGGGCGAACCCAACGGACAAGGGCCGAATCTCTTCAGCATCGTCGGCAAGCCGATGGCATCGGAGCCCGGATTCAAGTATTCGGCGGGCATGAAGGCGGCCGCGTCGGGCAAGGTCTGGGACGACAAGCTGCTCGACGCGTGGCTCACCGACACGCAAGCCGTCGCGCCCGGCAACGCGATGACCTATTTCGAAGGCGACGAAGCACGGCGGCAAAAAATCATCGCGTATCTGCGCACGCTGCATTGAATCCGACATCAGGAGACTAAAGCATGAACCCCATCACCATGAGCGACGAACAGCGCAAGACCATCGCGCTCGAATATCTGCGCAGGCTCGATCGCGGCGCAGCATTCTTCGATCTCTTCGACGATCACGCCGAAGTCTATTTCCCCAAATGGGGCATCGCGACAGGCCGCGCGGCCTTTGAACAACTCTTCGCGGACCTCGGCTCGATCGTCGCGAAGTTCAAGCACGACCTCGCGTATCTGAACGGGATCCAGCAGGGCGATACGGTGGTCATCGAAGGCACGAGTTACGGCACGACGCAAAGCGGCGTCGACTGGCGCGCGGGCGTCACGCACGCGGGCCGCTGGATCGATGTCTTCGAGATCCGCGACTTCAAGATCCAGCGCTGCTTCATCTATCTCGACCCGGATTACGAAAGCGCGGACACGCAGCGCTATCCGTGGCTCGCGGATAAAAACGCGCAAAAGTAAGTACTTTCCCTAGGGCTGCGATCGAGCACGCATCGTTCGGCAAAC
Organism: Caballeronia sp. NCF2; assembly: GCF_023631205.1. Classification (NCBI taxonomy): domain Bacteria; kingdom Pseudomonadati; phylum Pseudomonadota; class Betaproteobacteria; order Burkholderiales; family Burkholderiaceae; genus Caballeronia; species Caballeronia sp. NCF2. The sequence continues at coordinate 137,392 of NZ_JALQDN010000069.1, read as the reverse complement.
GCGAACCTCGATTCATTGCCTCGCAGCGCTCGCCGCCCTAATCTTGATTCCAGCGCGACACCGCGAACGTGACCGCGGACATGGAGACACACATGCAACAGACCCGACTCGGCAGCCTCGATAACTATCGCAAAGGCAATATCGAAATCATCAAGGGACAGGCATCGCATTACGTGATGTCCAACGTGTTCGACGTGGCGAGCCAGTCCGCGCCGTACGAAAAAGTGGTCGTCGGCAAGAACCTCAAGTACGTGATCGAAACGCTGCGCGCGGAAGGCGTGTCGGCGTGGTTCACGGCATCGCACGATGAATTCGTCGTCGCGCTCGATGGCGAGATCGACGTGCACTTCATCAAGCCTTCAGATGGCGCGCTCGTAAGCGCCGATATCGAAGGCTCGGTGAAACTCGAAGGCGAGCCCTCAGGCCAGAAGATGGGCTTCGTGCGCTTGCGTCGCGGACATCAGGCGCTGCTGCCTGCGGGCGCGGCGTATCGCTTCGAAGCGAGAAAGACCGGCGTGCTGCTCGTGCAGACGATTGCCGGCGCGGAATCGGTCGAGAAATGGGCCGACATCTGCATCCAGTAACGCCGCCGCGAACTCTCATCTTTCGGAGCAAAAACATCATGGATCAAGCCATTTTTCTGCAAAGCGTCGTCGCCACCGACCCCGATGCGTCCACCGGCTATCGCACGTTCAAGCTCGGCGAGTTCGAGTTCAGCCGCGACGCGTATTTCGTCACCGTGAAGTGGCCGGCAGAAGGACAGACGCGCTCGCATCAGATGCACGCCGACGACTTCCTGCGCGCGATGATGCGCGACGTCGCGTGGGGTTTCTTCTACGGCTGGGTCAATTTCGATGAAGTGATCGGCACGCGCAATCACTACGGCAAGGTCGACATGTATGCCGGCGCGTACAACGCGAGCTTCCGCGAAGCGGGCGTCGATTACACGCAGCAATTCGAAACGCCGATCATCATGGCGACGTTCAAGGCAATCCTGAAGGACTGGGTGAACGAAGGCTTCGATCCGTTCGCGGCACCCGAGGAAACCGGCTCGGCATTCGGCGCCAAGCACGGCGACAACATCGCGGCGATCGACCGCACGCGCATCGCGACGAAGCGCATGCCGGGCCTCGAAGGCGATTCGCCGTTGCGCGACGACTTCCCGGTGAATCGCCAGTTCGCGGATGTATCGCAAGACGAGCCGGAGATTCATGCGGAGCCTGAATTCGAAGGGCAATTGCACGCGTTCAGCCTCTTCAAGTATCTGTCGCGTTCGGACGTGACGTGGAATCCATCGGTCACGTCCGTGTGCAAGCAAAGCCTCTTTTGCCCGACGACCGAGGAATTCGTGCTGCCGGTTTTTCACGGCAACGATCGCGTCGAGTGGTTCCTGCAACTGTCGGATCAGATCATCTGGGATGTGGCCGACAAGGACACCGGCGAGCCGCGCGCGCGCATCACGATGAACGCCGGCGATATCGCCGCGATGCCCGCCGACATCCGCCACAAGGGTTATTCGCAGAAACGCTCGATGCTTCTCGTCTGGGAGAACGCGACGCCCGATCTGCCGAGGCGCTACGAAAGCGGCGAACTGCCGCCGTATCCGGTCGCGTTCTAAGCCGCCTACGGTTTCCCTTCGACAAGAACGATGCCTTGAAAAAGGCGTCGCGGGGAACGCTTCGTCTTCAATCTTCGACACGAGCAAGACATGCAAACGCAACTCTTCATCGACGGCCGCTTCGTGGCCGCCCTGTCCGGCGAAACGCTCGCGACACTGAATCCGCACGACAACAGCGAGATCGCGCAAGTCTCGATGGCCGGCCGCGAGGATGTCGATCGCGCGGTTCAAGCCGCAAAAAAGGCATTCCCGGCGTGGAGCGCGATGGCGGCGGCGGATCGCGGACGCCTGCTCCTGAAACTCGCCGACGCTATCGAAGCGAACGCCGATGAACTCGCGCGCCTCGAATCGATTGACACCGGCCATCCGATTCGCGATACGCGCAATCTCGATGTGCCGCGCACGGCCGCGACGTTCCGCTATTTCGGCGGCATGGCCGACAAGTTCGAAGGCTCGGTGATTCCTGTCGAAGCCGGCTTTCTCAACTATCTGACGCGCGAACCGGTCGGCATCGTCGGACAAGTGGTGCCGTGGAATTTTCCGCTGATGTTCACGAGCTGGAAGATGGCGCCCGCGCTCGCGGCGGGCAATTGCGTCGTGATGAAGCCCGCCGAACTCACGCCCTTGTCGAGCCTCGCGATCGCGCAGTTGATGGCCGAGGTCGGCTTTCCGGCGGGCGTCGTGAACGTGCTGCCGGGTCTCGGTCACGTCGCGGGTCAATACATCGCGGAGCATCCCGAGATCGGCAAGGTGGCGTTCACCGGATCGACGGCGGTGGGCCGCAAGATCGTGCAGGCATCGAGCGGCAATCTGAAGAAAGTGCAGCTCGAACTCGGCGGCAAAGGGGCGAACGTCGTGTTCGGCGACGCGAATCTCGATGCTGTCGTGCAAGGTTCCGCGTTCGGCATCTTTCATAATCAAGGGCAGGCGTGCATTGCGGCGTCGCGGCTGATCGTGCACGAATCCATCGCCGATGACTTGCTCGAACGCTTCACGTCGCTCGCGCGCTCGATCCGCATCGGCGATCCGCTCGATCCGTCTACGGAAATGGGTCCGCTCACATCGCAGATGCATCGCGATCGCGTGCTTTCGTATGTCGATGTCGCGCGGGAGCAGGGCGGTCGCGTGCTCGCGGGCGGCAAGTCGCCGGACGCCGCGGGGCTCGCGAAAGGCTGCTATGTCGAACCGACCATCGTGCAGGCGAAGCCGACCGATCGCGTCGCGCAGGAGGAAGTGTTCGGCCCGTTCGTCACCGTCAGCACGTTCAGATCGGATGAAGAAGGACTGGCGATTGCCAACGGCACCGAATACGGCCTGGGCGCGGGACTCTGGACGCGCGATCTGCAACGCGCGCATCTCTTCGCGCGGCAACTGAAGAGCGGCATGGTGTGGATCAACTGCTACAAGCGCGTGAGTCCGGGATCGCCTTTCGGTGGCGTCGGCGCGAGCGGATACGGACGCGAGATGGGCTTCGAAGTGATGCGCGAATATACTCAGGCAAAGTCGGTGTGGGTGAATGTCGACGCCAATATTCCGCCTTACTATCCACGTTGAGCGCACCCGAAATCATGCAATCGTTCGTTTATCAGGGCATGCCGTCGCGCGTCGTGTTCGGTGCGGGAAGCATCGAACACGTCGAACGCGAAATCGAACTTCTGGGCGCAAGGCGCGCGCTCATTCTCTCGACGCCGCCGCAACGCGATCAGGCCGAAGCGCTCGCCGAACGCATCGGACATCGCGCGGCGGGCGTGTTCGCCGAAGCGGTGATGCACGTTCCCGTCGAAACGGCGCGCGCGGCGCGGGAGTATGCGGAGCGCATCGGCGCGGATTGCGCGATCGCCATCGGCGGCGGCTCGACGACCGGTCTCGGCAAGGCGATCGCGTTGACATCGTCATTGCCGATACTCGCCGTGCCGACCACTTACGCAGGCTCGGAAATGACGCCGATCTACGGCCTCACCGAAGCCGGCTCGAAGAGGACCGGCCGCGACATGCGCGTGCTGCCGAAGACCGTGATCTACGATCCGCAACTCACGGTCTCGCTGCCCGCGTCGCTTTCGGTGACGAGCGGCATCAACGCGATCGCGCACGCTGCCGAAGGACTGTACGCGCAGGACGCGAATCCCATCGTGAGCCTGATGGCCGAAGAAGGCATTCGCGCGCTCGCGCAAGGCATCGGCAAGGTCGTCCGGAATCCTGAGGATATGAATGCGCGCAGCGATTGTCTCTACGGCGCTTGGCTGTGCGGCGCGGTGCTCGGAAGCGTAGGCATGTCGTTGCATCACAAGCTGTGTCATACGCTCGGCGGTACGTTCAATCTGCCGCACGCGGAAACGCATACCATCGTGCTGCCGCACGCGCTCGCCTATAACCGCGATGCCGCGCCCGGCGCGATGAAGCGCATCGCTCGCGCATTGGACGCCGACGATGCCGCGCAAGGCACATTCGAACTCGCACGGGCGAACGGCGCGCCGACCGCGCTCAAGGACATCGGCATGAAGGAGAGCGATATCGACATCGCCGTCGATATCGCGTTGAAAAGCCCGTACTGGAATCCGCGTCCGGTCGAACGCGCGCCGCTGCGTGCGCTGATCGAAGCGGCCTACGAAGGACGACGACCATGAACGAACACCTCACGCAATCCGTCGCCGACGCCTTCGGCCAATGCGCCGATGCGCGCACGAAGGAGATCGTCGTCGCGCTGGTGCGTCATCTGCATGCGTTCGCGCGCGAAGTGAACCTCACGCACGACGAATGGCGACGCGGCATCGAGTTCCTCACGGCGACGGGCAAGAAGTGCGACGGCATCCGGCAGGAGTTCATTCTGCTGTCGGATACGCTGGGGCTTTCCATCGTGCTCGACGACATCAATCAGCATCTCGATGAAGCCGCGACCGAAAGCAGTCTGCTCGGCCCGTTCTATCGCGATGGCGTGAAGGAATCGGCGTTCGGCGCGAACATCGCGCAAAGCGATGGCGAGCCGGTGTTCTTTCATGGCACGGTCGGCGACGTGAACGGCAAGCCCGTCGCCGATGCGCTGATCGAAGTCTGGCAAACCGCGCCGAACGGCATGTACGAAGGCCAAGACCCGGATCAGCCGGAAGGCAATCTGCGCGGGCGCTTTCGCACGAATGCCGACGGCGCGTACGCGTTCCATTCGATCAAGCCGACGAGCTATCCGATTCCGACCGATGGTCCCGTCGGCCAGATGCTCGTCGCTACGGGACGTCATCCGATGCGTCCCGCGCACATCCATTTTCGTATCGACGCACCCGGCTACGAGCCGCTGACAACCGCGCTCTACTCGTCCGACGATCCGTATGTGAACTCCGATGCAGTGTTCGGCGTGAAGCGCTCGCTCGTCATCGAGTATGTGGCGAAGGAGGGCGGTTACGAGGTGGCGCGCGATTTCACGCTGCTCGTGAAGGAGCCCGCGTGAACGTTCTTTGCGCGCTCGACGACATTCCCGATGGCGGCGGCTTCGAAGCCGCGCCATCGGTTCTCGTTCTGCGACGCGGCGGCGATGCGTGGGCGTATCGCAACGTTTGCCCGCATTTCTCGATACCGCTCAACTACGAGCCCGACGCGTTCTGGACCTATGAAGGCGCGCTGCTGATGTGCGCGCATCACAGCGCGATGTTTCGCTTCGAAGACGGCTTGTGCGTCGATGGTCCATGCCTTGGCGCGAGTCTCAGGCACATACCCATCTGCATCGACAATGGCCGCGTGCTGATCGAAGGCGAAAGCATCACATAGGATGCGCCGCGACGAAGTTCTTGTACGCGGCATAGGCGTCCTTCTGCGTGTGGCCGTCGTTCTCGAGCAAGCCGTATGCGCCGCCGCCCGGAAGACCCGCCGGATCGTCATAGAGTTGGTACGTCTGAACCGATTCGATGCCGTAGGTCGATGCGAGCGCGACGAACTGCGCCAACATCTTGTTGCCGACGAGATATGCCGCGATCTGCTGATCGGTGCCGAAGTTCGGGCGCACGCCGGCCTCGTTGATCCAGATCGGCTTGCCGAGCGCCTGAAGCGCCGCGAGCACGTTGTGACAGCCCGTGCCGCCGCACGCGTTGGTGATGTCGTTCATGTCCGAGTACCAGTGCCACGCGGTGATGTCCCAATTCACGACCTCATGCCCCGTGCTGCCATCCGGCTCCGTGCCGGCCGCGAGCATTTGCGCGAAGCCGTAGTGCAGCCAGGTGCCGCCGCCCAGAATGATCTTCCCCGACGTATCGACCGACTTGATGCCCGCGATCATCCCGCGAATGACGCCGCGCAGGATCCTGAACTTGACGGCATCGTATTGCGACGGAAGCACGCCATCGACATTGCCGAGCAGCAGCGCCGATTCCATCTCGTTCGTGACCTCGTAGTACGCATAGCGGCGCGAACTCGCCGTCTGTTGGCCGAGCGCGAAACCGGCGTTGTAGCCGTCGGTTTCGTTGATGAACGTGGCGATATCCATCAGGATCACCGGATACACGGTGACGCCGCCTGCCGCCATGATGTCGGCGATGCCCGCGAGCTTGTTCGCGGTGCCCTGGCTATAGACCTCGTTGCGATACAGCTTCGCGCCGAGATCCTGCAATTGCGAAAGCTGCAGCGCGGGGCTGGAGATATCGTAGGCGCCGCCTTCATTGTTGTGACCGTTCACGCCGTAGAAGAGTCGCGCGGACGGCGTCGGCGTCGGCGTCGTGGTGCCTGTGTTGCCGGTGCTCGCGTTATCGGTGCTCGTGCTATCCGTGCTCGACGCCGGAGCGGGCGCGCTGACCGTGGGCGAAGATGTGCCGCTCGACGCGGTGTCGTCGGAGGTGTCGCTCGCGGTGGCGGGCGGGCTCGTCGTGAGCTTGGTCGTCCCCGTGCCCGATGGCGATGTATCCGATCCCGTCACGCTCGCGGAAGAAGCCGACGCGCTGCCGCTCTGCGCGGCGCTACTCGATGACGCGTTGTCGCTGCCGCCGCCACCGCCGCCGCCGCATGCGGTGACCAACACGCTCACCGCTGCAACGAGCGCAATAGACTTGAATCGGATGAAGCGGAAGGCCGGAGCGAAGTTCGTCATTTCAATACGGATTACTAAGTGGCTGACATCCATCTCCACGAAGTAGGCGTACGTTGCGCGAGTCGTCCGGACGAACGCGGACGGACCGGTAACGGACCTTCGTCCCGCGTCGGACGCAGGAACGGTGGAATGCTTGTCGATTAACCCCGGTGAGCCGTCCGGAAGAGGGCGCTGCCGGACACGTGGGGCGAAGAGGAGACCGCGTCGAAGCCGGTCTCAATAGGGTTTACGGCAGGGATGAACGGGACTTGAATGAATTTCGTCCGATGCAAACGTTACGACGCGAAAGATCGGGAAAACTTACCCGGAGAGGGGACGGTCCGGTTCGAGCGCCGCGCCGCCGAGGATGGACGTGGCGTCGGCGCGTGCGTTGTCGAGCTGCACGACGCTCGCCTGACGCGCCGCGAGCGCATCGCGGTTCGCGATCGCGGTGAAGATCGCCTTGTGACGCGGTAGTGACAGCGCGTGCGTATTCGGGTGGCGGCTCGTGAGCTTGATCGACTCGCTGAGCGCGAGCGACAGCATGTTGCCGATATACGCGAGCATGTCGTTGTGTGTCGCCGCCATGATCGAGCGATGAAACTCGAGGTCCGGAACGAGCAGATCGGCGGCGGTCTGCGCACCTTCCATGCGCTCATACGCAGCGCCGATGCGCGCGATGTCGTCATCCGTCGCGGAGATGGCCGCGAGCGCGGCGGCGGCCGGTTCGATGATCTGGCGGACTGTCATCAGCGAGCGGAAGAACTCGCCTTCGGGAAGATGGCTGATGGTCCAGACGAGCACGTCCGGGTCGAGCATGTGCCATTCGTCGCGCGCGCGCACGACGCTGCCCACGCGCGGCTTCGATACTACGAGCCCCTTCGCGACGAGCACGCGCGTCGCTTCGCGCAGCACGGGACGGCTCACGCCGTAGCTTTCGCAGAGCGTGGGCTCGGCGGGCAGACGCTCGCCCGGCGCAATGCGCCCGCTGACGATCTGCATGCCGAGCTCCTGCACGATGCGTCCGTGCATGCTCTTGCGTTGCTTGGGGTTGCGGTAATCCATGACGCGCAGCTCGAAACGGCTATTGAGCGGTCGTCGCGCGCATCGCCCGATATTCCCGTCTCACGATGTCCATCAGTTCCGCGACCGATGTGTTCGCGCTGCGCTGCTCGTAAGTCACGCGGCCGCGCTGCATCAACATGATGCGATCCGCGATGTCCAGCGTCTGCGCATAGTTGTGCATGATCATGATGATCGAGAGGCCGCCCTTTTCCTTCAAACGCATCACGAGATCGATGATGAGCGCGGCCTCGCGCGCGCCCATCGCGGCGAGCGGCTCGTCGAGCAACAGGATTTTCGCGTTCGAATGCACCGCGCGCGCGACCGCGATCGCCTGACGCTGACCGCCCGACAGACGCTCGACCGGCAGATCGACCGAAGGCACATGTACGCCGATATCCTCGAGACATTGCGCCGCGCGCTCGCGCATCTGCTTGTGGTCGACGAGCCTGAACGGACCGCGCCGCACGATCTCGCGATTGAGGAACATGTTGTGATAAATCGACAGCGAATTCGCGAGCGCAAGGTCCTGATACACGCATTCGATGCCGAGCGCGCGCGCATGATCGACGGACTTCAGCAGCGTTTCCTCGCCGTGCACATGCAGCGTGCCGCTCGTCTGCTGATGAAAGCCCGTGAGAATCTTCACGAGCGTCGACTTGCCCGCGCCGTTGTCGCCGAGAATGCCGAGAATCTCGCCACGGCCGAGCGTAAGCGACACGCCGTCGAGCGCCGTCACCGCGCCGAAGCGTTTGACGAGCTTGTCGCCGCGCAGCGCGAGATCGGTGGCGGCTGCTGCTTGCGGGTCTGCCATCACCGTGCTCCCTTGCGGCGAATGCGGCCGATGTGGATATTGAAGATCATCGCGGCGAGAATCGCGGCGCCGAGAATGATGTTGAACGTGAACGCGTTGATGCCGATGAGCGTGAAGCCATCGCTCAGAATGCCGAGCACCGCCGCGCCGAGCAGTCCGCCGACAATCGTGCCCGAGCCGCCCGTCAAGGGCGTCCCGCCGATCACGGCAGCGGCCACGGCGAGGAACATGATCTGATTGCCGCCCGCTTGCGGATCGATCGACGTGATGCGAAAGCTTTCGAGAATGCCCGTGAATCCGGCGAGCACCGCCGCGAGCACGAAATTGCCGAGCCGCAGCCGGTTCACATGAATGCCCGCTTCGCTCGCGCCGAGCGGATTCGCGCCCGCCGCCTGCGTGTGCAGACCCCAGCGCGTATGCCGCAACAGCACATGCATGACGAACGCGATCGCAACGGTCCAGATGATCTCGCTATAGCCCCACGCGCCCATCACGGCGGCGAATTCCGGCGAGCCCGGCGTCGCGGCGGGCGTGCCCCGCGAGACGGTCAGCGTGATGCCGTTGATGAGAAAGAGCGTGCCGAGCGTCGTCACGAACGAAGGCAGGCGCAGAAAGACCGTCACCGCGCCGTTCACGAAGCCGATGATCGCCGCGGCGATGAGCCCCGCGATCACCGCGAGCCACATCGGCGCGCCCGCTTCGTTCGCGAACACCATCATGAACGGCGCGAATGCGAAGACCATGCCCGCCGACAGATCGATGTCGCCGCCGATCATCAGCATGATCTCGCCGAACGCGATGATCGCGACCGGCGCGACATACTGCGAAAGGTTGACGAGGCTCGCGTTGCTGAACAGGAAGTCGTGGTTGATGAACTGGAAGTAAGCCGCGAGCAGCACGGCCACGAGGAGGATGCGCAACTCCGGCGCCCAATGCGACGCCCACGCACCGCGCGGACTGGCGATCCGCGCGGGCGTCGTTGCTTTACGGGGTTCGTTCACTGTGTTCATCAGGACTTGATGGCCCCTTTCATCGGCACGATTTGCGGCTTGGTGGTCTTGCCTTCATAACGCGTCGACGTGTTGAGATACGGCTCCACCGTATCCTTCGTCACGAACTTGAGACCGGTATTGATGTTCGCCGGCCCGACGAGCCCGCCCGACGCGAGGAACACGAACGCTTCCATCACCGTGTAGAAGCCCTGCACATACGGCTGCTGGTCGATGGTGAAATCGAGGAAGCCTTCGTGGATGAGCTGGATCGTCTGCGGCAACAGATCGAAGCCGCCGCCATGCACGCCCTTCGAAGGCAGGTTCGATTCCTTCATCACTTGCGCGACGCCTTGCGTGCTGCCGGCATCGACTGCGAACATGCCTTTCAGGTCCTGATGGCCGAGATAGAACGACTTGATCTTCGACAGTTCTTCGTTGACGGTCGCGCCCGTCGCAACGGTCTGAATGTCGATCTTCTTGCCGGATTTCTTGATCGCATCGCTCGCGCCGTCGAGACGCGGCTGAATGTTCAACTGTCCCGGCGTCGCGATGAAAAGCGCGACCATGCCGCTGTCGATCATGCTGGCGATTCGCTCGCCCATCTGATAACCCGACAGATACAGATCCTGTCCGATGTATGCGAGCCGCGGATTCGTCTTGCCGCGCGGTGCATCGGCGTTGTAAGCGAATACGGGAATGCCGGCGTCGAGCGCGGCCTGAATGGGCTTGTCGAATGCGTTCGGATCGACGATCGGCACGGCGATCGCATCGGCTTTCGCAGCGATCGCAGAATTCACCGCGCGCACCATTTCGCCCGCGTCGGACGTGGCCGAGCCGGTCCACTGATAGTCCATGCCGAACATGGAGCACGCATCCTGAATGCCGTATTGCGTCGGCACGAAGAACGGGTTCGTCGTCACATGATTGACGAACACGATCTTCCATTTCTTGTGCTGCGGAAACGCCGCTTCGGCCGCCTGCGCGGACGAGATCAAACCGCCGCCACCGGTCACGCCGCCCAGGAGCGACAGCGCCGCGCCGAGTCCCGCGCCCTGCATGATGCCGCGCCGGCCCGCGCTGATGAGCTTGCTGTCGTTTGCGTCGTCATCCCGATTCTGCGCCATGTGTTCCTCCGGTCTCTTCTTCGTTGGTCGATGGGTCGACTCATCGTCGATCGCTGTCAGATACTGGGTCTCACGGCACGTCATACACACGCGGCTTTCATGGATGAAAGAACGAAGCGTTGCGGATGACCATGCGAACAGTGCGAGAGGGCGATTCGAGAGCGCGGCGTTTTGAACTAGTAATTGGGACGACGAAGCCCGCGCGCTGACTTCAATAGACAAACTATATGCAGAGTGTTTTGACGTGGCGATTAGCGTTTTCCCGGTACGCCCCATCGATATAGTCATGCTATTTATAGGTCTTTCCCATCAAGTGATCAAAGCCATGAGCGCCCCAAAAGCCAAGCTCCGTTCGGCCGCGTGGTTCGGCACCGCCGACAAGAACGGGTTCATGTACCGGAGCTGGATGAAAAACCAGGGCATTCCGGACCACGAGTTCGCGGGCAAGCCGATCATCGGCATATGTAATACGTGGTCCGAACTAACGCCGTGCAATTCGCACTTCCGCAAGCTCGCCGAGCACGTGAAGCGCGGCGTGTTCGAAGCGGGCGGGTTCCCCGTCGAGTTTCCGGTGTTCTCCAACGGCGAATCGAATTTGCGTCCCACCGCGATGTTCACGCGCAATCTCGCGAGCATGGACGTCGAGGAAGCGATACGCGGCAATCCCGTCGATGCGGTCGTGCTGCTCGTCGGCTGTGACAAGACGACGCCCGCGTTGCTGATGGGCGCGGCGAGCTGCGACGTGCCCGCGATCGTCGTCTCGGGCGGACCGATGTTGAACGGCAAGCACGAAGGACGCGACATCGGCTCGGGCACGGTCGTATGGCAACTCAGCGAGCAGGTGAAGGCGGGCAAGATTTCGATTCACGAGTTCATGTCGGCGGAAGCGGGCATGTCGCGCTCGACGGGCACCTGCAACACGATGGGCACTGCATCGACGATGGCGTGCATGGCCGAAGCGCTCGGCGTCACGCTGCCGCACAACGCCGCGATTCCGGCGGTCGATTCGCGTCGCTATGTGCTCGCGCATCTGTCGGGCATGCGTATCGTCGAAATGGCGCTCGAGGATTTGCGTCTGTCCAAGCTGCTCACGCGCGAGGCCTTCGAAAACGCAATTCGTGCGAACGCGGCGATCGGCGGATCGACGAATGCGGCGATTCATTTGAAGGCGATCGCGGGGCGCATCGGCGTGAAGCTCGAACTCGACGACTGGACGCGCATCGGTCGCGGCACGCCCACGCTCGTCGATTTGCAGCCTTCGGGCCGCTTCCTGATGGAAGAGTTCTACTACGCCGGGGGCTTGCCCGCCGTCTTGCGGCGTCTCGGCGAAGCGAACCTGATTCCGCATCCGGATGCGCTCACCGCGAACGGCCACACGCTGTGGGAGAACGTGAAGGAAGCGCCGCTCTACAACGACGAAGTGATTCGCCCGCTCGACAAGCCGCTCGTCGCCGATGGCGGATTGTGCGTGCTGCGCGGCAATCTCGCGCCGAATGGCGCGGTGCTGAAGCCGTCGGCGGCGACGGCTGCGTTGCTGAAGCATCGCGGGCGCGCGGTCGTGTTCGAGAACTTCGACGACTACAAGCACCGTATCGCCGATCCCGATCTCGATGTCACGGCGGACTCCGTGCTCGTCATGAAGAATTGCGGGCCGAAGGGTTATCCGGGCATGGCGGAAGTCGGCAACATGGGCTTGCCGCCGAAGCTGCTCGCGCAAGGCGTGACGGACATGGTGCGCGTGTCGGATGCGCGCATGAGCGGCACCGCGTATGGCACCGTCGTGCTGCACGTCGCGCCCGAGGCACGCGCGGGCGGGCCGCTTGCGATCGTGCGCGATGGTGACTGGATCGAGCTCGATTGCGACAACGGCGTGCTACGCATCGACATCGGCGACGATGAAATCCGCGCGCGCCTCGATGCGTGGAACGCGGCGAAGAGCGAGATTCCCGAGGATAAAACGGGTTATCGCAAGCTGTACGTCGAGCACGTTCTTCAGGCCGATGAAGGTTGCGACTTCGACTTTCTCGTCGGATGCCGTGGCGCGGAAGTGCCGAAGCATTCGCACTAGCCGCTATCTGCGCGGCTTCCATGTGGCGATGGCGACGCCGAGCACGGCGACGCCCATCGCATACCATGCGGTCCTCGGCAGCACTTCGCCGAGAAAGAAGTACGACAGCACGGCGGCTGCCGGCGGCACGAAGAAGAACAGCGACGCGACTTGCGAGACCTTGCCCGCACGCGTCATCGCAAGCAGCAGCGTGATCGCGATCAGCGAATTGCCGACGACGAGATACGCGAGCGTCGCGATGAATGTCGGCATCCATTGCACTTGCGTGTGCTCGAAGAGCAAGGCCATCGGCGCGCAAAACACGAAGCCGACGCTGTATTGCACGAGATTCGATGTCACCGGATCTTGCGCGGTCCCCAGGCGCTTTTCATAGAGCATCGCGGCCGTGATTCCGACGAGCGCGCCGATCGCCATCAGCACCGGACCGAGCGATTCCGCATGCAGCGGCCCGCGCGCGACGATCACGCCGGCCGCGCCCGCGAGCCCGAGCAGCAAGCCGATCCATCTGCGCACGCCGATGCGTTCGCCGACGAACTTCGGCGCGAGCACGCCGACGAGAATCGGCTGCAACGACACGATCAGCGCGAGCACGGACGTCGCGATGCCCGCGGTCATCGACAGATAACTCAGTCCGAAGTACATCACCTGCACGAGAAAGCCGACGACGCCGAGATGCAGCCACGCGCGCGCGTTGCGCGGCCATTGCGGACGCTTCACGGCGCATACCGCGAGCAGCACGCCGACGCTCAATGCGAAACGTATTGCGAGAAACGTCAGCGGCGACGCGTAATGCAGGCCGGTTTTCGCAATCGGAAAGCCGGCGGACCAGAGCAGCAAAAAGAGAATCGGACCGCCGGTCGTGAGCCAGCGGCGTTCGTTGTGCGTGCTGCGGTCTTCCTTCCGGCCGATGTGCGGCGCTTGCGCCATGTTCGCGTCCCCGTGCTTGTAAGCGGATGCTGTCAAAGTACCCGATTGTAGTGTCCGCGACGCTGCGGACGACAAGGACGGTTCGCCGATCGCGTCGCCTTAATCCGCGACATGCACGGCGACATCGGCGAGACTTTCCGCGATCCATTCGGGCGGCGGGGCGTCGGTGAAGAGCGCGTCGATCTGGCTGAGATGCCCGAGTTTCACGAGCGCGGCGCGGCCGAACTTCGAATGATCCGCAACGAGAAACACCGTGCGCGACTGCTCGATGATCGCCTGCGCCACGCGCACTTCCGCGATGTCGAAGTCCCGAAGCGTGCCGTCTTCCTCGATGCTCGAAATGCCGATGATCCCGAAGTCCACCTTGAACATCCGGATGAAGTCGACGGCCTGCTCGCCCACGACGCCCTTGTCGCGCGCGCGCACTTTGCCGCCCGCGACCATCAGGTCCGCGTCGGACTCGTCCGCGAGAATGTTCGCCACGTTCAGGTTATTCGTGATGACGCGCAGGCCCGTATGCTGGCGCAGCGCGCGCGCCACTTCCTCGGTCGTCGTGCCGAGATTGATGAAGAGCGTCGCGTGATTCGGAATCTCCGCCGCGACCCGCCTCGCGATGCGACGCTTCTCGTCGAGAAACATCTCCTGACGCGCCGTGTACGCGGCGTTCTCGGAGCTCGTCAGCGCGCTCGCGCCGCCGTGATATCGGCGCAGCAGGTTCCGATCGGACAGCCAGTTGACGTCGCGCCGGATCGTCTGCGGTGTGACGTCGAATTGCGCCGCGAGGTCTTCGATGGTCGCGAAGCCGTCTCGGGCGACGCGATCCAGCAGCGCGCGCTGCCTGCCGTTCAGTGCTTGGTCGGATGTCATCGAAAGCTGCTCGGAATCGCAAAAAAATGAAAATTATCGGATGCGCGCAGTGTACGACGAAAGCCGCCGCCGACCAACGCCGGCTCTGAAATTGCCGGTTCACATGCGCTCGAACAGTGCGTCCGCCATCTTTCCGTCGACGCCACGCGATGCTACGATGGTTGAAAACGAATATTCAGATTCGTATTCGAACATTCTCCGAACCGGCTGTCTGGAGTGGCCGCATGAGCCAGCGACGTTTTATCCTTGCCCTCGACCAGGGCACGACCAGTTCCCGCGCGATGCTGTTCGCCCATTCGGGCAGCGTGATAGCGAGCGCGCAGCGGGAGTTCGCGCAGCATTATCCGCAGCCGGGGCGGGTCGAGCACGATCCCGCCGACATCTGGCAGTCGCAACTCGCCGTCGCGCACGAAGCGATGCAGAAGGCCGGCGCGCGGGCTTCGGATATCGCCGCCATCGGCATCGCCAATCAGCGCGAAACCACGCTGCTCTGGGACCGGCAAACGGGCGCGCCCGTCGGACCCGCGATCGTCTGGCAGGACCGCCGCACCGCCGCGCATTGCGCCCGTCTGATCGAATCCGGCGCGGAATCGCTCATCGAAGAAAAGACGGGCTTGCGCATCGATCCATACTTTTCCGCGACCAAGCTCGCGTGGCTGCTCGACAGCGCGCCCGGCCTGCGCGCGCGCGCGTGCCGCGGCGAATTGGCGTTCGGCACCGTCGATAGCTGGCTCCTCTGGCAACTGAGCGCAGGCCGCCGCCACGTAACCGATGTATCGAATGCCGCGCGCACCGCGCTCTTCGACATCCGCGCAGGCGCATGGGACGACGAGCTGCTGGCGCTCTTCGATATCCCGCGCGCCGTGCTTCCCGAAGTCGTGGCATCGAGCGGAGCGATCGCCCATACCGACGCCGCGTTGTTCGGCGCGCCGATTCCGATCACAGGCGTCGCCGGCGACCAGCAGGCCGCGACCTTCGGGCAGGGCTGCGTCGAGCCGGGCCTCGTCAAGAATACCTACGGCACCGGC
This sequence comes from Caballeronia sp. NCF2, assembly GCF_023631205.1. Taxonomy (NCBI): domain Bacteria; kingdom Pseudomonadati; phylum Pseudomonadota; class Betaproteobacteria; order Burkholderiales; family Burkholderiaceae; genus Caballeronia; species Caballeronia sp. NCF2. Next base: position 121,848 of record NZ_JALQDN010000069.1, on the reverse strand, counting down.
CTTTTCATGCTGATGAACACAGGCGCGCAGCCGGTCGCATCGCGGCATCGGCTGTTGACCACGATCGGCTGGGAATTCGGCGGGCAGCGCACCTACGCGCTGGAAGGCGCGGTTTTCATGGGCGGCGCGATCGTCCAGTGGCTGCGCGACGGTCTCGGGTTCATCGAAAGCGCGGCGGAAATCAGCGCGCTCGCCGCGCAATGTTCGTCGAGCGAAGGCGTCGTGCTCGCGCCCGCATTCGCGGGTCTGGGCGCGCCGTATTGGGATCCCTACGCGCGCGGCACGCTGCTCGGCATGACGCGCGGGACGAATCGCGCGCATATCGCGCGGGCCGCGCTCGAAGCCATCGCGTTCCAGACGGTCGATGTCCTCGACGCGATTGAAGCCGATGCCGGCATCGCCGTGAGCGAGCTGCGCGCGGACGGCGGCGCGTCGCAGAGCGACCTGCTGATGCAGATTCAGGCCGATCTGCTCGGCCGTCCCGTCGTGCGCCCGAGCGTCACGGAATCGACCGCGCTCGGCGCGGCCTGCCTCGCCGGACTCGGATCGGGCTTCTGGTCGAGCCGCGACGAAATCGCGAGCGCGTGGCCGCCCGCGCGCCGGTTCGAACCCGCGATGGCGTCGGCGGAACGCGCGATGCACATCGAGCGCTGGCATCGCGCGATCGATCGCGCCCGCGCCTGGGAACATCCCGCCGAAGAACCGCTTTCCACGGTCTGACATGAAAACGAACATGCCATCCGGACGCGCGGCGCTCTTGCGCGAAACAGATCAGACGCCGTTCTTCGATGTCGTCGTGATCGGCGGCGGCGCGAGCGGTCTCGGCACGGCCGTCGATGCGGCGTCGCGCGGTTATCGGACCTTGCTGCTCGAAGCGCGCGACTTCGCGAAGGGCACATCGAGCAAGGCCACCAAGCTCGTGCACGGCGGCGTGCGCTATCTCGCGCAGGGCAACATCCCGCTCGTTCGCGAAGCGTTGCGAGAGCGCGGACTGCTCGCGCGCAATGCGTCGCATCTCGTGCACGCGCTCGGTTTCATCGTTCCCGCGTACCGGCTCGGCGACAAGCTGACGTACGGCGCGGGCCTCAAGATCTACGACTGGCTCGCGGGCTCGCTCAACCTGCGCGCGAGCCGCAGCCTCGATCTCGCCGAAACCCGCGCGAAATCGCCGATGCTCGCCGAATCGCTGCACGGTCACGCGCTGCGCGGCGGCACGCTTTATTTCGACGGCCAGTTCGACGACGCGCGTCTCGCCATCACGCTGACGCGCACGCTCTTCGATCTCGGTGGCGTCGCGCTGAACAATGCGGCGGTGCGCGGCGTGCAGTTCGATCGCGCGGCGGGGCGTCATCGGCTGGAGGTGGAGGACGTCGAAAGCGGCGACCGGTTCGCGGTGAGCGCGCGCTGCGTCGTCAATGCGACGGGCGTCTGGGTCGATTCGATCCGCGCGATGGCCGAGCCCGGCGCGCGCCCGATCGTCGCGCCGAGCCAGGGCGTGCATCTGACCTTGCCCGGCCGCTTCCTGCGCAGCGATAGCGCGATCCTCGTGCCCAAGACGCAGGACGGGCGCGTGCTGTTCATCGTGCCGTGGCACGGTCACGCGATAGTCGGTACGACCGACACGCCGCGTCACGACTTGCCGCTCGATCCGCGCGCGAGCGACGAGGACATCGATTTCATTCTCGCGACGGCTGCCGATTATCTGTCCGTCAAGCCGACGCGCGACGATGTCCTGAGCGTATGGGCGGGGCTGCGTCCGCTCGTGAAGAGTGACGGCGCGGCATCGACCGCGTCGTTGTCGCGCGAACATACCATCGAAATGAACGCGACCGGCATGATCACCGTGACGGGCGGCAAGTGGACCACGTACCGTCTGATGGCGCAGCAGGTGATCGATCTCGCCGTCTCGAAGCACCTGCTGAGCGCTGCGCCGTGCCGAACGGCGTCGTTGCCGCTGCATGGATCGACGGCGGAGCAACACGGCTACTACGGTTCCGATGGGGCAATCATCGATCGTCTGCCGGGCGCGCAAAACGTTCTGGTGAAGGCGAGCGGCCTGACCGAGGCGCAGACGCGCTTCGCGGCGCGGGCCGAACTCGCGCGCTGTGTCGAGGATGTGCTCGCGCGGCGCAATCGCGCGTTGTTTCTCGATGCCGCCGCCGCCCGCGATGCCGCGCCCGAAGTCGCCAGAATCATGGCCGAAGAACTCGGGCACGGCGCGCAATGGCAAGCGGAAGAAATCGCGCGTTTCGATGCGTTCGCGCGAACCTGGATGCTGTCGTAGCGGCGCGTCGATCAGAACGCGTGCCGGATGCCGACCATCGCGACGAACTGCGACGGTCCCGACGAAGGCGACGCGTTCTGCGAATCGCCGACGACCGCCACGGCATTCGCAATCGCCACGCCGCCCGTTCCGCCCGACGCGATGAGCGACTGACCCCGCGCGTGCTGATACGCCTGCAGCGCATAGAACGTAGTGCGCGCCGACAGGCTGTACGTTTCCTCGAACGAAATCTGGTGATACTGCGCCGCATCGCCGATGCCGTTGGCCCTGCTCGCGCGCGTGTAGCTGTAGCCCGCCGCGACATTCACCGCGGGCGTGAACCGGTAAGTGGCGATGGCGCCGTAGCTGTTGAACACGGCTTCATCGGCGAAAAGCGAGCGCGAGCCCGGCGCATAGTGCACGTTGGAATAGTTGAGGCCGAGCATCAGATCGTTGTACGTGTAGCGCGCCGCCGCCGCGATCAGTTGCGCGCTTTGTGCGCTCGCGTAGCCGTTGTTCACCGGCGAGTTGATCGCGAAGCTCCCGAGCGCCGGGCTGGTCGCGATGTCTTTCAGCTTCACGTAGCCCGCCGCGATCGCGAAAGGCTTGTAGTCGTAGCGAAGCGCGGCACTGAAGTTGCTGCCGCTCGCGATGCTGCCCGGCGCGCCGCCGAGCGCGTATTGAACGCTGAACGCGAGACCCGCGATCACCGGCGACGCATACGTGACCGCGTTGTTGAAGCGCAGCGTGGTGTCGAGGGCATCGACGTCGCCGGGATGCGCGCCGGTCGCGCCGGTCAGCACGCCCGTCGGTCCGAGCGCGCCGACCATGCTGAAGTAAGGCGTGTACTGGCGGCCGAGCGTCAGCGTGCCGTAACGCTCGTGGCTCAAGCCCGCATAGGCTTGACGATTGAACATCGCGTTTGCGCTGGCTTGCGCGCCCGTCAGCGAATTGAAGCCGCTTTCGAGCCGGAAGATCGCCTTCGTGCCGCCGCCGAGGTCTTCCGCGCCGAGAAGCCCGAACTTGCTCGCCTGCAGATTGCCCTGGCTCATGTAGACGTTGGACTGCCCGCGCTGGTTGCTGACATACGCGAACGCGTTATCGACGACGCCGTAGAGCGTGACGCTGCTTTGGGCCGTCGCCGTGCCGCTGAACAGGGCGACGGCGAGAGAAATGGACGTGAGGACGCCTGCGCGCGTCCGTGCGCGATTCAAGGACTTCATTGCTGATTACTTTCCCGTGAAGTGTTGAGGCTCAGTCTGCAAGACGCAGCGTGATATGACGCCAGCCGTCCGCGATGCGCTCGCCGGCCAGCTCGCCCGTCGCGCAGGTCGCGACGCGCGTATCCGATGCGGGCACGCTCACGCGGACTTCGTTCTGCACGCGCGGCATCGCGCCGTGGCGTTCTATCGCGATGCGCAGGCTTCGCGCATCGCTTTCGATGACGACGCGCCAGCGCCCGTGCACGCCGTCGCGCCACGCTTCGGATTCGCCGTCGTCTTCGATGCAATCGCCGCGCGCGACGCCGGCGCCCGCGCAAGGCAACGCGATGAACGCGCGTTCATCGGCGGGACGCGCGAAGTGCTGCTCCGCGATGTTCAGCGGAATCACATGGCCTTCGCGGATCAGCATGACGGGGCGATCGTGCGGCGCGGGCAGCGTGACCGTTTGGCCGCCGTCGAAGACTTCGCCGCTCCAGTAGGACGACCAGCGCGCGCCCTTCGGCAGATGGATGCGTCGCTCGCTTTGCGCCGCCTCGACGACCGGCGCGACGAGCAGCGACGAGCCGAGCATCATGTCGTCGCCGTCTTCGAGGCAGAGCGGATCGTCGGGGAATTCGGCGAACATCGGACGGAGCACCGGTTCGTACGCGCGATGCGATCGCCACAGCAGTTGGTACAGGTACGGAATCAGCCGGTAACGCAGCTTGATGAGACCGGCGATGAGATTGGTAGTTTGCGGATACATCCAAGGCTCGTTGACGGTGCCGTCGTCGTTCCATGAGTGGATGGAAAAGCGCGGCAGAAAGATGCCGAACGCGACCCAGCGCGACAGCAGTTCAGGATCCGGCGCGGGCCCCGCGAAGCCGCCGATGTCATGTCCGCTGTTCGACACGCCCGACATCGCGAGACCGAGGCCCATCTTGAGATTGAAGCGCAGCGTGTCCCACGACGTGTAGTTGTCGCCCGACCACGTCTGCACATATCGATGCATGCCGACGCCGCCCGAGCGCGATACGAGAAACGGCCGCACGCCGGGCGCATGTTCGCGCTGCGCGTCGCGCGAGGCGCGCATCATCAGTTGCGTCTGCAGGACCTTGGCCTCGCGCGCCGGAAACGGCTCGCCGAAGCCGCGCGCGATTGCATCCGCGCTCCAGATTTCGAACTCGTTGTTGTCGTTCCACGTCGCGGCGATGCCGTGCGCGAGCAGGCTTTCCTTCACGCGCGCTTTCCACCAGTCGATGGTCCGCGGATTCGTGAAGTCGAGATACGCGCCGACTTCGTCCCAGAACTGCACCCACGCCGGTTCGCCGTAGCGCGTTTCGATCAGGAGACCGGCATCGGCGACGGAATCGAACAGCGGGTGATCCCGCAGCAGACACGGCTTGATGTTCGGACACAGCCGCACGCCTTCGCGCAGATAGCTCGTCACGAAACCGTCGATATCGGGAAACTTGTCGCGATTCCAGTTGAACACGTAGCGCTTGCCGCCAATCGACGTATAGCCCGACGAAAGATGGAACGAATCGCACAGGATGTCGTGCTCGCGGCATCGGTCGATGAATTCGGCCATGCGCTTTTGCGCGTCGGGGGCGTCGGTGTAGCTCATCGTCGAGCCGGAGTAGCCGAGGCCCCACTTCGGCATCCACGCGGGACGACCCGTCAGCCATGTAAAGCGGCGCACGGCGTGAAGCGGCGTGTCGGGCGACGCGATGAAGTAATAGTCGAGATCGCCGTGCTCCGCGATGAAGTGCCGATAGTGCCCGTGATAGTTGTCGAGCTCGCGGCCCATGTCGAAGCGGCAATCGGCGAGCGTGTCGTAGAAGAGACCGAAGCCCGTCGATGTCTCCGGCTGCCACGTCACGTAGAACGGAATGTGCTTGTAGAGCGGATCGGTCGTGCGGGCGTTGTAGCCCATCGCATCGACGTTGCGCATCTCGTAGCTTTGATTCGCGCGGTCGAGCGAACCCGCGCGTTCGCCGAGTCCCACGTACATTTCGCCCGGCTTGCGCGCGATGTAGTGATACACGCGCTCGTCCCACCAGCCGAAGTTGTACGCCTGCGTCTTGCGATCGTTCATGACGTGATGCCACTGGCGGTCGCGCACGATTTGCCACGAGCAGAAGCCGCCGTCGAGCGCAATCGTCAAGCGGATCATCGCTGTCTCGATGACGACGTGTTGCTCATCGTCCGACATCGTGAACGGTGCGCTCGCGAAGCCGCTCGTATCGTAGCGGTCGCGTCCTTCGAGCGGCACGTCGTCCTGTCCGGGCGCGATTGCCCAGGTGCGCGGCCCGCGCAGCTCGCCGTGCGGCAAGACCAGCACGCGGATGATGTCATCGGCGAGGACGAACAGTTCGATGCCCGCGCCATCGGCGGAACTCAGCGCGACGCGGTTGTCCGTTCGCTCCGAAATCGCGAAACGCGGACGATTCTTCAAGTTGGCCATGATGTGTCTCCCGTTCATTCGATCTCAGGCGGCCCGATGCGCCGCGCCGGGCGGATTCGCGTCGCTCGTCACGCCGCGCATCAGCACGACGAGCAGCGCCGCGCCGATCAGGTCGAACGCGCCGAGCGCGGCGAAGAGCGGCGTGAAGCCCACCGAATCCGCGAGCGCGCCGACGACGAGCGAAAAGCCCAGTCCGCCGATCCACGCCGCCATGCCCGCGAAGCCCGCGGCGGTGCCGACTTCGCCGGGCTCGAAGACATCGGCGGCGAGCGTGTTGACGAGCGCCGAGATCATCTGATGCGCGAAGCCGCCGACGCAGAACAGCGCGATGGCTTCATACGGCGACGCGACGAGCCCGATGCACGCGGGCCCGATCATCATGAACGCGCCGAGCACGACGCCCGCGATGCGCGACGCGATGAGCGGCACGCGGAAACGCTTCATCAGAAACGGCGAAAGATAGCCGCCGAACAGCCCGCCGAGATCGGCGGCGAGAAACGGCAGCCACGCGAACATGGCGATCTGCTTGAGGTCCATGTGACGCTCGGTCGCGAGATAGAGCGGAATCCAGAAGCTGAAGGTTTGCCATGCGGGTTCGGCGAAAAAGCGCGCCTGCGCGATTGCCCAGAAGCGGCGCGTGCCGAGCACTTCGCGGATGCGGCGTTGCTCGCCCGGGCGGTTCGTCACGGGCGTTTGCCCTTCGATGATCGCGTTCTTCTCCTGCTCGCCGATCTTCGGATGCTCGCGCGGCCCGCGATACAGCCAGTACCAGAACGCGGCCCAAACGAAGCCCATCGCGCCGGTCACGACGAACGCGCTTTGCCATCCGTAGCGCAGCGAAAGAAAGACGACGAGCGGCGGCGCGAACAGCGAGCCGAGCGACGTGCCGGCGTTGAAGTAGCCGACCGCGACCGACTTCTCGCGATTCGGAAACCATTCTGCGACGACCTTCATCCCCGCCGGAATCGCGACGGCTTCCGAGAGGCCCATGAGTCCGCGCAGCGCCGCGAGCGACACCCAGCCGCCGGCGAGCGCGTGCGCCATGCCGGTCGCGGACCAGAGGCACGCGAACAGCGCGAAGCCGAGCCGCAGCCCGATTACATCGATGATGAGTCCGCACACCGGCTGCATGATCGTATAGCCGACCTGAAACGCGGCGACGACATAGGAATACTGCTGCGTGCTCATGTTCATGAGCGTTTTCAGCTCGGCGGCCATGACGCCGAGCGCGTTGCGCGAAAGATAGTTGACGATCGTGCCCGCGCAGACGAGCGCGATGATCCACCAGCGCAAGCCGATGACTGTTTTCAAGATTGAGTCTCCGTTGTTCTCGACGGGCGATGAGCGGCGGCGCGCCGTGCCCTTTCTGTTCGGCTATCGCGATGATCGAATTCGAACGTTCGACATCGAAAAGCCCGTTCAATCGTACTGTCGGCGACCGAAATTTATCTCAATTGCGACAAATAGTTTCGTTTCATCGATCGAATGTTCGTTTGCGATCATGTGGCGTCGAGCCAATGCGCAAGCCCCGGGCAAACGCCTACGCCCGATTTAACCGGCCATTACCCTTTGCGCGCGCGGCTTCCTAAACTTCACTAAAAAGGGGAGGCGCTCATGTCAAAGCTCATTCACACGATGATTCGCGTGCAGGACCTGCAACGCTCGCTCGATTTCTACGAGAAGGCTTTCGATCTCGGCGTCGCGCACCGGCTGGACTTTCCGGACTTCACGCTCGCCTATCTGCGCAACGACGAAACCAACGCCGAGCTCGAACTCACCTGGAACAAGGGACGCGCCGAGCCATACACACATGGCGACGGCTACGGCCACGTCGCGGTGAGCGTGCCGGATGCGAAGGCGGAGCGCGAGCGTCTGATCGGCCTCGGTCTCTCACCCAACGACGTGCGCGAATTCAAGAACGACGACGGCTCGCTCATCGCGCGTTACTTCTTCATTCAGGATCCGGACGGCTACAAGATCGAAGTTCTCGAACGGCATGGACATTACGAATAGTCAGATAGTCAGCGGCATCACGCGGGACCACACACATAAATAAGCTGTTGCAGTGCCCCACAAGGAGAGAGACATGCGAGACACGATCATCCCGATCGTCGCGCAGCGGCGCGCGCACGACGGTGAAGAGCATCACGACCACGACGACATCGCCGCGCCACCGAACATCGCACTGACGCGACGCGAATTTCTGCGCGGCACCGGCGTGCTGGTCGGCACCATCGCGGCGACCTCGATCTTCGCGAGCCTCGCGCCGAGCCGCGTCTGGGCGCTCGAAATGCAGGGGCTCGACACGCATCAGGGCGAAGTGCTGCTGCAAGTCACGCGACAGATCTATCCGCACGCAACACTCGATGACGCCGTCTACGCGCTCGTCGTCAAGGATCTCGACGCCAAGGCGAAAGCCGATCCCGCCGTGCGCCAGCAACTCGCCGACGGCGTCGCGCAGCTCGACGCCAAAGCCGGCTCCGACTGGACGAGGCGCGGCGCGAACGACAAGGCGCAGGACGTCGCCGCGCTCGCGGGCACGCCGTTCTTCAACACCGTACGCAGCACGGCCGTCGTGTCCCTGTACAGCAACGCGCTGGCGTATCAGCACTTCGGCTATGGCGCATCGAAGGGCGATGGCGGCTATCTCTATCAGGGTTTCAACAACCTGTCATGGCTGCCCGATCCGCCTCTCGCGAACAGCGGTCCGATTCCGAAAGACAGCTAACCCATTCGAGCGATCCGATGGAAAACGGAGACAGACATGTACACGGACAACAAGGTGCAGTTCAGGCACAACGACGATCACGTCGTGGTGATCATCGGATCGGGCGCGGGCGGCGGGACGCTCGCCAACGAACTCGCGCAGAAGGGCGTCGACGTGGTCGTGCTCGAAGCAGGCGCGATGCACACGCAAGGCGATTTCGCGACGGAAGAGTGGAGCGCGTTCAAGCAGCTTTCATGGCTCGACAATCGCACGACATCGGGCAACTGGCGCGTCGCGAAAGATTTCCCCAACCTGCCCGCGTGGATCTGCAAGACCGTGGGCGGCACGACGGTCCACTGGGCGGGCGCGAGCCTGCGCATTCAGCCGCACGAGTTCAAGGCCAAGACGACTTACGGCGACGTGCAGGGCGCCAATCTGCTCGACTGGCCGGTGACGCGCGCGGAGCTCGATCCTTACTACGACCGCGCCGAAAAGAAGATGGGCGTCACGCGCACGAACGGCAATCCGGGCCTGCCGGGCAACAACAACTTCAAAGTGATGTCGGCGGGCGCGGCGAAGCTCGGCTACAAGGAGTGCAACACCGGCCATATGGCGATCAACAGCACGGTCCGCGACGATCGCACGCACTGCTTCCAGCGCGGCTTCTGCTTTCAGGGCTGCCGCATGGGCGCGAAGTGGTCGACGCTCTATACCGAACTGCCGCGCGCGCAGGCGACGGGCCGCATGGAATTGCGCCCGCAATCGCATGTCGTGAAGATCGAGCACGATGCGCGCGGCAAGGCGACGGGCGTCGTCTATTACGACAAGGACGGCAAGCTGCAACGGCAGAGGGCGCGCGTCGTCGCGGTGGCGGGCAATGCGATCGAGACGCCGCGGCTCCTGCTCAACTCGCAGTCGAGCAAGTTCCCCGATGGCCTCGCGAACGGCTCGGGCCAGGTCGGCCGCAACTACATGCGGCACACGACAGGCTCGGTCTACGGCGTGTTCAACGACAAGGTCGAGATGTTCAAGGGCACGACGATGGCCGGCATCATCGAGGATGAATCCGTGTTCGATCCGAAGCGCGGCTTCGCGGGCGGCTATCACATGGAGACGCTTTCGCTCGGGCTGCCCTTCTATGCGGCGTTTCTCGATCCCGGCTCGTGGGGGCCGAACTTCGCGGCGGCGATGGATCAGTATCAGTACACGGCGGGCATGTGGATCGTCGGCGAGGACATGCCGCGCGAACAGAACCGCATCACGCTCAACACCGACGTGAAGGATCAGTACGGCTTGCCGGTGCCGAACGTCCACTTCGACGATCATCCGAATGACGAAGCGATGCGCCAGCACGCGTACAAGCAGGGCAGCGCGGTGTACGAAGCGGCGGGCGCGAAGGCGACGTATCTCGTGCCGCCGTATCCGTCGACGCACAATCTCGGCACCGCGCGCATGAGCGCGAAAGCCGCCGACGGCGTCTGCAATTCGCATGGCCAGACGCACGAAGTGGCGAACCTGTTCATCTCCGATGGCAGCCAGTTCACGACGGGCGCGGCGGAAAACCCGACGCTCACCATCGTCACGCTGGCGATCCGTCAGGCCGACTACATCGCCGGCCAGATGAAGCAGCGCAGGGTTTGACGTGATTGCCGATGATCGCGTAGCGGAGTAGTTTGTTCGGTCGGCCGTCGTGCGACGAGCATGGCGGCCCGTTTCCTGGAGATCAACGTCATGTGTCGGGTGTACATCAACGCCGATCCGATCCTTTATGAATCGCGCACGCGTTCGCTGCGCATTCATGGTGTGATCACTACCGTCCGGCTCGAAAATCTCTTCTGGGACGTGCTGCACGAAATCGCCGGGCGCGAAAATCTCACGACGAGCCAGTTCGCCGTCAAGCTCTACGACGAACTGATCGCGCTGCGCGGCGAAGCGCCGACCAACTTCGCGTCGTTTCTGCGCGTGTGCTGTTTGCGCTATCTGTCGATGCGCGAGGCGAAGCAGGCGGCCGAAGGCGAGGCGGCGGGCGCGGTGGCCCTGCGTGTGCTGAAAGCGGGCTAGTTCGACGCATTCCTCATTGAACGCGAGCGCGCCGGGCTTCGGCGTGCCCCTTTCCGTCAGCCAAAGCGATGGTGACATCGGCCAAGCGCCGCCCGCCGTCCCATTCAGCATCTAGCATCCTGTTCGACCGACAACGAACGACGACGCATCCGCGGTGATGCACGCCCGGACGCCGTTTGCCGCGGAGTCTCGAGCATGCTTTTCAATTCCTATTCGTTCATCTTCGCGTTTCTTCCCGTGGTTTTCGTCGGCGCGTTTCTGCTCGGGCGTTATAGCCATCGGCTCGCTGCGCTCTGGCTCGGGCTGGCGTCGCTTTGGTTTTATGCAATATGGACGCCACGCTTTGTCGTGCTCTTGCTCGGTTCCATCCTGTTCAACTATGCCGCCGCGTGGTGGATCGGCAGGGAAAGCGAAAGGAAAAGCGGCCATCCGAAGCTGATTCTTATCGGCGCCATAACAATCGATCTGGGTCTGCTCGGCTACTACAAATACGCCAACTTTCTCATCGATTCATCGAATCATCTGCTGGGGATGAATCTTGCGGCGCTCGACATCATTCTGCCGTTGGGAATCTCGTTCTTTACGTTCACGCAGATCGCCTTTCTCGTCGATGTCTATCGCGGCATCGCGCGCGAATATAACTTCGTCAACTACTTACTGTTCGTCACGTATTTCCCGCATCTGATCGCAGGACCGGTGCTGCATCACAGTCAGATGATGCCGCAGTTCGGCAATCCGAAAACCTTCCGGATGAATCCGGAGAACATATCCGCCGGATTGACGGTTTTCGTGCTGGGGCTCGCGAAGAAAGTTCTGATTGCAGACACGCTAGCCAAAGGCGCCGTGCCGCTTTTCAGCGCGGCGAGTGCGGGCGTGCCGCTGACTTTCTTCGAAGCCTGGACGGGCGCGCTCGCGTACACGCTCCAGTTGTATTTCGACTTTTCCGGCTATTGCGATATGGCCGTGGGCATCTCACTGCTCTTCAACGTCAAACTTCCGATCAATTTCGATTCGCCCTATAAGGCGGCCAGCATCATCGACTTCTGGCGGCGCTGGCACATGACGTTATCCGCGTTTCTGCGGGATTACCTGTATGTACCGCTCGGCGGAAGCAAACACGGCGGCCCGCTGCGCCGCTACGTCAATCTGATGATAACGATGCTATTGGGCGGCTTGTGGCACGGCGCCGGATGGACGTTCATCGCGTGGGGCGGATTGCATGGCGCGTATCTGATCGTGAATCACGGCTGGCGCGCCGTGTCTCCGCGTCTGGGAATAGATGGTTCGAGCCGGTTCGCGCGAATCGCAGGCGTAGCGCTGACCTTTTTAGCCGTCGTCGTGGGATGGGTATTCTTCAGGGCCGAGAACTTTCAGACCGCCTGGAACATGCTCGCGGGCATGGCGGGCTTTCACGGTGTTTCGCTACCCGCGTCTTTGGAACGGCATATCGCTCCCGTTCTCGGTTCGAAGCTGCGTTTCGACGGCTTTCTGCCATCCGTCGGCATTCCGTCGATGGTGTTCGTCACGCTGCTGTTCGGCTTCGTTCTCGTGTGGGGATTTCCGAACCTGCAGCGTTTGCTGGAGCGCTACAGGTCGGCTGAACTTTCATTCACGCGCGTCCGGAACCGGATATTGCCGCGCCGGGTCGACGCCACGTTATTGGCCGCAAGTCTTTCGGCGTTGCTCTTTTTCGTCGTGGTTCTGGCTATTGGATCAGCGGGTCCATCGGAGTTTCTCTATTTCGAGTTCTGACCATGACGTACTTGAAAATCTTCGCGACGTCGCTGGCCATTATCGCGATCGCCTGGTTCTCGGCGGCATTGATGCTCGCGCCCGCGCCAATTGCCGGCGAGTATTGGGTACGGGAAATGACGGTCGTGAAGCGGAGCATCGCGCAGCATTACAAGGGACAGCGAAAGCTGATCGTAGCGGCCGGATCGAACGTGCTTTTCAGCGTGGACACGACGCAACTGAGCAAGGATCTCGGCATTCCGGTTTTGAATTACGGATTTCACGCGGGACTCGCGCTCGATGAAATCCTTGGCGAAGTGACATCCGTCGCCGAGAACGACGACACCGTGATTCTCGCACTGGAGCGCGAATACTATTGCGACGATGCCAACAAGGAGAATGCCACCTGGAGAGCGCGAAACGCCATCGCCTGGGATCACGACCGCTGGCGGACGTGGTCGATATTCCGGCGGCTGGACGCAATTACATCGATGGGTCCTGGACTCATCTTCGAACTCGCGCAGGCTCGAATTCGCGAGACATGGTTTCCGAAATCCATCGAAGACAGGCTTCGCGCATTTCACGATCAGGAAATCGTGACGAGATTCATCGATGCGCCGCCGCCGACATCATTCGCCTATTCCGCGTATCACCTCGACGGCCTGGGCAACATGCAGCAGATCGATGGCTCGAATTACACGGGACGTCCGGAATCGGCGGAACAGGAAACGGAAATCTGCCCGGATAGCTTTCTCGTGCTGAAGCGATTCGTCCATGCGATGCACGACAAGGGCGTGTCGGTCTACTTCGCCAATACGCCCTATGTGCAGACGAGCACGACGCGCGCGGATCGGGTCGAAGAGGCATCGAAGCAATTCGCCAGCGCCATTTCTCCGCTCGGAACCGTGCTCGACGACCGGAACCAGCTTCTCTTCAACCGCAAACTGTTTCTGAACACCGACCTCCACATGAACACCGAAGGCAGGACATTGAGAACCGGATTGCTCGAAGACTCGATCAAAAGCCATCCCGCATTGAAGCAATGGCTCGACTTGCGATGAACGCGAAGTTGTCGCGAGCGGCTATCGGCAGGCCATAACTTCCTTTTTCGAACCAGGAGACGATGCGAAGCGGGGGTATCTGCGAATTTTGCGCGTTGCTGGCACGATTTCCGTCACGCTGCTAGATTACCGTGCAACAGAATCGTTGATCGAGAGACTACGATGCCTGACAAATCCGCTTCCCCGCGTTCGCCTCTTCCCGCGCTGATCCTCATCGCGGCCATCGTCGCCGTGCTGGTCGCGGCCTTCGCCTACACGGCGGGCTGGCTCACGCCGAATCGCCTCACACCGGCGAAGATCGTGGGCAGCCTCGCGCCACCAGGCGGCGCGGTGCCGGGCTTCAGACGCAATCATGCGAAGGGCATCTGCTTCAGCGGCGATTTCGAATCCAACGGCTCGGGCGCGGCAATCTCCAAAGCCAGGATGTTCATGCCGGGTACGTATCCCGTCACGGGGCGCTTCAATCTCGCGACGCCGGACCCGAAAGCATCGGATGCGATGGCGCGCGTGCGCGGCCTGAGCCTGCGCATCGTGATGCCCGACGGCAGCGAGTGGCGCTCCGCGATGATCGATGCGCCGTTCTTCCCCGTTGCGACACCGCAGGCCTTTTTCGACCTGCAACGCGCGCTCGCGAACAAGAGCGATCCCGAGTCGATGCAGAAGTTCGCCGCCGCGCACCCGGAGATCGCTGCGTTCGGCGCGTGGGCCGGCAGTGCGCCGTGGACGGCATCGTATGCGGACGAGCGTTACAACAGCCTCAACAGCTTCGTCTTCACGAACGCGGAGGGACAGGATCAGACGGTGCGCTGGTCCTTCGTTCCCGCCGCGAAGCCCGAGACGCTGACGCCGGACGAATTGAAGCAGAAGGGCGCGAATTTTCTCGATGCCGAGATCACGCAGCGCGTGCAAGGCGCGCCGCAACGCTGGGCGATGGTCGTCACCGTCGCGAATCCCGGCGATCCGACCGCGGACCCGAGCAAGGCGTGGCCGGAAGACCGGCATACGGTCGAAGTGGGCACGCTCGTCGTGAAAGCCATCGAACCGGAGCCGGACGGCCCTTGCCGCGATCTCAACTTCGATCCGACCGTGCTGCCCTCGGGCATGCGCGTATCGGACGATCCGTTTCCTGCCGCGCGCTCGGCTGCCTATTCCGTATCGTTCAATCGACGCACCGCCGAGGACAAGGCCTATCCGCACACGCCTTCGCAAGGAGCGCAGCAATGAACGCGATCAACGAGCGGTTCTCGCCGCTGCAACGCGCCCTGCACTGGATCATGGCGATCTGCATTCTGTCGATGCTGTTCATCGGCGTCGGCATGGTGTCGACGGTGAGGCCGGGCTATCTGACGCTCGTGTCGATACACAAGCCGCTCGGCATCGCGATACTCGTGCTCGCGCTGATCCGTCTCGCCGTGCGAATCGCGCGCGGTGCGCCGCCGCTGCCCGCGAACATGCCCGAGCCGATGAAGCTCGCCGCGCATCTATCGCACTATGCGTTCTATGCGTTGATGATCGCGCTGCCATTGCTCGGCTATGGCATGTTGTCGGCGGCGGATTATCCGGTCGTGATAGGCGGCTATCGCCTGCCGTCACTTTTGCCGCATAGCAATTCGTTGCACACGCTGCTCTGGAACGCGCATCGGTTCCTCGCGTTGTGCTTCTTCGCGCTGATCGTCGTGCATCTCGCGGCGGCGCTGTTTCATGCGCTCGTGCGTCGCGATGGCGTCTTTCACGCGATGGCGCCGTGGAAATAGACGCGCACGTTCAGGGGCGCCGCTGCTGCACGACTTGGGCGAGCGCCCGCACGCCCGGCTCGATCAGCTCCGCGCGTATCGCTGAAAAACCCATGCGGAAGCATCGCTGACCATCGGCGGGATCGGCGAAGAACACGCTGCCCGGTTCGATGAGCACGCCGAGCGCTTGCGCGTCTTTCGCGAGACGCGTCGCGTCGAGCCACGGCGGACCTTCGACCCAGCACGAAGCGCCGCCCGTCACGTTCGATGCGCGCAATTCCGGCAGATGCGTGGCGAGCGCATCCATCAGCACTTCGGCGCGTTCCTTGTAGACGCGCCCGAGCTTGCGCAATAGCGTGTCGTGATGACCGAGCGCGAGAAAGGTCGCGAAGGCGCGCTGGATGTACGCGGCCGGATGACGAATCATCAGACGGCGCAGCGCGCGCAGCTCGCGTATCAGCTCGCGCGGCGCGACGATATAACCGAGCCGCAGTCCTGGCGCGAGCGTCTTCGACAGCGAACCGATATAGACGACGCGCTCTGCCGTATCGAGGCTCTTCAACGCGGGATGCGGCGTGCCCGAGAACGTGTTCTCGCTCTCGTAGTCATCCTCCACGACGATGAAATCATGCTTCACCGACAGGTCGAGCAACTTGCGTCGCCGCTCGATGGGCATCGTGACGGTCGTCGGACATTGATGGCTCGGCGTGACATACACGTAATCGCAAGGCGCGATCACGCTTTCATCGTCGATGACGGCGCCGTCTCCGTCCACTTCGAGCGGCACGATTTGCGCGTTGTGATGCTGGAAGATGTTGCGCGCATCGGGATAGCCGGGGTTCTCCATGCCGACTTTCGTCTGCGTGCCGCACAACAACGCGCCGATGAGATAGAGCGCCTGCTGGCAGCCGTTCGTGACGACGATCTCTTCGGGCATTGCGAAGACACCGCGACGCGGCAGCACGCGCGTGCGTATTTGTTCGACGAGCGTTTCGTCGTCGCGTTCGATGAGATCGGGCGCCCAGTTGCGGATTTCCATCACCGACAAGCCGTGCATGCAGCTCTCGCGCCAGTCGCTCGTCGGGAAGAGTTCGGTGTCGAATTGCCCGTAAATAAAGGGATATTCGTAACTCTGCCAGTTCGACGGCTTGACGATATTGCGTTGATGCGACGGGGCGTGCCGGATGCGCGCGCTCCAGTCGGGATGACCTTGCTGCGTCTCGATGCTCGATGTTTCCGCGACGCCCGCTGCGGTGAAGCCGCGTTGCAACTCGTCGGTTGCCGGATTCACGAAATGGCCGCTGCGTTCGCGCGAGACGAGGTAGCCTTCCTCGACGAGTTGCTGATACGCGAGCACGACGGTGTTGCGCGACACGTTGAGCTGATCGGCGAGTTCGCGGCTCGAAGGCAAGGCGGAATCGGGCGCGATATGACCGCTCAGAATCGCATTGACGATCATCTGGCGGATCTGGTTTTGCAGGCTCATCCCCGAGACCCGCGAGCGCTCGAAGAGCTGCGCCCAAAGCATCGCGGTAGGACGGATGGGCATGCATGTCTCCTTGTGGAACGTTTATTGGATGTGTCGATATTACGTGGGGCTTGCCTGTCGCGCCAGTTGAAAAATAGCCCGAAGGCAGACGAGCTGTTAGCCGCGAATCCGTTCGCGCGATGACGCTGAAGTAAAAAATGATCCCGGATAGCGGATGCGGCGCGACGATTGAATAGAATCGCCTGCGTTTTCTCACGGATGACGACTTCGTAAGTTGGTTCTATTGACGATATCGGCGGCGCGCTGGCGCAATCTCCAAGCCGAATCGAACAGTCACCCCATCGAGCTTTCCGAAAAGTATGCCCAAGGTTCTTGTTCTAAGCGTGAGCGCGGGCGCCGGCCACGTTCGCGCAGCAGAGGCGCTGTGCGCGTATGCAAAGACTCATCCCGCAAGTGTCGAAGCCGTGCATCTCGATGTCATGGACTTCGTTCCCGCAAGTTTCAAGGCGCTTTACGCGGAGTTCTACATCAAACTGGTCGCTCGCCAGCCGGCCCTCTGGAGTTATCTCTATCAGAAGACGGACAACGCTTCGCCACGATCATTCGGCGAACGTCTTCGACGCGCGGTCGAGCGGCTCAACTGCCGCGCGCTGACAACGGAGATCGAGCGGCATCGCGCCGATGCGATCATTTGCACGCATTTCCTGCCTGCCGAGTTGCTTTCGCGTGAACGTCGTCTCGGCAACATCCATACGCCGGTGTGGGTGCAAGTCACGGACTTCGATCTTCATCGCATGTGGGTCGTGCCGGGCATGCGGGGATATTTCGCCGCAAACGACGAAGTCGCCTGGCGCATGACGAACCGCGGCGTTTCATCGGCATCGGTTCACATCGGCGGGATACCTGTCATGCCCGCCTTCAGCGAGCCTCTCGACCGCGCGGCGTGCGCGGCGCAATGCGGCCTGGACCCTGCGCGCATGACTCTGTTGATGATGTCCGGCGGCGAAGGTCTTGGCGCGCTCGACGCACTCGCCGAACGTCTGCTGAACATGGACGGCGATTTTCAGTTGATCGCTTTGGCGGGTCGCAACGAAGCGATGCGCGCCGCGTTGCGAAAACTGTGCGCGTTCCATCCAGCACGTTTGCACGTTTCCGGCTTCACGCCCAACGTCGAGCGCCTGATGGCGTGTTCCGATCTCGTCATCACGAAGCCTGGCGGGCTGACCACGTCCGAGTGCCTCGCAATGAAACGGCCGATGATCGTCACCTCGCCGATCCCGGGGCAGGAAGAGCGCAATGCGGATTACCTGCTCGAACACGGCGTCGCGCTGAAAGCCGTCGATGCAGTGGCGCTGGAGTATCGCGTTCGCGCGCTGCTCGACGATCCGGCCCGGCTCGATGCGATGCGCGAGCGAATCGCGCCGCTCTCGCGTCCGTATGCAGCACGTTTCGTTCTGGATACGGTGTGCGATGCGCTCGGCAATCCGGATACAAAGGTGGCGGCATGAACGCACGTGTCCTCGTGCCTGGCGGGCGCACGCTCGCGCTCGTCGGCTGGGTCGCGCTGCTGGGCTTCTTGTTCGCCAACGTCGAAATACAGATCGAAGGCAACGCAGGTTGGGCCGCGAGCTTGCCGACATGGCGCATCGAACATCACTGGTTGCTCGACATCTTCTGGGGCGGCAGACCGATGACGGGGTATCACGCGTGGGTCTTTCCATTCGTCGCGTTGTTCTTTCATCTGCCCGTGATCTTTTTCGGTCGATGGTCATGGCGCATCGAGGCGCGCATCGTCGCATGCGTCATGACGTTCTGGCTGATCGAAGACTTTCTCTGGTTCGTTCTCAATCCCGCGTTCGGCATCGATCGCTTCGATGCGCTTCATGTGCCCTGGCACAAGCACTGGATCGGGTTCGCACCCACCGATTACTGGACCATGAGCATTGCAGCGCTCGTGTTGTTTCATCTGTCGCGTGAGCCTGGCACGGGGCGGTCGTCGCATGAATAAAGTCTTCCGCATTTTGTTTTACGGCGCGGGCTTCATCGCTGCGGCATACGTCCTGCAGTCGAAGATGGCGGCAGCGCCCGCTCCGGCCACGTCTGCATCCATGACGGTCGAACGCCCGCTGAACTGGGCCGAACCGATCGTGTACGCAGGCGTCGACAATCTTCATCGCATCACGCCTTCGCTTTATCGGAGCGCGCAGATATCGGCGGCCGATATCGTGCAACTGCGCGCACTGGGTATCCGCAAGATCGTCAGCTTCCGTTCGTTTCATTCCGATGAGGATGTTCTCGAAGGCAGCGGCATCGCGCTGCAGCGCATCCGTATCAACACATGGAACATCGAGGACGAGGACATGATCGCCGCGCTCAAGGCGCTGCGCGATGTCGACCGCGATGGTCCGATCCTCATTCACTGTCAGCATGGCGCGGATCGCACGGGGCTGGTATCGGCGCTGTATCGCGTGGTGTATCAAGGGTGGACCAGGCAACAGGCCGAAGATGAGTTGCTGCATGGCGGCTATGGATTTCATCCGGTGTGGGGAAACATCAGAAGCTATCTGCAGCACGTCGATGTCGAATGGTTGAGGCGGCAGGTTGGCGTTGCGGGGAGTCCCGCGTGATGCGCGCCTCCATGATTCGCATGGTGCTGATCTGCCTGCGACGTATCACCGTGCCTTTCGAACGCGCCGACGTCGCCGTGATCTTCCGAAATGCGCTCCAAGATGACGGCACGCCAAAGCCCATTCTCGCGGCGCGGCTCGAGACCGCGTCGAAGTGTCATCGTGCGGGTCTTTGCTCGCTATTTCCACCTTCCACGAGCGCAGCTCGCGTTCGAGAGCCTTGGCGCAAAGGTCTTGCCGGGTGCGTTTCCGCGTGAAGTCAGGGCGATGGACGCGTATTCGATTTGGCGCGAAGTGCCCGCATACGCCGTCTATTTCGCCCGGCTCTCGCTCGACGAGCACGCCGAGCCGGTGTCGTTCAGGCCGGTGAAGTTTTTGATGAGTCTCTTCTTCTGAGCTGCAAGTCAACTCGCGCCCCGCACCGAAAACGCCATCTCCCTTCTCTGCCGCAACCCGACCCACGCCGCGGACATCGCACTGACGATTCCCGCTGCGAGGCAGTATCCCGCGATCATCCACGGATCGCCGCCGTTGCGTTGCAAGAGCCACGTCGCGATGATCGGGCTGATGCCGCTCGCGAAGATCCCCGAGAACTGATACACGAACGAGATGCCCGAGTAGCGCACTTTCGCGTCGAAGAGTTCGGAGAAGAGCGCGGCTTCCGGACCATAGATCGATGCATAAACCACGCCGAGCGGAATCACGACCGCGAGCCACGCGAGCATCGTATTGCCGCCGCTATTCTTCATGAGCCAGAAGCCGAGGAACGCGGAAAGCCCGGTCGCAAGCGATCCCCAGAAGTAAATGCGCGCACGCCCAACGCGATCCGACAGCCGTCCGAAGAACGGAATCGTGAAGATCATCACGAACGCGGCGACCATTACGCCGAGCAGCGCGTCCGTGCGTTGCAGATGCAGCGTGCCGGTGAGATAAGAAATCGAAAACACGCCGAACACGTTGAAGAACACGCCATCGATGAAGCGTGCGCCCATGCCCGCAAGCGTATTGCCGGGATACTTCGTGATGACATCGACGATCGGCATGCGCGCTTCGCTGCCCGTCTTCTGGATGCGGGCGAACTCCGGCGTTTCCATCACGTTCAGGCGGATATACATGCCGATGAGCACAAGCGCGAACGACAGGAAGAACGCGATACGCCAGCCCCACGCGAGGAACTGCGCGTCGGTCAGCATGAGCGAGAGCCCCGCGACGACGCCTGACGACAGACACAAGCCGAGCGCGAGGCCGATCTGCGGAATGCTCGCATAGAAGCCGCGCTTGTTCTCGGGTGCGTATTCGAACGCCATCAGCACGGCGCCGCCCCATTCGCCGCCGAGACCGATGCCTTGCAGCACGCGCAGAAACAGCAGCAGCGATGGCGCCCATATGCCGATCTGCGCATACGTCGGCACCATGCCGATCAACACCGTCGCGACGCCCATGATCGTCAGCGTCATCACGAGCATGCTCTTTCTGCCGACGCGGTCGCCAAAGTGCCCGAAGATCACGCCGCCCAGCGGCCGGCTGAGAAAGCCGACGGCGAAGGTGCCGTAAGCGAGCATCGTCGAGATGAGCGGATCGCTGCCTGGAAAATAGAGCTTGTTGAAGACGATGCCGGCGACCACGCCGTATAGAAAGAAGTCGTACCACTCGATCGTCGCGCCGATCAGACTTGCGACGACGACCTTTCTCATCTGTTTGCCATCGGTTCGGGGCAGTGCGTTCATGGTTTGTCTCCGTGATGGGTTGGAGACTTGTGCTCAGTCTCTTTGGCCTGCATGGGCCATGGGCTTTTCCGCAACGACCTGGGTTACGTCTTCCACATGCGTGACGTGCTGATAGCGCTGGTCTTCGAGAATCATGTCGGCCGCCTTCTCCGCGATCATGATGACAGGCGCATTCGTGTTGCCCGATACGAGCTCCGGCATGATCGACGCATCGACCACACGCAGTCGTCCGATGCCGCGCACCTTCAGGCGCTCATCGACGACCGCGGATGCATCGTTGCCCATCTTGCAGGTGCCCGCCGGGTGATAGATCGACTGACTGAACTTGCGCGCGACGTCGAGCAGATCGGCATCGGTTCGATACTCCGAACCAGGAATGAACTCCGACACGATGTGCTTCGCGAGCGAAGGCGCCGCCGCGATGCGTCGCGCCACCTTGATGCCGCCGATCACGACGGGATGATCGCGTTCGTCGGAAAGATAATTCGCATGAATCGCGGGATATTGCAGCGGATCGTTCGAGCGAATCTCGACGCTGCCGCGGCTGTACGGCCGCAACTGACACACCGAAGACGTGAACGCCGAGAACGGATGCGCGCCTTGTCCGGGCTTGTCGGCGGAAAGTGGTTGCATGTGAAACTGGATGTCGGGACGCGCGACATCCGGCGACGAACGCGTGAAGATCGCAACCTGGCTCGCCGCGAGCGTCAGTGGCCCGGTGCGCGAGATAACGTATTGCAAGCCGATGAGCGCTTTCTTCAGCGGATTGTTGACCTCGTCGTTCAACGTCCGCTCGCGCGTCTTGAACACAAGCCGCACTTGCAGATGATCCTGCAGATTCCGGCCCACGCCCGGCAGTTCGTGCCTCACTTGCACGCCTGCGCCGTTCAACACGCTCGAAGGCCCGACGCCCGAGTTCTGCAGAATCTGCGGCGAGCCGATCGCGCCAGCCGCGAGAATCACTTCGACACGCGCGCGTACTTTCTTCACGACGCCTTCATGCATGTACTCGATGCCGACCGCTTCCTTGCCGTTGAACAGCACCCTGCGCGTTTGCGCCCGCGTCTCGACGATAAGATTGCGCCGGTCGCGCACCGGCTTGAGAAAGCCCTTCGCGGTGCTCCAACGAAAGCCCTTGTAGGCCGTCTGCTGAAAATAGCCGACGCCTTCTTGCGTCGCGCCGTTGTAATCCTCGTTGAACGGGATGCCGATTTCCTGCGCCGCCGCGATGAAGTGATCGGCGATCGGACGGCGCAAGCGCAAATCCGATACTTTCAACGGCCCGCCCGCGCCGTGATATTCGCTCGCGCCGTGCTCCTGATCTTCCGATTTCCTGAAGTAGGGCAGCACGTCCTTGTAACTCCATCCCGCGTTGCCGAGTTCGGCCCAGCGATCGTAGTCCTCGCGCTGACCGCGCACATAGAGCAGCCCGTTGAGCGAACTGCAGCCGCCCAGCACCTTGCCGCGCGGCCAGTCGATGCTGCGTCCTGCGACGGCATCGTCCGGTTCCGTGCGATAGCACCAGTCGAGCTCGGGATCGTGCATGGTCTTGAAGTAGCCGACGGGGATATGAATCCACGGGCTCGCATCGGGCCCGCCCGCTTCGAGCAGCAGCACGGTGTTGGACGGATCGGCGCTCAGACGGTTGGCGAGCACGCAACCTGCCGAGCCCGCACCGACGATGACGTAATCGACTTCCTGCTGCATGACACCTGTCTCCTGAGGTCTTCTTTTGGAACGAATCGTTTCGCTTGCGTTTCGTTCAATGTGGAAGAAGCGGGCAAGGAAGCCAAGAGAAAAGCGCGGAAGCTCGCGAAAGTGAAACGGAAAGTGCGAATTCCGATTCAGAAGCGGAAGGGGGATTGGGGTTGTCCCTGAGCCGCGATTTATTGATTCGCCATCCGAAGTAACGATGCTGCGGCGCGTCAGAAAGTGGCCGTGAGCTCGGCGGCGGCTTCCTGCAGGCGCGGCACGAACGTCAGCGCACGGGACAGCGCCATGCGCGAGACCGGCCCATGCACGGCGATGGCCGCGATGCACTTGCCGCGCGAGTCGAAAACCGGCACGGCGACGCAGGCGATGCCCAACACGAACTCTTCGTTATCGACGGCGATGCCCTTGTTCGCGATGCGATCCAGTTCCGCTTCGAGCAGGTTCGGATCGTCGAGCGTGTTGGGCGTGAAGCGTTCGAGCCGCATCGCGCGAACGAGCGCGCTGCGTTCGTCGCGCGGCATCATCGAAAGAAGCAGCTTGCCGCTCGCGCTGCAATGCGCGGGAACATGCGATCCGGGCTTGAGCTCCAGTCGCAGCGCCCACGGCGATTCGCAGCGGTCGAGATAAAGCACTTGCGTGTCGTGCAGCGTGCTCAGGTTGCACGTTTCGCCGAGATCGGCGACGAGACGCTCCAGAATCGCATGACGCTGGCGCCGCGCGCCGCTGTGCATCATCACGTCGACGCCGAGCCGTTCGAGGCGCGGGCCGATCACGTAAGCGTTCTTCTGGCCCGGCTCGCGCGCGACGAAGCCGCCCGCTTCGAGCGATTGCAACATGCGATGCAGCGATGCCTTCGGTTGCTCGATGATGTTCGCCAGCTCCGCGAGCGACAGCGCGCCCTTCGCCGCGACCAGATGTTCGAGCACGCTGAATGCGCGCAGCGTAGGCGTTTCGTTGCGCGCGGCGCTTTCGGCGAGCGGCGCGCTGTCCGTCGATTCAGGGTGAGCGAAGGCTTCCGTATCGGCTCGCGTGTCCATGTTGCGCGCTCACGCCGGGTGATGCCGCGCTGCCTGCGCCTGCACGCAAGTCACGGCGATTACGTGAAAGATATCGTCCGCGCTGCAGCCGCGCGACAGATCGTTGGCGGGCTTCGCCAGCCCTTGCAACAACGGGCCGATAGCCTTCGCACCGCCGATGCGCTCCGCGAGCTTGTAGCCGATGTTGCCCGCTTCCAGACTCGGGAAGATCAGCGTGTTGGCGTGTCCTTCGATCTGCGAGTGATGCACCTTGCGCATCGCGATTTCGGCGACGATCGCGGCGTCGAGCTGCACGTCGCCATCGATGGCGAGGCCGGGGCGCGCTTCCTTTACGCGCCGCGTCGCTTCGATGACCTTGTCGACGGCCGCATGATGCGCGCTGCCGCTCGTCGAAAACGACAGCATCGCGACGCGCGGGTCTTCCATCAGGAGACTGCGTGCGCTGTCGGCCGCGGCCATCGCGATTTCGGCGAGTTGCTCCGCATTCGGCTCGACGACGAGCGCGCAATCGGAAAAGACGAGGCCGCCTTTCATCGTATGAAAGGGCTCGCAGAGCATCATCAGAAAGAAGCTGGAAACGAGCTTGAATGAAGGCCGAACGCCGATGATCTGAATCGCGTTACGCACGACATCCGCCGTCGTGTTGAGCGCGCCGGAGACCGATCCGTCGGCCTCGCCCATACGCACCATGAGGTTCGCGAAGCACAGCGGATCGCGCACGGCGGCGCGCGCCTGATCGGGCGTCATGCCCTTTTTCTCGCGCAACGCGAAAAGCTCTTCCGAAAAGCGTTCGCCAAGCGATGATTGAGAAGGATCGATCACCTCGATGCCTTCGAGATCGATGCCCGCGCCATCCGCGACCTGATACGCGCGCGCTTTCGCACCCGCGAGCACGATGCGCGCGATACCTTCCCTGTGCGCGCGTTGCGCCGCCTGAAGGACGCGCGTGTCTTCGGCTTCGGAGAGGACGACGCGCATCGGCAGGTCGCGAGCCTGATCGATGATGCGATGCATGGCTTTCATGGCGGGCTCTCGATGGTCGGTCGGAAAACGCCGCTGCGCGGGCGCGCAGCGGCGTGAGGCAGGACTTAGACGTAGTCCTTGTACTTGTCCAGCATGCGTACCGGCTTCGAGAGCGCATCGCGGCGGAACGGATCGCCGAGCTCACGCGTGCACATGATTTCGATGATCGTCGTCTTGCCATGATTCATCTGCAGATCGATGGCCTTCTTCAGCGCCGGGCCCACATCCTCCAGCTTGTCGACGACGATGCCTTCCGCGCCCATCGCCTTCGCGATCTCGGCGAAGCTTTGATTGTCGAGCTCGCCCGCGACGAAGCGGCGGTTATAGAAGTCCACCTGATTCTTCTTCTCCGCGCCCCATTGACGGTTATGGAAGACGACGGCCGTCACCGGAATGTTGTGGCGCACGCATGTCATGGTCTCCATCAGGCTCATGCCCCAGGCGCCATCGCCCGCATACGACACGGCCGGACGATGCGGCGCCGCGACCTTCGCGCCGATGATCGTCGGGAACGCATAGCCGCAATTACCCCAGCTCATCGCCGCGAAGAAGCTGCGCGGTTTGTTGAAGCGCAGATAGCTGTTCGCGACCGAGTTGATGTTGCCGATGTCCGTCGAGACCATCACGTCTTCCGGCATCGCCTTTTCGAGTTCGCGCAACACCTGACGCGGATGCAGATATTGGCCGCCGCTGAAGGGCTTCTCGCCCTTCTGCTCTTCGATCATGTCGAGGCTGTACGGATCGCGCTCGTGCGTCCACTCGTCGAGCTCCTTCTCCCACGCGGCTTTTTCAGAAGCGATGGTTTTCGCGCGGGCATCCTTCGTCGCATCGCAATCGAGCTTGCGGTCCGCGAGACGTTGCGTGAGCGCGATGGCAGTCGCCTTCGCATCGCCGCAAATGCCGACGGAAATCTTCTTCACGAGGCCGAGCATCTTGTGATCTGCATCGATCTGGATGACCTTCGCTTCCTTCGGCCAGTAGTCGAGACCGTGCTGCGGCAGCGTGCCGAACGGTCCGAGGCGCGAACCGAGCGCGATGACGACATCGGCCTGACTGAGCAGCTTCATCGCCGCCTTCGAGCCTTGATAACCGAGCGGGCCGCACCACAACGGATGATTCGCCGGGAACGAGTCGTTATGCAGATAGCTGTTGACGACCGGCGCGCCCAGACGTTCCGCGAGCGCCTTGCACTCTTCGATGGCATCGGACATCACCACGCCGCCGCCCGAGATGATGACGGGAAATTTCGCTTGCGCGAGCAGATCGGCCGCTTCGTTCAGGCTCTGGTCGCCACCGGGGCCGCGATCGAGACGCTGCGGCTTCGGAATCTCGACCTTCACCTGGCCGTAAAAATAGTCGCGCGGAATATTGAGCTGCGTCGGTCCCATTTCGGACATCGCGCGATCGAAGCAGCGCGCGGTGAATTCGGCCATCCGCGCCGGATGCGTGACGTGGCCCTGATACTTCGTGAATTCCTGGAACATCGGCAGTTGCTTCGCTTCCTGGAAACCGCCGAGGCCGATGCCCATCGTGCCGGCTTCCGGCGTGACGATCACGACCGGGCTGTGCGCCCAGTACGCCGCAGCGATGGCCGTCACCGCATTGCTGATGCCCGGACCATTCTGACCAATGACGACGCCGTGACGACCGGAAACGCGCGAATAGCCGTCGGCCATATGACCCGCGCCCTGCTCGTGCACGACCGGAATGAGACGGATGCCGGCCGGCGCGAAGATGTCCATCGCGTCCATGAATGCCGAACCCATGATGCCGAACATCTCGGTCACGCCATTGGCGGCGAGCGTTTCGACGAATGCTTCGGACGGGGTCATCGCCTGCGGACCGCTGGGCGCCGCGCCGGTGGCGGCGAGGGTGGTCTTGGACGGACGTGCTTGGTCGTGCTCGCTCATGAATGTCTCCGGGTGAAATAAAACGGAACGTTCGGTTCCGGAATTCGTATCGTGAAGACATCGTAGGACAGGCCGATTCCGCGGTCAACCTGTTTTTCGAATAAATGGAATGATTCGTCTCTAAAAAAATCGGAACGAAGTCGTTCAAAAGAAGGGCGAATCGCCGCCGATGCCCGTGCGGCGGGCTTCGGCGGGAAGTTCGGCGGCAAGTTCGGCGAAAAGCGGAGTCAGCGTGCGGCGGGGCGTTGACGCGTCATGAGCGTCAGTCCATCGGACGTATCGATTAGCGTTGCGAGCTTCACGGCGGTTTCGCGCAACTGCGGAACCGCCTGCAGCAGATCGTTCAGATTCGCGCGCGCGGTCGGCGCATGCGCGGCGAGGCACGCGAGCGCGCGCCCGGTGGAGGCGTCGGTGATGGGCACCGCGACCGCGACCATGCCGAGCACGAACTCCTCGTTATCGATGCCGATCGCGCGCGCCGCGAGCCGGTCGAGCTCGGCTTCGAGCAACGACCGGTCAGTCAGCGTGCGATGCGTCTTCTTGGTGAGCGTGAGGCGTCCGAGAATCTGGCGGCGCTCGGCCAGCGGCATCTGCGAAAGAAACAGCTTGCCGCTCGCCGTGCAATGCAGCGGCACGCGCATGCCGGCCTGCATGTGCAAGCGCAGCGGCTCGGCCGTTTCGACGCGCTCGATGTAAAGGACGGTATCGCCGTCGAGCGCGGTGAGATTGCAGCTTTCGCCGATCACGTCGACGAGCGAGCGCAGGATCGACCGGCATGCGCGCGTGAACGAATTGTTGGCGAGCGTGGCGAGTGCAAGCTGGGCGGCGCGCGGCCCGAGCGCGATGCCGCGATCGGTGCCGCGCGAGTCGGGCATGTGCGTGACATAGCCCTGCGCTTCGAGCGAATCGATCAGCCGGAGCAATGTGGCCTTGGGAATGCGTACGCGCGCCGCCAGTTGCGACAGCGTGTAGGCGTGGCCGGCGGCCGCCAGTTGTTCGAGCACGGCAAGCGGGCGAAGCGTCCGTGCTTCATCGCCGGCGTGTTCGGAAGGATCGAGATGTGTGACGTCGCGCATGAATCGGAAACGGAACGGTTGGTTTCGGATTACGACTACTTTACGCCGGGAAGCGGCGGCGACGCCACGATTTTCAGAACGTCCGGTTGCGTTTTTTTATACGGCTGATCCGGAACGGGCCTTCAGAATGTCTTGCCCAACTCCACCGCGGCTTCCTTCAGACGCGGCACCATTTCCAGCGCGCGCGAGAGCGGCGTGCGCGACACAGGCGCGTGAACGGCGATCGCCGCGATACATGTGCCGTGCGCGTCGGCGATGGGCGCGGCCGCGCACACGATGCCCTGCACGAACTCCTCGTTGTCGATCGCCACGCCCTTCTTCGCGATGCGGTCCAATTCCGCTTCCAGCATTTCCGTGTCGGTGATCGTGTTTGCGGTGTAGCGCTCGAGTTTCATCGCGCGCACGAGCGCATTGCGTTCCTCGCGCGGTTGCAGCGCGAGTAGCAGCTTGCCGCTCGCGCTGCACCAGACGGGTACATGCGAGCCGGGCTTGAGGTCGAGCCTGAGCGGCCACGGCGCTTCCACGCGATCCAGATACAGCACTTCGTTTTCATGCAGCATCGTCAGATTGCAGGTCTCGCCGAGATCGGAGACGAGCCGGGTGAGGATCGCATGACGCAAACGCCGTGCGCCCGCGTGCGTCATCACGTTGAGACCGAGTTGCGCGAGACGCGGGCCGACGACATACGCGTTTCGGTCGCCGGGCTCGCGAATCACGAGTCCGCCCGCTTCGAGCGACGCGAGCATGCGATGCAGCGAAGGCTTCGGCATACCCATGTCGTCGGCCATGTCCGTCAGCGACACGGGGTTGCCCGCCTGGACCAGATATTCCAGCAGCGCGAAGGCGCGCAGCGTGGGCGTGTCGGGCTTGTCCATCGGCATGATTTCCATATCAATTTGTCGACATTATTTTAAATGAGGTGCCGATCGCCGCCTCATACGCCGTTCGGATGAAAATAAACGAAATGAATTGTTCCGAAAAAGAATAGTTGCTATGCTGAAGTCTCTGCTACGGGAGACGAAGCCTCATGATGCGCGACACATGGATGGACGAGCCGGATCGGAAGGTGTCCGTGCGCTCGCTTTTCGGAATCGACACCGATCTGGACGTTCCTGCGTTCAGCACGCGCGATCCGCACGTTCCGGAAATCGACGAGGCGTACCGCTTCAATCCCGAGGTCACGCTGGCGATTCTCGCCGGCTTCGCATTCAACCGGCGCGTGATGGTGCAGGGGCTGCACGGCACCGGCAAGTCGACTCACATCGAACAGGTGGCGGCACGGCTCAACTGGCCTTGCATGCGCGTCAATCTCGATGGCCACGTGAGCCGCCTCGATCTCGTCGGCAAGGACGCGATCGTGGTGCGCGACGACGTGCAGATCACCGAGTTTCAGGAAGGCATCGTGCCTTGGGCGCTGCAACGGCCGGTTGCGCTCGTGTTCGACGAATACGACGCCGGCCGTCCCGACGTGATGTTCGTGATTCAACGAATTCTGGAACGCGACGGCAGTTTTACGCTGCTCGACCAGAACCGCGTGATCCAGCCGCATCGTTTTTTTCGGCTGTTCGCGACGACCAACACGATCGGCCTCGGAAACCTGAACGGCATGTATCACGGCACGCAGATGTTGAATCACGCGCAGATCGATCGCTGGAACGTCGTCGCGACGCTCAACTATCTGTCGCGCGAGGAAGAGGCCCGCATCGTGCTCGCGCGCGTGCCGCAGCTCGATAACGACGCGGGCCGCGCGCTCGTCGATTCGATGGTGAGCATGGCGGGTCTCACGCGGCGCGGCTTCGCGGCGGGCGATTTGTCGACGCTGATGTCGCCGCGCACCGTCATTAGCTGGGCGGAAAACCGCGAAGTTTTCCGCGATACGAAGCTCGCGCTGCGTCTCACTTTCCTGAACAAATGCGATGAAGCGGAACGGCCGATCGTCGCGGAATATTTTCAGCGCGCGTTCGGCGAGGAACTCGATACGCCATCGCAGTGGCACGACGAGTCGGCGCGATGAACGACTCGCGCGAACGCGCGCGACGCGATGCGCTGTGCGCGGCCACCGTGCGAGCCCTGACCGGCGACGACGCATTGCATTACCGCGGTGGCAAGTTGTATCGGCATCTGCGGCCGGTGCCGTTGCGTGCGCCGCATTTGCGCGGCGAGCACAGAGAGGAAGATGACGCCGATTCGGCGCGCGGCGCGGCCGATGCGTCCGCGTTGCGCATCGCGCATTCGGATGCCGCGCTGCATCGCGAACTCGCTCCCGGTGAACCCGTCGCGCGCATGGTCTTCGACATGCTCGAACAGTTGCGCTGCGAAACGCGCGTGCCTTCCGGCATGGAAGGCGTGAAGCGCAATGTGCGGCATCGCTTCGATGCGTGGTCGCTCGCGTGCTACGAATCGGGCTTGCTCGACAGCGATATCGGCTTGTTGATTTACACCGCCGCGCAAATGGCGCAGTCGCGTCTTTCGGGCCGCGCCGTGCTCGAAGAAACCGAAGGGCTCATCGAAGCGACCCGTGCGGCGCTCGCGCCATCGCTCGGCAATGCGCTTGCGGGCATGCGCCGCCATCGTCACGACCAGCGCGCGTATGCGGTCCATGCGCTGGAAATCGCGCGAACGATAGGCGAAATGGTGCAGGAAGTGCGGCACACGTTCGTCGAGAGCGATTCATCCGACGACGAAGAAGAAGATGCCGCGCGCACCATGCTCGGCACCTGGTTCGATACCGACGACGAACATGGCGAACTCGAACGGCTGGCGCTCGCTGCGAGTGGCGACAGCAGCGCGCGCGAGGCGACGGGCGAGGCGTATCGCATCTTCACCACGCGTTACGACAAGACCGTTCGCCCATCGACGCTGATCCGGGCCGCGTTGTTGCGCGAATATCGCGAGCGGCTGGACGCTCTGATTGCCGCGCGGCATATCAACGTGCCGCGTCTCGCGCGCATGTTGCAGGCGTCCATCACCGTGCCGCGTCGCGATGGCTGGTCGTTCGGCGAGGAAGACGGGCGCATCGACGGCCGGCGGCTCGCGCAAGTGGTGGCATCGCCGGATGAGCGGCGCGTATTCAGACGCGAGCGCGAACGTCCGCACGCGGACTGTGCGGTGGGCTTTCTCATCGACTGCTCGGGCTCGATGAAGGCGAGCATCGAGCCGGTCACGGTGATGATCGACGTGCTCGTGCGAGCTCTTGGCATGGCGGGCGTCACGACGGAAGTGCTCGGCTTCACGACCGGCGCATGGAATGGCGGGCGCGCGAAGCTCGACTGGCTCGCGAAGGGCCGGCCGAAGTATCCGGGCCGGCTCAACGAAGCCTGCAACATGATTTTCAAGGAAGGGGAGGCAGGCTGGCGTGCCGCGCGACGCGATATCGCGGCGCTGTTCAAGGCCGATCTGTTCCGCGAAGGTATCGACGGCGAAGCGGTGGATTGGGCATGCTCGCGGCTCATCGCGCGTGACGAAGCGCGCCGCATCCTCGTTGTCATCTCCGATGGAAGCCCGATGGACAGCGCGACCGCGCAAGCCAACGATCCGAACTATCTCGATCAGCACTTGAGAGAGGTCGTCGAGAAGCACGAAGCATCGCGCGCTGTGGAAGTGCTCGGCCTTGGCGTCGGCCTCGATTTGAGCACGTACTATCGGCATCACTTCGCAGTGGATCTGAGCGTTGCGCCGGACATGACGCTATTCGCGAAGCTCGCCGCATGGCTCGGTGCGCGGCGCAGAGGCACGACTTAACGCGCGATGTATGTCGTCGGTTTCGAACAGGCCGATGAAGACGATGGCGGTTTCGTCGACATCGCGGCATGGCATGACTTGCCAGCGCTTGCCGACGACGTGAATCTCGGCACACGTTCCATCACGAGCCGCGCGATGCTCTTCGCGCGCAAGAGGCGATCGCCGATCGACGCGCACGTGGCCTTGGGCAAGCGGCGATCGAAACGCTCATCGGAGCGAAAGGCAATGCTGCGCAGATCGGCGGGAAGATGACTCGAAGGCATGAATGCTTGCCCTTCGATGCCTGAGAGCGCTTCGGCATGGGTCACTCCGCATGATCATTGGCCTCCCGAGACATTCGGTGCGAGAGAGAAGGGATTCGGCTCAGTATGACCAGACAAAAAGCGCGCGCGGTAGTGCCAGACGCGACCAATCGCTGGGGCCAGCGGCGGCGGCATCCTGGCACTAACGATGGTTTCGGCGTGGCTCTAAGCGGTACGTCGAGTTCGGTGCAGTATGAGGGTACTTTCCAAGGAGTCATCGGTGGCTACTCTCGACTACGTTGCGCCGGCCTTTCGTGGCGCGTGCGCCCCATACGATCCGCTCTACGACCCGCTCGTTTCGCCCATCGGCCGTCAGCCGATGGATTACGCGCCCACCTACTGGGTCGCGACCGCGGGCGAGCCGCCCGAAGACGACGGCCCCTTGCCCGGCGATGCCGACGTCGACGTGTTGATCGTCGGCGCGGGATTCACCGGCCTTTCGACGGCGCTCTTTCTGGCGCGCGAACATGGCATCCGCGCGACCATCGTCGATGCGAATCGCACGGCATGGGGCTGCACGAGCCGCAACGGCGGGCAAGGGCAGAACGCGAGCGGACGCCTCTATCGCTCGCAATGGATCGAACGCTGGGGCAAGCAGACGGCGCTCAGGCTCGATGCCGAGATCCGCGAAGGTTTCGACACCTTCAAGCAATTGATCGGCGAGTTCACATGCGATCCGCAGCCGGGCGGGCATCTGTACATCGCGCATCGCGCGCGCAAGATGGACTTTCTCGCGAACGAATGCAAAGTGATGCGCGACGTATTCGGCTACGACGCGCGCATGCTGAGCGCGAAGGAAGTCGCGCAATCGTATGTCGACGATCGCGAGAATTGCGGCGCGCTGCTGGAGCCCGATGGCATCGGCGTGCATCCGTTGAAGCTCGCGTTCGGCTATATGCGTATGGCGCGCTCGCTCGGCGTGAAGGTGCATCCGGGCACGCCGGTCCTCAACGTCGAGACGATTCGCGGCGTGCATCATGTCCGCACGCCGCGCGGCGTGATTCGCGCGAAGGCGATCGCGTTCGCGACCGGCGGCTATACGCGCAACGACATGCATCGCGCGCTATCCGCGAAGATCATGCCGATACTCTCGAACTCGCTCGTTACGCGGCCGCTTACGCAGGAAGAACTCGCATCGACCAATTTCCTCTCGCGCCAGGTCATTACCGATACGCGCACGCTGCGCTTCTACTATCGGCTGTTGCCGGATAACCGCGTGCAGATCGGCAGCCGCAGCGCGATCACCGGCGCCGATGCGGCAAACCCTCGCCATATGGACGTGCTCATCGAGGGCTTGCATCGCAAGTTTCCATCGCTCAAAGGCATTCGCATCGATTACTCCTGGTGGGGCTGGGTCGATGTGAGTCACGACATGATGCCGCGCGTCGCGCAACCCGATCCGCAGCAGAGCATTTTTTATGCAGTCGGTTATGGCGGAAACGGCGTGTCGTTCTCCGCGCATGCGGGGCGGCGCATGGCCGAGCGCGTCGCGGGAAAGTGGCAGCACAGCCGCGACGATCTGCCGATCTACGACTCCGCGCTCGAATATCCGAACGTGATGGGCATGGTGAAGTGGAAAGGCTTCGCGCCGTTCCGCCGCGTCGGCCAACGGTTTCTGTATCACAAGTATCTGGCGCAGGACGAGAAGCGCTGAACGCATTTTGGTCTCTTTCGCAACGCACTGAAAACATCGACACATGAGCACACAAACGAATCAGGATTACATTCGCCTCTTGCAGACGTTCAACGATGCATGGAACCGCCACGACATCGACGCGCTGATGAACTGCATGGCGGACGAATGCGTTTTTCACGGCGTGGCCGGACCCGATGCGCTGGGCCGCACGTTCAAGGGCCGGGACGAAGTGCGCAAGGGCTTCACGCTTGCGTGGGAAACCTTTCCCGATGCATCGTGGAATGACGGCGAGCACTTCGTGAGCGGCAATCGCGGCGTATCGGAATCGACGTTTCGCGGCACGAAGGCGGACGGCTCGCGCATCGAGGCGCGCATGGTGGACGTCTTCACGTTCAGCAATGGCAGGATCGCGGTGAAGAACGCCTATCGAAAGGATCGTCCGGCGCTTTGAAGCGTCATTGAACGAACGCCTCGACCCGCCGGCAACGAACCCGCGGGCGAGCGCCGAATCGGTACAAGCAAATCAGGAGACGACATGCAATCGAGTACGGAGCAGAGCGATCTCAAGTGTGGCCTCAAGCAGCGCCACATGACGATGATCGCATTGGGCGGCGTCATAGGCGCCGGACTATTCGTCGGGAGCGGCGTGGTGATCCAGCAGGCCGGACCCGCGGCGATTCTCTCGTTTCTCATCACGGGCGGCCTCGTGGTTCTCGTCATGCGTATGCTCGGCGAGATGGCCTGCGCGATGCCCGCCGTCGGCTCGTTCTACGAATATGCGCGGCTCGCGTTCAAGACGCAGCGCGGGCCGGGCCGTCTCGCCGGGTTCCTGACGGGCTGGATGTACTGGTACTTCTGGGTCATCGTGATCGCGCTCGAAGCAGTCGCGGGCGCGAAGCTCGTGCAGTTCTGGATACCGGATGTGCCTGCATGGATGATCAGCCTGGTGTTGCTCGTCGTGCTCACGCTGACCAATCTCATTTCGGTCGGCAGTTATGGCGAATTCGAGTTCTGGTTTTCGTCGATCAAGGTCGGCGCGATCATCGTGTTCCTGTTTCTCGGCGGCCTGTACGTCTGCGGCTTCTGGCCCGCATCGATGCACACGACCGATGTCGCCGCGACGTTCCTCGGCCATGGCGGCTTCATGCCGAAGGGCATCGGGCCCGTGATGACGGGCGCGGTCGCGGCGACCGGCTTCTACTTCGGCGCGGAAATCGTCACGATCGCGGCGGCCGAAGCGAAGGAGCCTGCGAAGGCAGTTGCGAAGGCAACTAATTCCGTCATCACGCGAGTGCTCGTGTTCTATGTCGGATCGGTGGCGCTCGTCGTCGCGCTGGTGCCGTGGAATTCGCATCAGATGGCGACGCCTTATGTCAGCGCGCTCGAAGTAATGGGCATGCCCGCCGCAGCCAACGTGATGAACGCGATCGTCCTCACCGCCGTGCTGTCCGCGCTGAACTCGGGCCTCTATGCGGCATCGCGCATGCTGTTCGCGTTGACGCGTCACGGCGATGCGCCGCTCGGACTCGCGAAGGTCAACAAGCGCGGCGTGCCGACGCGCGCCATTCTGCTCGGCACGGTTTTCGGGTATGTGTCGGTGGTGATGTCGTATGTATCGCCGGATACGGTGTTCGCGTTCCTCGTGAATTCGTATGGCACGGTGGCGATCTTCGTGTATCTGCTGATCGCGTTTTCGCAACTGCGCTTGCGCGGCCGTATGACGAGCTTCGAAGTAAGCGACCTGCGCGTACGCATGTGGGGATTTCCCTATCTCACGTGGCTCGCGATCTTCGGGATGATGGCGATTCTCGTCGCGATGGCCTTCATTCCCGATCAACGCAAGCCGCTGTGGCTGGGCGTCGCGAGTCTCGGCATTCTGATCGTCGCGTATGTCGTGTTCAAGCGCGGCCGCAAGGAAGTCGAGGTCGAAGACGAACATCATTCGACGCGGCATCTCCAGACCAGCGAACGATAAGCACTGAAGCAAAGGCCGGTTTGCCGAATCGAAAACCGGCCTTCAATCCTTGAACGTCTTCGCGGTTTCTTCTGCAGCACGGCGCAGATCGGGTTCGAACGCAAGCAACTGATCGAGTGCCACGCGCCCCACCGGCGCCTGAATCGCAATCGCCGCACACGCGCGATTGCGATCGAGCATCACCGGCACCGCGATCGCAACGAGTCCCTGCAAATGCTCCTGATTGTTGATGGCGAGCATGCGGCGGCGTGTCAATGCGAGCTCCTTGCGCAGTGCGTCGCGATCGGTGATCGTGCGCTCCGAATACGAACGCAACGGCAAGCGTTCGATCATGCGTTCGCGCCGATCCTTCGGCAAAAAGCTCAGCAGCAGCTTGCCGCTTGCGGAGCAATGCAACGGCACATGCGAACCTGGCTGCAGATGCATGCGCAGCGGCCATCCCGTTTCGACGCGATCCACATAGACGACGTCGTTGCCCGCGAGCATCGTCAGATTGCATGTTTCGCCGACGCGCATGACGAGCTGTTCCAATAGCGCATGACGCGCCGCAGCGGGACCCGCGTGCATCAGCACGTTGATGGCGAGCGTACGCACGCGCGCCGAGCATTCATAAAGCTTGTCGCTTGCGCCGCGCGTGACGAGCCATGCGTCCATCAACTGCACCAGGATGCGATGCACGGTCTGTTTGGGCAGACCCAATGCATCGACGAGCTCGGTCATGGAAAGCGGGCGATTCGCCTCGGCGAGCGTTTCGAGCACGCGAAACGCGCGCACGGCGGCGGCATTCGATTGATTCGAAGTCACGCTTGTCTCCGTCTGCATACTTTTCGGTTTTATTTCATTGTGCGTCGAAAACACCGGTTTTCGGGACTCTAAAAAGTCCCGAAAAGCTGAATTTCCGATGCTCGCGCTATCGCTGCACGCGTTAGTCCAGAAAACGGGACCGCGCGACGGACGCGGCTGACTAGATTGGAAAGCACCTTCAATCTTCCAACAGCCGAGGTTTATCGCATGAATCACATGGCAAGCGGCGCGACGCTCGCACGTCCTCACGACGATGCGCCGAATCAACCAGAACCCGATGTGGAGCGCATCGTTGCCGCGCTCGTGACGCGAGCGCGCGCCGCGCAACGACGCTTCGAACAAGCGGGCCAGGAGACGCTCGACTTAGCTGCATCGGCCGCTGCGTGGGCCATCATGGAGCCGCAGCGCAACCGGCAACTCGCGGACCTGGCCGTGCGCGATACGGGCCTCGGCAACGCCGACGACAAATTCCGCAAGAACCATCGCAAGACGCTCGGCCTGCTGCGCGATCTTCACGGCGTCGCGACGACGGGCGTGATCGTGCGCGACGAGGAACACGGCATCGTCGAAATTGCGCGCGCGGTCGGCGTCGTGGCGGCGATCACGCCATCGACGAATCCGGCCGCGACGCCCGCCAACAAGATCATCAACGCGCTCAAGTGCGGCAACGCGGTCATCGTCGCGCCCTCACCGAAGGGCTATTCGTCGTGCGCGTTGCTCATCGAGTTCATTCATGCGGAGTTCGCGAAGGCCGGTCTCGATCGCGATCTCGTGCAGATGTTGCCGCATCCGATCGGCAAGGCCGCGACCGCCGCGTTGATGAAGCTCGCGGATCTCGTCGTCGCGACGGGCTCGCAGGCGAACGTCCGCATGGCCTATACGAGCGGCACGCCCGCGTTCGGCGTGGGCGCGGGCAACGTCGCATCGATCGTCACGGCGAGCGCGATTCCCGATGATGCCGCGCGCAAGATTGCCGCGTCCAAGACGTTCGACAACGCGACGAGTTGTTCATCGGAGAACAGCGTCGTGATCGAAGAAGCGATCCATGCGCGCATGCTCGATGCGTTGACGAAGCAGGGCGGCGTGCTGCTCGACGCTGCGCAGAAGGCGCGGTTGCAGGCGGCGATGTGGCACGACGGCAAGCTCTCGGCGCGCTGCACCGCGCGCTCGGCGACGGCCATTGCGCGCGAAGCGGGCCTCGACGATATCGCGGCGCGCGAGCCGAAGTTCTTGATGGTCGAGGAGAGCGGCTACGGCGCCGAGTATCCGTTCTCCGGCGAAAAGCTCTCGCCCGTGCTGACGGTCTATCGCGCGCGCGACATCGACGCCGCAATCGGCATCGTGCGCGGCATCTACGAATACATGGGCGCGGGACATTCGGTCGGCGTGCACGGCGCGGACGATGCCCTCGCCGTCCGGCTCGGCACAGAATTGCCGGTGGCGCGCGTGATCGTCGATCAGGCGCACTGCCTCGCGACCGGCGGCAACTTCGACAACGGCCTGCCGTTCTCGCTGTCGATGGGATGCGGCACCTGGGGCGGCAACAACTTCTCGGCGAATCTCGGCTATCGGCAATACCTGAACGTGACGCGCATCGCGTATCGGATTGCGGAGCGCGTGCCGGAAGTCGACGCGTTGCTCGGCGATTACTTCAGGAGGATCGGGCGATGAGCGCGTTAGCGGATCGAATCGTTCCTTCCGATCGTGCGCCGGTCGTTGCATCGACGTTGCGCGCATTGATCGACGCTCGCGCCGGACGCGCGCCGGACAAACCCTTCCTGCTGTCCGCGGTCGGGGACGACATGCTGACCTTCGGCGCGTTGCGCGAAGCATGTCTCGCGCTGGAAGAGCGTTTTCATGCTGCGGGCCTGCGTGCGGGCGATGTCGTGTCCGTCTTCATGGGCAACGGCATTCAGACCGCGCGGCTGCTGCTGGCGGCGATGTATAGCGGCCTGGTGGCGAATCCGCTGAATCTCTTGTGTCAGCCTTCGCAGGTGCGCTATATCGTCGAGCATTCGGAGACGCGCGCGATCTTCGTCGCCGATGACACGCACGACACCATCGTCGAAGCGATGGACGTGTTGCGTCGCGAAGGCATGGACCGTGACGTCGCTGTGGTGCGTACGTCGCCCGATGCGAACGCTTTACCCGATATCCCGACGCTTCCGTCACGCACGATCGGACTCGTGCGCGACGAAACGCCCGGCGCGCATATCGTCGCGAGCGATGCGGGCGCGATGAATCCCGGCGATACGGCGCTGCTCATGTACACGTCGGGCACGACGGGCGCGCCCAAAGGCGTGCTGCTGAGTCATCGCAGCCTGCTCGCCAACATGCGCAACATCAGCGACGAACATCGGCTATCCGATGATGATCGCGTGCTCGTATCGTTGCCGCTCTATCACATCAACGGTCTCGTCGTCGCGCTGCTGTCGCCACTGTGGCACGGCGGATCGGCGGTGATGACGCCGCGTTTCTCGGCGCGCACGTTCTGGAACGAGGCATCGCAGTTCGGATGCACATGGATCAACGTGGTGCCGACCATCGTCGCTTATCTGCTGAACGGCGAGGGCGCTGAGGGCTGCGATCTGTCGGCGCTGAAATTTTGCCGCAGCGCGTCGGCAGCGTTGCCGGCCGATCATCATCGGGCGTTCGAGAAGCGCTTTCGCATCGGCGTCATCGAAACGATGGGCATGACGGAGACCGCCGCGCCGATATTCAGTAATCCGTATGACAAAACGTTAAGGCGAATCGGCAGTATCGGCTTGCCTTCCGGCGGCGAAGCGAAGATCGTCGACATCGATGGACGTGAGTGCGCGCCCAACGAAACCGGCGAGCTCGTGCTGCGCGGCGAGCAATTGATGAGCGGCTACTACAAGCGTCCGGAAGAAACGCGCAACGCGTTCACGGAAGACGGATGGCTGCGCAGCGGCGATCTCGGCTACCGCGACGAGGCGGGCTTCTTCTACATCAATGGACGCGCGAAGGAACTGATCATCAAGGGCGGCGAGAACATCGCGCCGCGCGAGATCGACGAAGCGCTGCTGCGTCATCCCGGCGTGCTCGAAGCAGCGGCCGTCGGCGTGCCCGATGCAGCGTATGGCCAGGACATCGTCGCGTACATCGTGCCGAACGGCGGCGCGGCATCGCTCGATGTGGCCGACTTGCGCGCGCACTGTCTGCGCGAACTCGGCCGTTACAAGACGCCGCGTGAATTCCGCTTCACCGATGCATTGCCGCGCGGACCTTCGGGCAAGGTGCAGCGCCTGAAGCTCGTATAGCTGACACGGCTCGATATTCCACATCAGATGGACCAAAGGAAGGAGACACTGTGAACAAGCAACGTCAGCGCGTGAAGACGCGCCATATCATTCTCGGCGTGATGTGTCTGATGTACTTCATCTCGTACATCGATCGGGTGAACATCGCCGTTGCAGGACCGTTGATCCGGCAGGAGATGGGCCTCACGTCCGTGCAGCTCGGGCTCGTGTTCTCCGCGTTCGCGTATCCGTATGCGGTGATGCAGATCGTCGGCGGATGGCTTGCCGATCGATTCGGCCCGAAGCTCGTATTGACCGTGCTCTCGTTGATATGGGGCGCGGCGACGCTCGCGACGGGCTTCGCGGGCAGCATCGGCATGCTCGTGCTGTTGCGCCTTGCGTTGGGCATCGGCGAGGGCGGCGCGTTTCCGACCGCCACGCGCGCCTTCACGTTCTGGATGCCGGTGCGCGAACGCGGCTTTGCACAAGGCATCACGCATAGTTTCGCGCGGCTCGGCGGCGCGGTGACGCCGCCGCTCGTGCTTGCCGTGGTCGCAGCGAGCGGCTGGCGCGAGGCATTCATTCTGCTGGGCATCGCGAGCCTTGCGTGGACGGTGCTGTATCTCTTCGTCTTCACCAATTCACCCGATGAAAACCGCCGCGTGACGCCCGAGGAAACCGCTGAGATCGGCTATCGCGCGGGAGAATGCGCGCGCGCGAGAAAGCAGCCGACGCCGTGGCGCATGCTGATTCATCGCATGTGGCTCGTGACCTTCGTCGACTTTTGCTATGGCTGGCTGCTGTGGGTGTATCTGACGTGGCTGCCTTCGTATCTGAAGGAATCGCGCGGCTTCGATCTGAAGCATCTCGCGCTGTTCACCGCATTGCCGCTGCTTGCCGGCGTGATCGGCGATACGCTCGGCGGCGTGCTGTCGGACCGCATCTACCGGATCACGGGAAAACTGCGGCTCGCGCGCTGCAGCATTCTCGTCGTGGGCATGGGCGGGTCGCTCGCCTTCCTTCTGCCGATGGTCAATGCGCCGAGCCCGATCATGGCGGTGTGGTTCCTGACGGCATCGTTCTTCTTCCTCGAGATCACGAATCCGGTGCTGTGGACGTTGCCGCTCGATATCGCGGGTAAGTATGCGGGCACGGCGGGCGGCATGATGAACACGGGCTTCGGCATCGCGGGAATGGTGTCGCCGGTCGCGTTCGGTTATCTGATCCAGCAGACAGGAAGCTATAACGTGCCGTTCACGATTTCAGCGGGATTGCTCGCGGTCGGTGCGGTCGCGGCGCTTTTCATCGATACGAGCAAGACCGTGGAAGCCGACGAAGCGCGTGCGGCGCGCAGTCGCGAGGAGATGGGCGTGCCGGCGTTCGCGGGAGGGGCGGGGCAGTGGCATGAGTAGCGGCGTTCGCGCGTCGCATTGTTACGGTTGAGACGCTCGGCTCTGTTACGCTCTGGCATCCTTATTGAACGACGGAAGAGCGATGGTGGAGCATGACATCAGGGAGCGAGCGACGGCGCTCGCCAGCGCTGCTCAGGCTGCAATCGAGCGTGGCAAACGCGACCAGGCAATCGCCTTGTGGCACGGGACGTTCGATATCGAACCTCACGAGGCTCATTACGCGATCGAGGCCACCAATGGCCTCATCCGATTAGGTGAGCCGCTTCTCGCGCTGGAAATGTGTACGCGATGGATCGCGCGGAACCCCGACAACGCGATCGTCCGCGTACAGCGCGGCATCATCTATCTGAACGAATGCGGGGATCGGGAAAGCGCGATCGAGTGCTTTGTCGAGGCGCTCGAATTCGATCCCGACAACTGCGACGCACATTCCGCCCTCGCGCAGATTTACCTGTTCGCTGGTCGACCGGAACTGATGCGGTTCCATGCGAAGCAGGCGCTTATCCGGGCCGACGAGAAGAGCGCGCTGCATCTTCGCGGACGATTCCTCTCCGATTATGCCGGGGTCATCGAACGTGCGGGCGCGCTGCTCGCGCAGACACCCGACGACGTCGACATCTGGCTGATGTTGGGGAAAGCGCTGTACATGCAGAGCCGTTATCTCGAAGCGCTGGATGCATTTAGCCGAGCCGAAGAGATTGCACCGCACCGAGTGGATGCCTTCGGTCCGCTCGGGGACGTGCTCATTCTGCTCGGACGCGAGCGCGAGGGATGGCGCAAGCTCGAAGGGGTGTCGAGCGATGAGTATGTTCTTGCGCTTGATCCGGATATTGCCCCGTATCTTTCAAAATGGTGGCGGGGTCAATCGCTGCAAGGCAAGCGTATCTTGGTCGCCTACCATGCGGGCGTCGGCGACAATCTGATGCTCGCGCGTTACGCGAGCCGGCTGACAGCGGCGGGCGCGTCGGTTCACTTCGTTTGCCGGCCGGAACTGCACCGGCTGTTTCGCGATCTCGACGGCGCGCAAAGCGTTGCATCTGGCTGGCGGCCGGACGAACTGGCGAATTACGATTACTGGGTCTTCGACTACTTGCTGCCCGCATACATGCACGAGACAGCAGCGGCCATCTCCGACAGTCGACGCGGATACATCGAGGCGCCAGCTGATGCCCGCGCTCGCTGGGACAGCTTCATGCAGCCGTATGCGGGCAAGCTGAAGGTGGGACTGTGCTGGTATAGCGGGCCGCACAACTTCAGCGGCATCGACCGCTTCGTGCCTGCGCGCGCATTGAAGCCGCTGTCGGAGATCGAGGGTATCGAATGGTTCGTGCTGCAGAAGAACCAGGCGAACGCCAGTTTGACGAGGCAGTCGGGCATTCGCGCGCACGACGTGTCGTCTCAGTGGACGGACTTTGCAGATACCGCCGGCTTCATCGATCATCTCGATCTCGTGATATCGGTGGACTCTTCGCCGTTGCATCTCGCTGGCGCGCTCGGCAAGCCGACATGGGGAATCTTGCCGTCCGCGCCCGAGTGGCGCTGGGGACTGCAGGGCGAGCGAACCGAATGGTATCCCGCCGTGCGTCTGTATCGACAGAAGAAGCTGCATGACTGGGAGCCGGTCATCGGCCGGATCGCGCACGATCTTCGCGAGTTGGTCGGCGAGCGGGGGGCTTCGGTGTAGCGCGCGAATCAGCCCGCGCGCAAGCTGATTCAAATCCTGCCCTCGCGCACGCGCCGCTCCAGCCGGAAAACGCCGGGCGGCACGAAGTACGTTCCGAAGCGCACGAGGCCCGCGCGCTTCAGATGACAGGTCATTTCGAAGCTCACTTGCAGGCCCGGCTCGGACGTATCGACCATCGCGACGTCGATCGCGCGGATGCGCGGCTCGTACTTCAGCAGCGCGACTTCCATCTGCTCCTTCAGCGCCTGTGAAGAAGCCGGCAGCGCCTTGTAGATGTTGGTCAGATCGGGCAGCCCGTAGTCCGGCAGATGCTTGAGGGCACCGGCGCGCGTGTTCAGGATGCGTCGCACGTTCTGCTGCACGCTCAGGACTTCGAGCGTGCGGTCATCGAAATCGCTGAGCGGTTCGCCGTCGATCTGACCGAGCAGCATTTCATATAGGGACGGGCCTGGCATCTTTTCTCGCTTCAGGCGGTTGCGGGCACGGACGAGTCGCGATCGATGAACTCGATCGTCAGATTGCCTTCCTCTGAATAGGCGAGACGAATCTCCGCGGGTGCGGCGCCGCTCGCCATGCGCGTCAGGAGTTCGCGCGAGACAGTCGGCAGAATGCGCTGGTCGAGGAAAGCGTCGATATTGCGGGCGCCCGAATCGCGCGACAGGCACATTTGAGCCAGCGATGCGATCAGCGATTCCTCGCAGGCGAGCGTCACATCGTGCTGACGCTTCAGGCGATCGGCGATCTTCGCGATCTTGAGGCGGACGATATCGCCGAGCGCGCTTACGTCGAGCGGGCGGAACACGAGCGTCTGGAAACGCGCGAGCAGCGCCGGCTGGAAGTGCTTCACGAGCGGATCATGGATGGCGTCGAGCAACGCGGCGTGCGCGATGCCGGGCGTGTCCGTGGTCGCATCGTGAATCTGTTCGGAGCCGAGGTTGGACGTCATCAGAATCACGCAGTTGCGGAAGTCGATTTCCCGACCTTCGCCGTCACGCATCGAGCCACGATCGAACACCTGATAGAACATGTCGAGCACGTCGCGATGCGCCTTCTCGACTTCATCCAACAGCACGACGCTATATGGGCGCTGACGCACCGCTTCGGTCAGAACGCCGCCGCGGCCATAGCCGACGTAACCCGGCGGCGAGCCCTTCAACTGCGACACCGTGTGCGCTTCCTGATACTCCGACATGTTGATCGTGGTGAGCGCGGCCTCGCCGCCGAACAGCACATCGGCGAGCGCAAGCGCCGTCTCCGTCTTGCCGACGCCCGAGGGTCCGGTCAGCAGGAACACGCCGAGCGGCGCATGTTCGCTCTTGAGCCCCGCCTTCGCGGTGCGCAGGCTTTGCGCGAGCATGCCGAGCGCGTCGTCTTGCGCGACCACGCGCTTCGCCAGTTGATCTTCGAGCGTGAGCAGATTGAGCAGCTCGTCTTCGACGAGATTGCCGACCGGCACGCCCGTCCATTCGGCGACCACGCGCGCGATGGCCTGTGCGTCGACATCGGCGAAGATCAGCGGCGACTTGCCTTGCGCATCCGTGAGGGCGTGCTTCGCTGCGGCGAACGCATCTGCATCCGGCTTCGTCTTGCCGTCGCCGCGTTGTTCCAGCAGCGCGCGCACCAGCGACAGTTCGCGGTCGTAGCGCGCCTGAACGTCCGCGAGTTCCTGATTCGCTTGCGCCAGTGAGGCGCGGAGCGCGTCGCGATGCGCGGCTGTATCGTCGATGCCCGCCCGTTCGTCGGCATCGATGCTCGCGCCTTCGAGTTCCAGCGCGGCCACGACCGCGCGCGCGCGCTGCAGTTCGGCGGGCGGCGCGTCGAGACCCATACGCACGCGCGCCGCGGCGGTATCGATGAGATCGACGGCCTTGTCCGGCAACTGGCGCGCGGGGATGTAGCGGCGCGACAGTCTGACTGCCGCAACGAGCGCTTCGTCGCGGATATGCACGTTGTGATGCCGTGCGTAGCGCGTCGCGAGGCCACGCAACATGAGACAGGCGGCATCGTCGTCCGGCTCTTCCACCTTGACCATCTGGAAGCGCCGCTCGAGCGCCGCATCCCGCTCGAA
This sequence comes from Caballeronia sp. NCF2, assembly GCF_023631205.1. Lineage (NCBI taxonomy): Bacteria > Pseudomonadati > Pseudomonadota > Betaproteobacteria > Burkholderiales > Burkholderiaceae > Caballeronia > Caballeronia sp. NCF2. The sequence continues at coordinate 77,139 of NZ_JALQDN010000069.1, read as the reverse complement.
GTATTCCTTGTATTCGGACCACGTCGTCGCGGCGATGGTGCGCAACTCGCCGCGCGCGAGTGCAGGCTTCAGCAAGTTCGCAGCGTCCGAGCCGCCGGCCGAGTTGCCCGCGCCGATCAGCGTGTGGGCTTCGTCGATGAACAGCACGATCGGCGTCGCCGATGCCTTGACTTCATCGATCACGTTTTTCAGGCGCTGCTCGAATTCGCCTTTCACGCCCGCACCGGCTTGCAGCAGCCCGAGGTCGAGCGTGAGAATGCGCACGCCGCGCAAGAGAGACGGCACACAGCCTTCGGCGATGCGCAGCGCGAGCCCTTCGACTAGCGCCGTCTTGCCGACGCCCGGCTCGCCCACGAGGATCGGGTTGTTCTTGCGCCGCCGCACGAGCACGTCGATCATCTGCTGGATCTCACGATCGCGGCCGAACACCGGATCGATTTCGCCGCGACGCGCCTTCTCCGTCAGGTCGATGGCGAAGCGCTCGAGCGCCTGGCCTTCGGTCGAGCGCGGGGCCGCCTGCTTGACGGGCGCTTGAGCATCTGCAACTGGTGCGCTTGCGTCGCCTTCGTCTTCCTGCGCGGGCGCGTTCTCGCACGACGCGCGTCCGAGACGCGGCACGAGCCGTTCGATCTGCGCATCGGAAAGCGAAAAAAGCGGCCACGCGTCCTGCGTCCGCATGACATGCGGTGCGCCGATGAGCGCGCGCAGCAGATGCGCCGAGCGGATCGTACCGTCGATATCCTCGCGCGATGCGAGATTCCACGCGTCCTGCAGCACGCTCGCGAGCTGGATGGAAAGCGACGGCATGCCCCGCAGATTGCGCGGCAGGCGGTCGATTGCGGCGAGCAGTGCGTTCCAGATCGCATCGACATCGATTTCATAGTGACGCAGGATCGCGGGAATGTCGCCTTCGTCCGCCTCGATGAGCTTCAGCAGCCAGTGCTCGACGGTGATTTCGTCGGAAAGGCGCGTCTGGCACAGGCTCGCGGCCGCTTCAAGCGTGCGGGCGCAGTGCTGGTTGAGCCGGCGAAGCAGATGAGTGGAGTCGCGCATTGTCATATGAAGTCGGTGCCGAGGTGAATGAAAGAGGGCGTACGGTGGGGATGAATTGCAGAAGAAAAGCCAGCCCGCAAGCAGGCTGGCTTCGACGGCTCACGTTGTCATGAGCCGCTGGGTCACGCGCTTACGCGCGCTCGTTCCACGTGTCCTTGTGGATGATGTTGCCGTCCTTGAACGACCAGGTGATCTGCTCGTAGCGCAGTTCGACTTCTTCGAGATGGTTGTGCTTCTCGAAAGCCGGGTTCTTGATGTCGAGCATCTTCGGACGGACCGCGACGACCTTGACGTTGTCGAGCTTGGTGTTGAAGTATTCCTTCTCCTTGCCCGCGTCGTCGATCTTGTACCACTTGATCTCGACCGACTTCAGCGTCTGGCCGCTCGTCACCGCCTTGTACAGATACGGCGTGGACGAATCGGTTTCCTTGGTCAGCGTGATCGGCGCGTGCACGCGCGTGCCGGTGAGCTTGCCGGTGTTGCCATCGGTCGGGATATGCACGCCATGACCGAACTCGACGATCTCGACGCTGCCTTCGCGGCCTTGCACGGTGACGGAACCCTTGATGTCGGCGCCGCCGTCATCCTTCAGCCACATGTATGCGGGAATTGCCATTTACTACTCCTCTTTGGTACTGCCAAGCAATGCTCAGAAAAACAACTCCTGAGCGACAAGATCCCGAAGAGAGAACTCCGGGAATTCGATTAACGATGTCAGTTCGCGACGTTCGCGGTGTCCGGTACGAGAGTGATTTCCACGCGACGGTTCTTCGCGCGCCCTTGTGGCGTGTCGTTCGCGAGGATGGGGCGTGTGTCGCCGTAGCCCTGAACCGCAAACTGCGTAGCCGGTATGCCGGACGCTTCGATCAGCCAGTCGCGCAGAGCCGCGGCGCGCGCGTTCGACAACTTCAGATTGCTCGCGGCATTGCCCACGTTGTCCGTATGGCCCGCCACGAGGATCCGCTTGCCCGGATGCGCCTTGATCATTTCGACGGCTTCGACGAGCACGCGCGTCGATCCCGGTTTAAGTTGCGCCTTGCCGCTGTCGAAGAGCGACATGCTGTCGAGCGTCACCACGGCGGGCGGCGGCGCAGGCGGCTGATAGCTGGCGATGGCGGTATTCAACGTCGGCAGCAATTGCGCGCCGCGATAGAGCCCGAAGGACAGTCTGAGCGGCACGCCCGTGCGCGCGTAGCGATCCAGTTCATCGCGATCGGCGACGAGCGCCTTCAACGCGTCGCGGCGCGCGGCGTCGTGCTCCGGCGTGACGGCTGCGTAGCGGTCCATGTCCGCCTGCAGGCGCTCGAGCAGCGCCGCATTGTTGCGGCCCGCGCCGAGGATCGCGGCGCCTGCCGCCAGTGCCACGATGCCGATGGCATGTGCGAAGGCGGCCACGCGCGGCGACGTCACGATGCGGCGGGGCATTGCTTCGATCAGCGATTGCGGCAACGGCCACGGAGCCGGGCTTGCTTCGACGCTCGCGGGCGCGATGTGCGTTTGCATCTGCACGTCCTGCTCCCACGGTTTATGTGCGTCGCTGGCGGGCCCGCAGTCGATCCAGCCTGCGCCGTAGAGCGCCCAGGGCGTGGCCGGCTGGCGCGGATCGGTCAGCGTGCCGAACACCATGCGTTGCGTCCAGCCGACGATGGATGCCAGTGCGGCCGCATGGGCGGACGCGTAACGATCGCCCGCATGGCGGCAGGCATCGTCTTCCGCATTGCGGATCAGCGCTTCGAAGCGCCGGGCGTCGACGAGCGGCGTCCCCGACCACACACAGTGCCATCGGCGTGCCGCGTTTGCGTCGCTGGCGTAATCCTGAGTCGTGGGTTTTGCTCGTTGGAGATGAAGCTTTGGTCGGACGTTTGGCGCCGGATCTGATTGAATTCGGCTATGCGAGCGTGGGCGGAGCCATTCTTCTGTATGCGCGACAAACGAACGGCGATTTCGAATCTCAGCGTCTTTCTGACATTCGCCGGCTACGCAGTCGCCGTCCGGTGGACGCCGTGGTCACTGTCACGCGCGCCGATCCTTGCGGTCACGAACCGTTCGATGCACAGATGCTTTCCCGAACGCTCGCGCGATTGGCTCGCGGGTTGCGCTGGTCTGCACCTGTGTATGTTCTGAATGTGGAGGAAGTCGGTAAGAACGCTGTCGATTTGAACGAGGCGATCGGTTTTACGTGGTCCAGTCCCAATCCGAGCGGCAGCGATGTCCGCGCCTCGTTACAGCGTCTGACTTATAGCCTGGCAGATGTCGGTGTGGCTCGGGTATCACGGAATCCGAGAGACCGATCATTCGCGGTGCTTTCACAGCATATCTCGATGTTCCAAGGAGCGCTGGCCGACCTCGCGACGGGCGTGAGACGCTCGAGCTTTGTTCGCAACAACGTGCATGGACTGTTCTTTTTACCGCTGCCTCAATCGGTAAGTGTGGAGGGATTTCCGCGTGAGGCCGCGCGCGAAGGCAGGGGCGTTCCCGAAACGCCGCGTCGTGCTGTATGGACCGCCATCGCCGCGCACAGCCGCAAGGTCCATGGTCGCCGCGTCGGGTTCTCTTGGTCGGCCACGGCCGCCTGGTCGATCGTCGCCGCCACCGCAGTCTGGCTATTAGGATCGTTAATTTCGGGCGCATCGAACCGCGCGTCCATGCACGAGGCCGCGTCCACCATAACCAAAGCTTCGTCCACGCAAGACCCGACGCAAGCGCTGCTCGCGCTCGACGCCCTCGACAAGCAACTCGACACGCTCGAATTCCATCGTAAGGAAGGCGCGCCGTTCTTCACGCGTTTCGGCCTGAACCACGACGCCGCAATTTTCGACGCCCTGTGGCCCGCGTATCAGCGCATTGCCTCGCGCGTGCTGATCGAGCCGATCAAGGCGAAGCTCGAAGCACGCCTCCAGCAACTCGCCTCGCTCTCCGACGCGGAAATCGCCAGTGGCGGCAACGCGCAGGTTCAGGCCGCCTACGATACGCTCAAGACCTACTTGATGCTCGCGCATCCCGAGCATGCCGACGCCGCATTCCTGAACACGCAGTTGGTGGCTACCGATGCACCGATGCGGCCGCAGAACGCGTCGGTGACCGCGGGCACATGGGATGATGTGCGTCAGCACGTGATCGCCTTCTACGCGAACCATCTGACGCGTGCAGGGGCGTCGACTTCGGCGCCTGCGATCGATCCCGATTCCGGGCTCGTGGCGGCCACTCGCCAGACCATCATCGGCGTGCGGGGATTGCAAAACTCCACCGATGCGATCTACCAGCAGATCATCGAGGAAACGAAGCCGAAGTACCCGCCCATCACACTCGCGACGCTATTGGGCGACCACCCGAGCCGAGGCCTCTTCAACACGACCGCCACCGTTCCCGGCGTGTTCACCCGCGCCGCGTGGGATGAGCGCATCCCGAAGGCGATCGATGAAGCAAGCGAGCAACGCACCGTCACCGGCGACTGGGTGTTATCCGACGCGAAGATCGACAACACCGCTCCCTCGACGCTCAAAGCCGAGCTGCGCCAACGCTACTTCGACGACTATGCGCGCGCCTGGGCGCAGTTTCTGAACAGCATCCGCTGGCAGAACGCGTCATCGCTGTCTGGCACGGTGGATCAACTGACGCTGTTGGGCGATCCGCAGCGCTCGCCGCTGGTTGCACTGATGAACGCGATCGTCTACCAGGCAAGCGCGGGCTCCGCGACGCAATCGCTTTCGGACAGTCTGATCGCGAAAGCGCAGCAATGGGCGGGCAAGGACGAGCGCGACCCATCGAAGCAAACGCAGCAGCCATTGGCGCCCTTGGCCAATGCCTTCGGTCCGATTCTGCGCCTGACCGGTGCTGATCTCGCAGCGCCCACGCCCGCGAACGGCAAGACCCCCGTGCAAACGATTGCCTTGGGCGAGCTGAGTCTGCCGCGCTATCTGGAGCGTGTGACTGCCATGCGCCTGAAGACGCAGCAGATGATGGCGAGCGCCGACCCCGACGCGATGTCGCGCGCGGCGGCTCAAGCGGTGCTGCAAGGCAAAACCTCCGACATCGCCGACAGTCGTGACTACGCGAGCCGTCTGGCGGCGAGTCTCGGCGAACAGTGGTCGGGTTTCGGGCGTCTCTTCGAAGCGCCGCTCGATCAAACGTGGCAGGTGGTTGTGCAACCGGCGTCATCGAGTCTGAACGAGATCTGGCGCACCTCGATTCTCGCCGACTGGAACCGCGCGTTCGGCGGCCGCTATCCGTTTGCGGATTCGAACAACGACGCCTCGCTGCCCGATATGGCGCGTTTCATGCGCATGGACAACGGCGTAATCGCGAAATTCGTCTCGACGCAGCTTGCGGGCGTGATCGAGCTTCAAGGCGATCATTGGGTGCCCGCGCAAGGTGCAAGCCAAGGAACGCTGACACTCGATCCCGCGTTCCTCACGGCGCTCAACAAGCTCACCCACGTCGCGACTGTGCTGTTTCCTTCGGGCGATGCGCGCGTGCGCTTCGAGTTGCAAGGCGTGGCGACGCCGGGCATCACGGACATGAAGCTGATCTCGTCGGGCCAGCAACTGCACTACTTCAACCAGATGGAACAATGGGTGCCGTTCGAATGGCCGGCGCAGGCGCTGGATAACAACGCGCAGCCTCAGTGGGAGACTGAGGAAGGCGGCTTGCGTTCGACGATGTACTCGCAGGGTCGCTTCGCATTCATCCGGCTGCTCGAGCGCGCGAGAGTTTCGCAGCAGGATAATGCGCGCTATCTGCTGTCGTGGACGCCGGACCAGGGCGCGGGGTCCTCGCTCTCGGTGCAGTTGCGCGCCGAAGCGGGCGCGGGTCCGCTTGACGTGCTGGCGCTGCGTCACTTCACACTGCCCTCGCGCATCTTCGTGACGAAGACGCTCGCCGAGAAGGCAACCGGGCAGCCGCCGCCGCCCTTGCCACCTGGTGCGCTGGCTGCCGCGCAGAAGGTTGGCGTCCCGTTACCGGGGGCGAACTGATGCACGCGGCGCGTTAGTCCACGCCGATCTGGAGCGCGCGAGTGCGTGGTCCGAAGCGCCCCATCGGCGAATACATCGAACTGTGCAACCGAAAGCGGCCCCCCACTCGAGCCTGGCGGATCAAACGCCGGACGAGGCAGACTTTGCGACGCTAACCGCGATTAAATCGGCAGCATGATCGCCCCGGACGTTCCACCTAAAAAACTCAGAAAACCCTCCGAACGAGCGAGGCCCCCTCTGGCCTCCGCTCAACAGGAAAGAGAAAGCCCCGCGCAAAGCGGGGCAACCATCCTCTCAAACCTCCAACTGCTCCAGCACCTTCCCCTTCGTCTCGATCCCCATGAAATGCACCGCCGCCGCCGCGACGACCGGCACGACCGCGAGCGCATAGAACGCGATGTCCATGTTCCCGCCCATCAGCGTCTTGCCGACGAGCGCCGGCGCGAAGATCGCCGCGATCTTGAGCCATGCGCCACCGAGACCACAACCGAAAGCGCGGATACTCGTCGGATATAACTCCGGCGTATAAACATAAGCGGTGATAAACCCGCAAGCCATGAAGCCGAGCGCGAGCGCGCAGAACGTCGCAACCACATACACAGACTGCGCGACGAACACGCCCGCGCATACCAGCGACACCGCGCACAACACGAACGACCAGTTGATGACCGGCTTGCGCCCGACCTTGTCGACGATCAGCGCGCACGTCAGCGAGCCGATCACGCCCAGCACCGACGCCGCCACCGCAAGATTCAGCGCAAGCTGCAGCGGCGCGTGATAAACCGTCTTGTAGATCGTCGGCAACCACGTCGAGAGACCGTACTGCAGCACGCCGCACGTCATCCACAGCAGCGCGACGGCGATCGTGCGCTTCAGATACGCCGGCCCGATCAGATCGAGACGGCGCCGCTTCGGATGCCGATTCGCCATCGCTTCGAATTCGGCGAGATTGCCGAGCGGCGGCAACGGCTGCTTGACGGTCGCTTCGAATGCGGAAAGCGCATCGCCCGCTTCCTCCATGCGGCCGCGTTCACCGAGCCAGCGCGGCGATTCCGGCACCAGCGCGCGCAACATGAAGAACAGCACGAGCGGAATGCCGCCGATGAAATACATCGCTTCCCATCCGAATCGCGGCACGATCCACGCGCCGAGCGCATTCGATGCAAGCAGGCCGATCGGAAACACGATCTCATACAGCAGCACGAAGCGCCCGCGTCCATGCGCGCGCGTGATCTCGTTGATGTACGTCGCCGCCACCGGCAACTCGCCGCCGAGCCCGAGGCCCTGCACGATGCGCAACGCGACGAACACGGCGAACGAAGGCGCGAAGCCGCATGCAATGCTCGTCAGTCCGATGATCCCCGAGCTCCACGCGATCGAACGCACGCGGCCGAAGCGTTCCGCAAGCGAAGGAAACAGGAATGCGCCGATCAATTGTCCGATCGATCCCGACGCGATCAGAAAGCCGACCTGTCCCGGCGTAAGCCCCCAACGCTGGATGAGCAGCGGCAAGGTCGCCGCGATGACGATGACATCGAAGCCATCGAAGAACGTCGCCGCGCCGATCAGAATCCGCGCGCGCACCTGCATCGCATTGGCGGGCAGCCGTTCGATGCGCGCGATGATCGATCCCTTCGTGACCGTGTGAGCGGCCGCGCTCGCGTCCGCGACTGTCGTGGCCGTGCCGCCGTGCTCAACGGCCGTGTTGCTCATGCTCCTCATGCCTGCTCCCGTCAATGTGTTATGCGAGTGCCTTCGCCGTATCCGCGAGCGACGCGATATCGACCGCGCGTCCCTGGCCCATCCATTTCTTCGCGACCTTCAGATCGCGCGTCGCGTTGATCGCGATGACGCCGCGCAATACATCGCCTTCGAAGAAGAAGAGCGATGCACGACGCGCGTCCAGATCGCCGCGCACGACAGGCGTCGCGCCCGGCGGAATGTCGCCGAGAATCTGCAGGTTCACGTCGTACTGATCCGACCAGAACCACGGAATCTCCGCATACGGCGTGCGAACGCCGAGCACGGCGCGGGCCGTCGCGATCGCCTGGTTCTGCGCGTTCGCCCACGATTCGAGACGCACGCGGCGCTTCAGCCACGCATTCGGATGATTGGCGACATCGCCGCAAGCGAACACATGTGCATCGTGGGTCGCGCCGAATTCATCGACGACGATGCCGTCGTTCACTTCGATGCCCGCGCTTTCCGCGAGCGCCGTGTGCGGCGCGAGACCGATGCCCGCGACGGCAAAGCCGGCGTCGATGAACGTGCCATCGGCCATCGAAGCGCGCACGCCGCCTTCGCAGTCTTCGAGCGATACGACCGATGCATTCAAACGCACATCGACACCGTTATCGCGATGCAACTTCAGCAGAAAGTCCGACACGCTCGCGGGCACCGAACGTCCGCACAGACGCGGCGCACCTTCGATCACGGTCACATCGACGCCGAGCTTCTTCGCGGTCGCCGCGACTTCAAGGCCGATCCATCCGCCGCCGATCACGAGGAGGCGCTTCGCATGACTCTCGCGCAGACGCTTGCCGATATGCACCGCATCGTCGAGTGTGCGCAGATAGGCAAGATGCGAAGTCTTCACGAGCGATGCCGGCAGACGGCGCGCCGCACCGCCCGTTGCGATGACAAGCCGGTCGTACTGCACTTTGCGTCCACTCGCGGTACGCACGATGCGCGCGTCGCGATCGATCGACGTCGCGCGTTCCGGCTGCCACGCTTCGACGTTCAACGCGGCGAATGCATCGTGATCGACGAGACGCACGGTTTCGATATCCGCTTCGCCCGCGAGCACGGCCTTCGACAACGGCGGGCGCTCATAAGGAAGATGAATCTCGTCGGCGATCATCACGAGGCGGCCATCGAAGCCCTCCTTGCGCAACGTCTTCACGATCCAGCCCGCCGCCTGTCCGCCGCCGATCACGACGACTGTCTGAAGATCAGCCATTTTTCCGCTCCGTCATGAACTTGCCTTCGGGCGCCTTCGCCTCTTTCTGGCGGCGCGTGTTGCCGTCGAGACCTCCATCGACGGCCCATTCCGCAAACACGGTCGGACCCGGCTCGAACTCGCGCGGCTGCCATTCGGGCGTGAGCACGTCTTCATCGGCGTAATACTCGATGAGACCGCCCGCCGGATTCTTGAAGTACCAGAAGTACGCCGACGAAACCGGATGACGTCCCGGTCCGAGTTGCGTGGTCCATCCGCAGCGGCTGATATGCAGGCCGCCGCCGAAGACTTCGTGGATGTCGCGCACCGTGAACGCGACGTGATTCAGGCCGCGTTTTCCATCGGGTAGTTGCAAGAGAAACAAATCGTGATGACCGCCATGCGGCGCGCAACGCATGAACGCGCCGCGTCCCGGATAGCGATCCGATGTCTCGAAGCCGAGCAGCTCGTGATAGAACTTTTCCTGCTCCGCGACGCAGTTCGTGAAGAACACGACGTGTCCCACTTCGACGGGTTCCGCGCGCTCATAGACGGGGCTCGGCGTATCGATGCGCTGCGCGTTGCCCCACACGTTCGACAGTGAGCCCTTCACGTCGATGTCGCGCTTCTTCGTCACTTCCACACGAATCGCCATGCCGTTCGGATCGATGCAACCGACCGCATCGTCGGTTTCGATGTGACCGGGCTGGCCCGCGAAGCGTCCGCGCAATGCGTCGAGTTCGGCGCGCGTCGCGACGGACCACGTCACTTCGCGCAACGTCGGACCGCCTTCGAATGCGGGCGGCAGCGCGGGATCGTCGGCCAATGCAAGCAGCACTTCGCAGCCGTTGAGCGTTTCGAAACGCGCGCGCGCTTCATCGTGCGCGACTTCCTTCAATCCCCAGTCCGCGAAAAAGCGCCGGCAGGTGTCGAGATCGGTCACGCCGTAGGTGATGCGTTCAATGCCAAGGATCGTCATGGCAGCTCCTTCAGTTCGCCCACGGCAGCGGGGCATCGTTCAAGCCCCAGTACAGGCTCTTTTGCTGCATGTATTCGCGCAGGCCGAGACGGCCTTTCTCGCGTCCCATGCCGCTGTCTTTCCATCCGCCGAAAGGCGTCGAAATCGAAAACTGCTTGTACGTGTTGATCCAGACCGTGCCCGCGCTCAACGCGCGCGCGAGGTTCCATGCGCGCTTGTAGTCGCGCGTCCAGATGCCGGCGGCGAGACCGAACACGCTGTCGTTCGCTTGTTGCAACAACGCGGCTTCGTCGTCGAAGGGCAGGGCGGCGAGCACCGGGCCGAAGATTTCTTCCTGACACATGCGCGCATCGTTCGCGAGACCTTCGATGATCGTCGGCAGATAGAAGAAGCCTTTCTCGCGGCCATCGCCCGTCGGACGTTCGCCGCCGCATAACAGCGTGCCGCCTTCTTCGAGACCGAGCGCGACATAGCGTTCGATGCTCTCGCGATGCTGCGATGTGATGAGCGGACCCATCTGCGTGATTTCGCGCGTGGGATCGCCGACGCGCAGCCTGCGTGCGCGATCGACGAGACGCGACATGAACTCGCCGTACACCTTGCGTTCGACGAAGAGCCGCGATCCCGCGATGCACGATTCGCCCGATGAACTGAAGATGCCGTACAGCACGCCGTTCACTGCGTGATCGAGATCGGCATCGGCATAGACGATGGTCGGCGACTTGCCGCCCAGTTCGAGCGATACCGGCATCAGCTTTTCCGCGGCAAGACGCGCAATACCGCGACCGACTTCGGTGCCGCCCGTGAACGCGACCTTCTTGACGAGCGGATGACGCACGAGCGCATCGCCGATGACCGAGCCCTTGCCGGGCAACACGCTCACGACGCCTTTCGGCACGCCCGCTTCCTCGCAGATGCGCGCGAGCGCAAGCGATGCCAGCGGCGTCACTTCAGCGGGCTTCAGCACGACCGCGTTGCCGGCCGCGAGCGCAGGCGCGAGCTTTTGCGCATCGGATGCGATCGGCGAATTCCACGGCGTGATTGCCGCGATGACGCCGAGCGGTTCGTGCACGCTCATCGTCAGATAATCGCCGCGTGAAGGCGTGAGTTCTTCTTCGAGCGTTTCGAGGCACGCTGCGAAGTAGCGGAACGTGTTGGCCGCGCTCGTGACCAGGGCGCGCGTTTCGCTGATCGGCTTGCCGTTGTCGCGGCGCTGCAATTGCGCGAGCGCTTCATGACGCGCTTCGATCAGATTCGCGATGCGATGCAGAACCGCAGCACGCTGATGCGGCTTCAGTCCGGCCCAATCGGCCTGCCTGTAAGCGCGATCCGCGATCTCGACGGCTTCGCGCGCGTCGTCGGCATCGGCGGTGCTGATCTCCGCGTTGACGGATTGATCGGCGGGATAGATGCTCGCGTACTGATTGCCGCGCCCTTTGCGCCACTCGCCGCCGATATAGATATCGCCGGACGCTACGAGCGAAGTGTCGGGATGATTCATCTTTCTGAAGCTCCTTAGATGACGCAACGCGCGGCGCGATTGCGCAACGCACGGATCGCGCTGAATGCAGTCAACGCCGATGTCTTCGGATTCGACGGCAACGGCTTGCCGCACATTTCCAGCGACATCTCGCCGAACGCGCCGCGTGCGACGATGCGATGCACGTTGCGCTCGACAGCCGGATCGGCGATGAGACGCACGCGTGTGCCATCGAGCCCGAGTCCCGCTAACGCAATGGTCGCCGCGACGTTCGCGTTCTTCGGATAGAGACGCGCCGCATCGCGCGCAGTGCCTTCGAAGATGACCTTCTCTTCAGTCAGCGACTTCAGATCGCAGAGCGTTTCAGCAGGCGTGCCGAGCCAGCCGAGCGGCGGCTTGCGGCCGGTGTACTGCACGTCGTCCAGGCCGCCTTCCTTCGCGGCGGCGAGCGCATCGACGCCGCCGATCGCACCCGAGAGCAGCGTGATCGTGGCCGCGCCTTCATTGGCGGCATTGGCGAGGGCATCGAGCAAGCCGGCTTCCGACAGCGCGCCGATCGATGCGACCGCGCAATCCGTGCCGGACTTCAGCAACGGCACGACATGATCGACGAGCGCCGCGTGTCCCGCGCATTCGAGCGCGAATTCCGGATGACTGGCGAGCGCATCGACGTGGGACACGACATCGACGTTATCGCCGAGCACCGCGCGCACGTTGTCGCGATCGCGTTCCGGCACGATCACATGCGAGATGCGAACGAGCGGATCGTTGTCGAGCGCGCGATACACCGCCGAACCGATCGCGCCGAAGCCGATCATCGCGATGTCGATCGCTTGCCGTGCATGGAGGGGATCACGCATATTCCGGCTCCTTCGGCTCTTCCTTCTTGACGGGCGGCCCGGCGAACGCGGTCGCGAACGAGCCGACCGACAGCATGTCCACTTCGACCAGCACCGGGCCATCGATCGCGAGCCCTTCGCGCACGATGTCATCGGCCTGATCGAGCGACGTGATGCGGCGATGCGCAAGGCCGAGGCTCGCGCAGAACTGCGCGAAATCCGGCTGATGCAGATCGACGAACATGCGGCGTCCGCCGTAGTTCGCGTCCTGAATGTTGCGGATCACGCCGTAGCATTGATCGTTCATCAGCACGATCATGACGTTGGCCTTTTCCTGCACGGCGGTTGCGAGCTCGCCGACATTGACCATCAGACCGCCATCGCCGACGAGCGCGACAGTCTTCTTCGCCGCGCCCGAAAGCGCGGCGCCGATCGCCATCTGCGTGCCTTGCCCGATGCCGCCACCGAGCGCATGCACGCCCGCGCGCGGATTGAAAATCTTCAGCAGGCGATTGCCCCACGTGCTGTTCGAAATCGTCACGTCGCGGACCCAGTTGTAATCGCGGCCCACCGCGCGTTGCAGCGAATCGACGAGACGCTTGTACGGTCCAAGTCCCTTCGACACTTCCGCGACGGCCGTTTCGCGCGCTGCCGCGAGATCGCTCGCGAACGCGGCATCGATGCGGATGCGGCCTTCGAGCAGCGTCGCGAGTTCATCGAGCACGCGCGATGCATCGCCATGCACGAAGAGTTCGTTGCGATAGCCGCGGTTATCGGCGAGCGCATCGGCGTCGATGCGATAAAGCGGCTGCGGCAGCGCGAGCTTGTACTTCAGCGTTTCGTTGCCGCGCAGACGCGAGCCGACGACGACGAGCGCATCGCAGGTCTTGTAGAACGCTTCGACGGACGGATGCACGTTGAATGCGCCGAGCGTCGCCGGATGATCTTCCGGCAGCACGCCGCGACCTTGCACGCTCGTCACCACGCCGAAGCCGAGCTTCACGAGGCGCTCGACCGCGCCGCGCGCATGACGCGTGCCGCCGCCGAGCCATAGCAACGGACGCTTCGCGTTCGTGAGCGCATCGGCGAGCTGCTTCACGCGCAGACTGTCGTGCGTGAGCATGCCGACGTGCGGCGCGGCGAGATCGGCGGGCCATTCGATTTCAGCGGCCTGAATGTCGATGGGAATCTCGACGCTCACCGGGCCCGCAGGCGCAGTGAGCGCGACGCGCACGGCTTCGCGAATCGTCGGCAACGCGGTGTCCACGGTGCGTACGCGAAACGCCGCCTTGGAGATGGATTGCAGCATCGACAACTGATCGGGCGCTTCGTGGATATACGCGAGATCCTGATCGAGATACTCGGTTTCGATCTGCCCGGTGATATGCAGCAACGCCGTGCCCGCGGTCAGCGCTTCGACCATCGCGCCCGCTGCGTTGCCGGCAGCCGTGCCCGTCGACGTGAACGCGACGCCGAGTTCGCCGGATACGCGCGCGAGGCCGTCGGCCATGTTCAGGGCGCCCGCTTCGCCGCGCGCGCCGACATAGCGGATGTTGCCGCGACGCCCGATCGCATCGAGGATCGGCATGTTGTGAATCGAGATCACGCCGAACGCCGTGCGGACGCCGCATTGTTCGAGGAACGCGGCGATCAGTTCGCCGACCGTGGTTTTTTCAGACATGACGAGCAAAGCCTCCGGAAACATCGATATGGCTGCCGGTCGTGTACGACGACAGCGTTGTTGCGAGATAGAAGAGCGCCTGCGCCGCTTCTTCGGGCAAGCCGAAGCGGGCGAGCGGAATGTTTTTCTTGCGCGCGAGCTCGCCGGTCCATTCTTCCCAGCTTTGGCGCGTGGGGTTATCGGCGTTTTCGTTCAAGTAGTTCTGATAGCGACGCTTCCATTGCCCCGATTCGACGATGCCGATCAGAATCGAATTCACGCGGATGCGTTGCGGCGCGAGTTCCGTCGCAAGCGATTTCACGAGACTCAACACGCCCGCGCGCGCCGATGAAGTCGCGACCATATGCGGCTCTGGTTGCAGCGCGAGCAGCGAGTTCACGCAGACGATCGCGGGCGAAGGCGCATCTTTCAGCATCGGCAAGAAGGCGCGCGTCGGACGAATGATGCTGAAGTACTTCAGTTCCAGTTCGTCGCGCCAGGCGTCGTCGGGGGTATCGGCGAATGTGGAGACGCGGCCCTGACCCGCGTTATTCACGAGCATGTCGACGCGGCCGAAGCGTTGCATTACCTGCGATGCGAATGCGTTCACTTGGTCCGCGTCAAGCACGTCGCAACGCGCGGCGAACAGTTGCGCTTGCGGGAATTCATCGGCGAGCGTTGCCTGCGCGCCTTGCAGACGTTCGCTGTCGCGCCCGCAAATGGCCACCGATGCGCCCGCTTGCAAGAACAACTTCGCCGTCGCGAGACCGATGCCCGACGAACCGCCGGTGACGACAGCGACCTGGTCCGAGAGATCGATTCGAATCATTGCAACCCCAGAGATTTCATGTAGCGGTTCGACGCGGACGCACGCGCGCCCGGGCGATAGTTGAGACGCATCGAGAGCGCATCGGCGGCTTCGCGAACCTTGTCGACGAGACCGCTGTCGAGCAACGCTGCGTCGATCTCGGGACGCGGAATCGTCGTCGTGATGACGGCGACGATGCGTCCCGTGTCGTTGCGAACGGGCGCGGTGACGACCGATATGCCGCGCTCGAACGACGACTGGCTTGTCGCGTAGCCGCGTTCGGCGTCTTCCTTCACGCGCTCGAAGAGCTCTTCGACCGTTTCGGGCGTGGACGTCGTGAAGCGTTCGAGATGCGCTTCCGGGTAGAGCGCGCGAAGTTCATCGAGCGAAAGATCGCCCATCAGAACGTGGCCGTGCGTCGTCGCATGGGCGGGAAGGCGCGTGCCGACGTTCACCTTCACCGAACTGAAGATAGGCGCGTGACTCTGCGCTTTCGCGACGAACACGACATCGCGCCCATCGCGAATGAGAATGTGGCTCGTGAGACCGGTCGCGTCGCGCAATGCTTCGATGATCGGCAGGCCGAGATCGGTGAGTTCGAGCGAGCTCAGATATTCGAAGCCGAGACGCAGCACGGCGACGCCCAGCCGATAGTTGCGGTCCTTGTCCGCGCGCTCCAGAAAGCCGAGCGATTCGAGCGTCTGCAACAGGCGGAAAACCGTCGTGCGCGGAATGCCGAGGCGTCGCGACAATTCGGGCGCGCCAAGCACCGGTTCGCGCGGCGAGAACTCGGTGAGGATCTTCAATCCGCGTTCGAGTCCCGGCACGATGTAAGTCGGTTCGCCCTTGTCGGCTTCTTCCGTGGCGAGGGATGTCATTGCGGTACTCCGTCTTTCGTGTGGCATTCGATGCTTTCGCAAAACGCATCGATCAATGCGGTGTATGCAGCGGGTGATTCGACGTAGCCTGCATGGCCCGCACGCGGCATCACTTGCAGATTGACCCGCGCGGCCTGCGCGATGCGCTCGCATGCGTCGGGCGGCGTGATCGCATCGTCCGCGCCGACGGCGACCGCGATGCATCCGTGAAAGCGCGCGATATCCGCTGCGAGATCGGCGTTGGCAAGCAGATGCGTCGCTTGCGCATAGCCTGCGGGGACGATGCGCGCCATGTTCCAGCGGACCCATTCGCGCGCTTCATCGTCGGCGTAGTGCGAAAGCATGTTGGCGCTGCGCTCGCGTGCGAGTCCTTGCGGGCCGAGTTCGTTCAGCATCTTCAAACGTGCATCGCGTTTCGAATCGCGCACTTCCTTCGATGCAGCGCCATAACCCGCAGCCGGCGATATCAGCAGCAGGCCCGCGACGCGCTGTGGCGTATGCACGGCGAATGATCCCGCGATGATCGCGCCGAGCGAATGGCCGACGATCACGCATCGATCGATATCGAGCGCATCGAGCCACGCGCGCAACACTTGCGCGTAATCGAGCGCAAGCGGCGAATCGTTACGTATGCAACTAGATTCGCCATACCCCGGCGCGTCCCATGCGATGACACGCCGCTTCACACCAAGCGCGCCGATCTGCCGGACCCACGACGCCGCGCCCGACCCGATCCCATGCAGCAGCACGACGGGCAGCGCGCGCCGATGCATCGCACCTGCCTCGCGATAACCCGTGATGCCGTGCGCGGTTTCGATATGCGTGTCGGGAAAGCACGCGAGCGTCTGGATGTTCATGCGAGCCTCAGCGCTTCAACTTCGCCAGCGGCGAATCCGGCGGATACGTCGGCGTGATGGGTTTCGGCGCGCCGAGCATCACGCACATCAGCGCGTCTTCCTCGCCGATGTTGATCTCCGTGCGATACACGCCCGGCGGCACTGAAATGAGATCGCGCTCGCCGAGCACGGCTTCCCACGTTTGTCCGTCCTTCTCGCAGACGACTTTCATCTTTCCGCGCAGCACGAAGAAAATCTCTTCCACGTCGATATGAATATGGCTCGGCCCGATGTTGCCGGCGGGAATGACCATCGTCGAAAACGTGAAGCTGCCTGCGGGAATCGTGTTCATGTCCTTCGATACACCCGTGCCGCCCGTGCCGACATAACGCATCTGCGCGCGACGATACTTCGGGTCGTAGTCGGCCTGGAACTTGAGCGCGTCCCAGTCGTAACGGCGCGTTTCGAGGCGCGCGACGCGCGTGTCCATCCATTGTGCGAAGCTCGCTTCGGCGGGCTGATCCCACGACTTGCGTTCGATGTCTGCATCGGCCATTGCTTTCTCCAGGTTCCAATCAAATAGAGCGAATCAATTCATCACGAAGCCGCCGTTCACCGGCAGCAACTGGCCCGTTACGAAGCGCGCCGCATCCGAGAGCAGGAACAGCACGGGGCCGTTCACGTCGTCGGGGACTTGCGCGCGCGTCAATGCGCGGCCTTTGAGGTAATACTCGTGACGCTCGGCGGGCACATATGCGGTGGCTTCCACTTCGGTGAGGCCGGGCGCGATCGCGTTGACGGTCACGTTGTCCGCGCCGAACTCGCGGGCGAGCGAGCGCGTCATCGCGATCACCGCGCCCTTGCTCGCGACGTATGCGAGCAGCTTCGGCGCGCCCCACAGCGCCGTATCGGATGCGATGTTCACGATCGCGCCGCGTCCCGAATCCTTCAGATGCGGCAGGCACGCGACGCTCATCAGCCAAGTGCCGCGCACGTTCACGTTCATCACCGCATCCCATGTTTGCGGTGTGAACTCGCTGGCGGACTTGCCGCCCGAGTTTGTGATCGCGGCGTTGTTGATGAGCGCATCGAGACCGCCCAACGCATTCGTGCCTTGTTCGACGAATTCGGCGATGCTTCGCGGTTCGTTCAGATCGAGCGGGAAGAAGTGCACGTCACGCAGTTCGCGCGCAAGTGCTTCGCCTTCTTCGCTAAGCACATCGCCGAACGCGACGTGCGCGCCTTGCCCGACGAGCGCGCGCACGAAGGCCGCGCCGAGTCCGCGAGCGCCGCCGGTCACGATCACGCGACGGCCGTCGAGCGCTTTCGACGCATCACGCATGAGCGTGCTCCGTGTTCTTCGGCAATGCTTCGAGCGCGGCGAGATGTTGCTGCGCGCGCTGCTTCAACATGCGACGCACGCGCGTCATGCCGACATCGTGCTGATAGAGGAATTCGTGATCGCGTGCGTTCGGCGCCAGGCTTTCGAGCACATAGCGGTCTTGTTCGAGCACGGCCCAGTGCAGTCCTTCGAGACGATTGCGATACAGGAAGCGCCACGCATCGCGCTGCCATCCGGAGACCTTGCGCGTGCGCCAGAAGTAGACCTGGCAGTTGTCGTTGTCGACGGGCGTAGCAAAACCGATGATCCCGAAGTTGCCGCCGGGCCCGAACTTCTTCTTGTACGGAATCGCGAGGCGCATCCACAGGCAGCCGGTTTCGCCGAGCTCCACCCAGTCGAAGTTCACGTCGCGCTGATTGACCTTCTCGAACATCAAGCCAGTTTCGGTCTTGCGCACGCGCATGTCGGCCTGCTTGTCGCCCTCGGCCATCGAATGCGATGTCGCGTGGAGATACGCGCCGTGCATCGGGTCCATCACGTTGTCGATCGCGTACTGGTAATTGCACTTCCAGTGCGACATGCACAGGAAGCTCGCGTATTCCTCGGCGACGAGTTCTTCGGGCAGCACGAGCGGCGCGGGTTCCTTGTTGGCGTCGTCGCCGAACCAGAGGAAGATCGCGCCCGCGCGTTCTTCGACGGGGTACGACTTCACGCACTTCTGGCCTTCGAGCGGGCACGCGGACACGGCGGGCACTTTCTGCACAGTGCCGCTGCCATCGACTTCGATGCCGTGATACCAGCACGCGACGCTGTCGCCGAGATTCCAGCCGAGCGACAGACGCGCACCGCGATGCGGACAGCGATCTTCGAGCGCATGCACTTTGCCTTCGTTGTCGCGCCAGAGCACGATCTGATCGCCGAGTCGCGTCAAGCCGATGGGCGCATTCGCCACTTGCCAGCTCGGCGCCACGGGATACCAGTAATTGCGCAAGCCGCGATCGAGATAGGCCTGAACGGGATCGGCGGCGACTGTTTGGTGAGGGGAGGTCATGGGAAGAAGCTCCTTCTTTATTCGGCGAGCGTGCGCAGTTCGGCGGCGAGGCGGTCGGCGGTCCATGCGGTGCCTTCCGGCGTGCGGAAACCGTCCTTGTTCAAGCCCGCGACCACCTGTTCCAGTTCCAGCGCGCCCGCTTCGAAGACGCGTTCGAGCGCATCGCCGAAGTCGTTTTCGTATTGCGTCGGCTCGGCCTTGCGCGTCTGCCAGATGAAGTTTTCAGTCTCGCCCGGCTTTTCGATCACGCCCTTGCCGGCGACGTTGTTCGGCTGCGGCGCGAGCCACGGCTTGAGATGCGGGTTGAAGTTCACGACTTTTTCCATGTCACGCCACCTTGATCTGAATTTCCTCGCCGGCGAGGCGCACCGAATACGTCTTCAGGTCGCGGCCGCCGGGCTCTTTCAGGCATTTGCCCGTGGGGATGTGAAACACCGCTTCGTGCAGCGGACATTCGACGGTGTCGCCATCGACGAAGCCTTGCGTCAGCAACGCATATGCGTGCGGGCAGACGTTCTCGAGCGCATATAGCGCGTCGCCCACTTTGTAGATTCCGATTTCCGCGCCGTCATCGAGCTTGAATTCGATTGGTGCGTCTTCCGACAGATCGCCGGCATGCCCGGCGCAGCGCCATTGTTCAGACATCTTTCACCCTTTCCTCTGGTTCGTCTGTGTTCCACTAAAGGAACAACAGTTCGTGTATGGTGATTATAGGAGTCGACTGGCTCGGAAAAAATATAAAAGTAGATATCTAGGTGAAAACACTTAAGTCGACGCGGTTTTAAGCTCGCGGATAAAGTAAGAACGCCCGTTTGTCATTGATCCGTAAGCCCTTTTGCCCGGCAGATGCGCCGTGTCCGCGTCGTCTCAGGGTCTACCCGGCTTCATCACAAATTTATTTTTTTGGCGCGGGAAAGCTCACTATACTTTCCATAGGCAGGACGGCGATCCATATATGGAACGCAAACGAGTGGCGGGACGTCTTGCTGGGGAAGGGCAACAACTGCGATCAGCAGGAACAGGAAAGCGGGCGAGGCCCGCGCTCGAACCACACGATCAGGAGAACGAAGGGTGAAGCACATCATCGCAGCGGGGCTCATCGGGGCCGGGGTCGCGACCGGCGCGGCCGCGCAAAGCACGGTCACGCTCTATGGCAGTCTCGATGCCGGCATCGCGTATATCAACAACGTCGGCGGCCATCCGAAGTGGATGGAGGAGCAGGGCAACATGCAGCCGGATCGCTGGGGCTTTCGCGTGGTCGAGGATTTGGGCGGCGGGCTCAGGACCGTCGCGCAACTCGAGAACGGCTTCTACACGAACACGGGCAACTTCGCGAAGGCGGGCACGCTTTGGAATAGGCAGGCGTATCTCGGGCTCGAGCAGGAAAACGTCGGCACGCTGACGCTCGGTCATCAGACGCCGTTCAGCTTCGACATGCTCGGACCGCTATCGACCGCGTATCTCGCGGCGAGCTGGTACGCGTTTCATCCGGGCAACATCGATCAATTGGCGGATACGGGCGTGGTGCCCTACGACAACTCGGTGAAATTCCGCTCGGCGAACTTCTATGGCTTCTCTGCGGGCGCGATGATGGGCCTCGGCAACACGACGAACTTCTCGACGGGCCGCAACTACGGCTTCGGCATTACGTATGCGAACGGTCCGTTCAAGGCGGCGGCCACGTATTCGAACGAGCACAATCGCACGCCCGCGATCGCGACGACCGGTCTGACGACGTTTCAGGGTCAGCCGGCGGCGACTTACATGGCGGACAAGCAGGAGGAGATGGGCGCGGGTGCGTCGTATGAGATCGGCAAGTTCGTCGTGCATGCGCTTTATACGCGCGTGAAGCTGCAATCGAACGGGCAGTCCGATACGTTTCAGTCATACGATGCGGGGTTGACCTTTAAACCGGTCGCGTGGAACTGGATCGCGGGCGGCGCGGCGACGACGACGTTCGCGGGCGGACGATGGACGCAGTTCGAAATCGGCGATATCTATATGTTGTCGAAGTCGACGCAGCTTTATGTCAATGCGCTTTATGAGCATGCTACTGGGGGGGTGAAGGCGGCTTTCTTTACCGCTGGGGTGTCGAGTACGGCGAATCAAGTCATCGTGCTGGCGGGGATTCATCACTCGTTTTGATTTTTTGGTTTTGGTTTTGGTTTTCGCCGGATCCCGTATTCGCGTCGGTCTATTGGCACTGCCCCTGTGCGGGGCGGCGCCTACTTTCTTTGCAAAATTAACCATTACCACGGAAATGGTACGGTCCGTCAGGTTCTGGATTGGGCGGCGATGCGCGGCTCGCGCAGCGGCCCGAACCCGGCACGCTTCGACGGGCACATCGAGCATCTCCTCGCGAACCGATGAAGGCGAAGCCGACCCGCTCAACCTTGCTTTCCATCGCAGAGTGCGAAGTTGCGGGTTGTGTCGCGTGTGCGCCAGCGGCAGCATGCACAGTTCAAGCGATCGTTGTTGACGGTAACGCCATTCTGAACGTCAACAGCTCGGGCGCGAGCGACGAGCGCGCGGTCACGGTTGGCGCTTCCTCGACGACCGCAACTGTGACCATCAGCAAGCTATCGATTAAGGGGAACGTGCGGACCTACCCAGGCGACACGCAATATCCGATTGGGCTTATCAATCTTCAAGCGGGGGCCGTGGCACTCGCTGATGTCGCGGGCAACGATTTCAGTGTGCCCGCTATGCCGTTTGGAATTGAGCTATCGACAGTACGACAGCGGTAGCGCCATTTCAGTCCTTCGACAGCGGGAACCGGCTGCCCGGGCAGCGCGTATTGCGAGGCACGGCTCCGCCGACCTCCGGAACGTGGGTCATCGGTGACACCATGACCAATAGCAACCCAGCCGGAACAGCCGTCGCCGGGTGAACCTGCACCGCAGCAGGCACGCCGGGAACGTGGAAGGCTTTCGGAGCGCTCTCGTAAAGCGTCGCTCTGCTATGTGCATCCGCTACGCCGCAGCTCTGCTAGCCGCGCTTATTTTTCACAGGTGCACGCTCGTCTACATAGAAGCGATCACAACACCATCGCCAATACGGGCGGACACGGCGGCGTGCAGTTACCTGAGCATGAAAGCGGCTCGAACTCGATCGATCGGCTCATCCACCCGCAGCAACGCTAACCCCAAGGACACAAAGCAATGAAGGTGCATATCGAGAACCAGGGCAGTTTCAGATATTCGGGTCATCGTGGACGGTGACACGCTGAACGATTCGACGCTCACGCCGGGAGAGGCGGAAGTCTACGCGACGGAACCTGAAGGCGTCGTTCAGTTGCGCGAGTTGGGCGGTGGCGAGGCGCAAGACGAAGCGAGCGAGGACGTCGAGCGCGCATAAGTAGAGGCCCGCGCCAGGCGGGCCTTATGGGTGCTCGTCGCGAAGGTCGAGCCGCGCATCGACGCTCGACCATTTCCCTTACCCCACCGAGCCGTGATCCTCGTAAGCGATCAGACGGCTGCCACACGCGGTCAAATGTCCGTCGAGTGCGACGCCATTGCCGTTCGTGTCGGTCAACCTGTCCGAGCATTGAATAATAGGGTTGGTGCCGTGTTCCGGGCACGTCACCAAATCACCCATGCGAGCCACCCCGCGCCCCTTGATGTCCATCGTGTCGGAGCCCGTGATGATGCGCCCGCCGTGGGTGGTTGCGTCGCCTACGCATGCAATTGAGGTCATTTCAGAAACTAGAAGTTAGTCGATTCTCAAACCGCTACGACCCAATATATTTGTATCTCAAGCGCATCTGAGCGTGGTCTCGTTGGATTTCGACTTGGAGAATTGGTTCTTGGGGCTTGCCATCTGACCAGAGCACTGCTTCCACTCCCCATGCTTCACCACCATTCATCTCAAAAACATCAATGAAGCGCCGGGAGCCTCGCTGCTCTATAAATGCTCGGTCGAGTGGTGCTACACCGATCCGTGGGTTATCCAAGAAGTACTCTGCCAACGTTTCCTTGATTTCCTCAAGAATGGGCATCGTTACGTCGAACTTTGCTTGAAGTGTTTGAGCATCTTGAGCATTGATGGCCTCGATGAATTCGGTGATAAGTAAGTAAGCTTCATCGTTGTTCAACTTGGTCATTTAGATCTACCTCGCTTTGATGGTGTGGTTGTTCTGGCTCCCGCGCTGGCACCTATCCCGGAGAAGTAACTTCTCGCTTTCAAGACCGCGCATTTTGCGGCTTTGGAACTTAGCCCGGCGGCTTTCAATGAATTGAAGGCAACTACAGTCTCGCTTCCAAGTGTACCGCCTAGCGATGCCCGGTCTTGCGCGCGGTTCGCGTTGTAGTGCGGTGTCCCCCGGGTCGTTCCGTCTTGATTTCGCCCCTGCAGACTGATCGCGGGGGCGTCGTTATAGTTGTAGCCCGACATGCCATTGACTGCGGCGTCCTGATAGATGTGATGCGAGTCTTGCAACCCGCCAACCCTTCTGAGATCTCCGTGACGCCCCGTTTGGACACCCTCGTTCTCAAGTATCTTCTCGCAATCATCGGGACACGGACATGTCGTTAAGCCAAGAGGCTCGATCCATCGAACCGGGTTCGGCGCGTATTGATATACCTGGCTGCACCGTGCGATCGCTGGAATTCAGCAAATGCACCTCAACGACGACGCGCGCCGGGTGGTCGCGGAACGGCTTTTCTAGCTGCCGGCAGACTGACAGCCGCCGCTGCGTTTCTCCCCGATCGGGGAGAAACGGGTAGCCGCGCGTTGGTCGATTCCGAGCTTTAGAGGCCAGAAACAACAAGGGCCGCTCACGCGGCCCCAAGATGCTTCCCTCATCGTTATCCCGGTCGACCGGGCGTAGTCAGAAAGGCTGCGAAGCTATCAGCAATCGCTGACGCTTGCCCTGTCTCGTGCGACCAAAGAACTACAACAGGCTCTCCGGCATCGCCAAGCGTTCCATAGTCGAAGCAGTAGTAATCCCCCGTTCCGAATTCCGCAAACGGTAGCAACTGAGAGAGGTCGATAGAGCTACCTGAGAAGTTGTCTCGCCACTCTTGCCAATCTTCTTTGAAGTGACGAACTATCGACTCCCACGTTTTGCGGGGATCGCGTGCATCGAATACAGGAAACACAACCAAAGCACCCAATGCTTTGCCGTTGTTGTCCAGAAGCCAATCCGAGAACGACTTAGGCAAGCGTCGCGCCAATTCCGTCTCAGCTGCATGGATCGCATCTACTGTTGTGCCTATCACTCGCGCTTTAGCCATCATTTCTCGCTTAGGGTAAAGAGCCCGCCTTCGGGAGACTCAACTTGCCGGTCCCAGGCGACCCAGAACTCGGCATCTTTGCCGACCAGCACCCATTCCGCTTGCGCCAATAGCGATGCTGAATGCCTCGATGGTCTGCCGCCAACATCGGGTCAGCATGCGAATAATCGTAACCGGAGTCATTTTCGAAACGAGGTCTGTGTGCAAGTTCATACCCCGGTGGTGCCTTGATATTGGCTTGCTGGCCAGCATCAACTCTACGTGCCTGATTTTGGAACCAACCACGCATTGAACTTGGCGTATTCGGATCGTTCATGACATCTCGCCAGCGAGCATCCGGATCTACGTACGGCTCCCCACAGCAACAAACCTTTGCCAACCCTAGCGGATCGATCCACTGTGTCGGGTTCGGCGCGTACTGATATAGGTTTGTTCCGCCTGCAAGACCGATAGGGTCTTGCGTGATGAACCGTCCCGTCGCCGGATCATAGTACCGATGCCGATTGTAGATCATTACCGCCGAGTAGACATACAAAGGGCCGCGTATGCGGCCCTTTGTTCATAACTCTTTTCTCAGAAATTCTTTCAGCTCCACCTCCGAGAATTCAAACTCAGGCCCCGCGTCCATTCCTTTAAGATAATTCACTACGCGTTCTAAGCGAGGATCATCAAAGGAGTGGTCCAAATAAAACTCGTACGCATAGCGCGCGACCTTGTCTGGAGCGTAACCCTCCACCGTGATAAGGAAATGCAGACCATTGAGAAATTGAGCTTTCATGTCAGACACGATCGTTTCTCCTTATGGGCATCTCGACGTGGCTCTGCCAGAAGCTGTAGCTTTGCCTTGATCAAGGTCCGCTTTTGTCGGTGGGTAGTGCGGCAAGTCTAGTACCTCACCATTGTCCATCTTGGGATGAACTCGGTTGACCTCTCCAGCTTGGTTATATGTCTCTTCCCACGACCGAACTTGCCCCGTTCCAGGATTCCATTCAGTTACGTGCGAACGTCCACGAGTGGGACCCGGATTTAGAGCGGGGACTTCAGCATCGTAATACCTAATTCTCCCGTCCGGGAGTCGCCGTGTATTAGCGGCACTTCCCTGTGCTTTTTGGAGCGCGCGCAACTTACGTGCGAGTTTGTTTGCTGGACTGTCGCATCTAAGTCCAAGCGGATCAATCCACTGCACCGGGTTAGGCGCATATTGATAGACGTTGATGCCGCCCGCAAGCCCGATGGGGTCTTTCGAGATGAACCGTCCCGTCTGCGGATCATAATACCGATGCCGGTTGTACGTCAGCCCCGTCTCGTCGTCCGCGTATTGGCCTTGGAACCGAATCGCGTTATCCGCTTCTGCCGCATCCGTCTTGCCATAGGGCGTTGGTTTCCTTCCGCCCCACGCCTTATACCGCGCCAGCCACACAACCTTACCCGACTCGTCGAGCAACTCCTGCGGCGTGCCAAGGTGGTCATTCTGATAGAACACCGTCGCATGGCGGCTCTTCGCCGGAACCTGAACGAAACCGCCATCCGTACCCGTCGCGAGAAACGCGGGTTCGACCAGCTTCTCATCGAGACGAGCGAGCGGCAGGAACGTCCCCGGTTCGTGCAGATAGAGCGACGCCCGCGTCCATTGATGGCTCGCGTCCAACGTATGCATGCGCTGCGCGACCGGCAGCGAATACGCGTCTTGCGCGTCCTCTCGCACCGTCTCATAGCGGGCATTCGCGGACTTGCGCTCGCGTCCATACTCGCGCGGCAGCTCGTCAATCGTGATCGCGCAAGATCGCCTCGATGATCTCGGGCACGGTCTTGTTCTGATAGATGCGCGATCGCTTGGTGATGCGCAAACGCGCAAGCGGCGATTCGACGACGACGCGATACGCGCAGAAGTCGCGCGTCTTGCGAGTTCGTGTGAAGCGCGTGATGTTGCCGTTCCACTCGCGCGGCGTGCCGTCGCCGGGTAACGGCTCGATGCTGAACGTCGCGTTGTGCCCGAGATAGTCGGCGCGCGCCAGTTCCACATTGGCGGTCAGTTCAAGCGTGATGTGATACGGACTGCCTAGCCGTTCGATCGCCTTGACGGAGATGATCGAGAGGCCATCGCTCGGCGGTGCGCCTCGCACCTTGAGATAGTAGTTCTGCCTGCCCGTGATCCAGCGCGCGAGCGCGGTGGATCGCTTTGTTTGTGCTTCCATTCAGATTCCCTGCATCGAGATGCTGCCAGGCCATGGCCTGATAAACATTCCTATCTAATCGGGCGCATACGGATTCAGCGCACGACCGGCGAAACGTAGGCGGGAATTATTTCGAGAGGAAGCAAAAAAAAACCCTTAGGCCAAAGACACTGCCAAGAAGCAGCAATACAAGGTCGGATTTCTCTTAAAATGATTTCGCGCAGGTGCGACGCATAATTACATCGCTGGCGCGTGGTAGCGCCAGCCAGGACTCGGCGGTTTTGAAGACACTCTGCACCCGTGAGCCCGCGCAATGCCGGCTGACGTTCGTCGCGCTCTTTCGACATGGAGCGCAGCTAGACCACGTGCGCCATCTGACCAACGGCGCTCGATGCTTTGTCGGGCCTAAGAGCGGGACGTGGCAGGGAACCCGCGAGGGTTGCTGGCAATGGTGTAGCGTCCCGGTCTTCCAACCCTGTCATTGTTCCCGCCCGCCCCCAACTGAGAGAAAGGGGGCGGCTCCGGGTTTGTCCAAAAGAGGAGCTTGACCGGTGCTACATCAAAAACAATCGGCAGTCTCACACGCATCCTCACGGCGACAACCTTCCTCAGCGTATTCCGAGCGTTCTACACTCGATCCACGTATCGCTGCCATGCGACTGCTATTTCGCACGCTTAAAAGAACCGTCGACACGATGCGCAACCATGAAGACAGTCTTTATGAAATGCGCGACGTAACAAGTGCGGCTTGTCAGGACCGAACTTGGCGGAATGCGCGAAAGCGTCGATGCGGCGTTTTTGCTCGACACTCCTAGTGTCTACCAATGTGCACGCTCGCGGTATTCGACGGTCGAGAAATTCTTCTAATATTAAACTCGTAGACAAGAAAACTTACTTTCTTTGCAGCAAAGAAAGTGACCGCCGCCCCGCACAGGGGCAGTGCTAATAGACCAAAAAGAAAACGGGATCCGGCGAGAGAAAACCTCAAGCACTCGCAGCGCGCCCCACAGTACGATCCCCCTCAGAAGGCCGATAATTCAGCCGCATGGAAAGCTCGACCGCAGCGCCACATACCTTCGCGACAAGCCGCGCTTTCTCATCATCGGCGCCGATATCCGACCGCGGCACGGTCGCCGCCACCGCCGCGACGATCGCGCCGGAATGATCCCGTACGGGCGCAGTAACGACCGAAATCCCCCGCTCGAACGATGCTTCACTGAGCCCATACCCGAGCGAAGCACATTCTTCCACGCGTTCGTAAAGCTCCTCGATAGTCGCGGGCGTCCGCTCCGTATACTTCTCCAGTTGAGCCTCGGGATAAAGCGCCTTCAGCGCGGCCATCGACAAATCGCCCATCAGCACATGACCATGCACGGTCGCATGAGCAGGAAGACGCGTACCGACATGCACCTTCACCGAGCTGAACAGCGGCTCATGACTCTGCGCTTTCGCGACGAACACGACATCGCGCTGATCGCGGATCAGCAGATGTGTCGAAAGCCCGGTCGCATCGCGCAGACGTTCGAGAATCGGCGTGCCGAAATCGGTCAGCTCCAGCGAGTTGACGTACTCAAACCCAAGCCGCAGCACGGCGACGCCGAGCCGGAAACTACGATCGCCGTTCACGCGTTCGAGAAAGCCCAGCGCTTCGAGCGTTTGCAGCAGACGGAACGTCGTCGTGCGCGGAATGCCGATGCGCCGCGAGAGCTCCGGCGCGGCCAGCACCGGCTCGCGCGCCGAGAATTCGGCGAGGATGCGCAAGCCGCGTTCGAGGCCCGGCACGAGATAGCTGGAACCGCCGCCAGATGACGCGTCCTCATCCGTCGTGTCGAGAGTCTCCGCCTGAATGTCTTCCTGTTTGCTTCGTCGGGCCATGTTGGCTGTCGTTGTCGTCGTGCAATGGGCAATCATAGCGCGAGACCATGCATCGTCGGCTTTTGCCGCTCGTTATAACATGTTATATTGATTCTTTGGCGATACCTCACCGATGCTTTGACGATGAGTTTCGAAGCCACATTCTGGCTCTTTTGCACGGGCCTGGGCGCGAGCGCGGCGGGCGGCATGCTGGGCATGGCGAGCGGCCTGTTCATCGTGCCCATCCTGACGATGTTCTTCCATATCGACATGCACGCCGCCATCGGCACGAGCATCGTGTCGGTGATCGCGTGTTCCTGCGGCGGCGCAGCCGCGTTTCTGCGCGGCGGTCTGACGAACGTGCGGCTCGCCGTCGTACTCGAAACCGGCACGACGCTCGGCGCGCTGACGGGCGTGTTCGTCGCGGGCGTCGTACCGGTGGCCGCGCTCGATTTCCTCTTCGCGGGCGTGCTGCTGGTGTCGGCGTGGCAGATGTTCATCCGCCGCGAAGATCCGGCGGGCACGTCGAGGCCGATTCCATCGAACGGACTCGCCGCCGCGCTCGGCCTTCATTCCAGCTACCCCGACAGAACCTCGCGTCGCGACATCCCTTACGAAGTGCGCCGCGTGCCCGTCGGCCTCACGTTGATGTACGCGGCAGGACTCGTTTCCGCGCTGCTCGGCATCGGCAGCGGCATCCTGAAGATTCCGGCGATGGACAACGCATTGCGTCTGCCGATCAAGGTATCGACGGCGACGTCGAACTTCATGATCGGCGTCACGGCCGCCGCGAGCGCGAGCGCGTATTTTCTGCGCGGGGAGATCGTGAGCGCGATCGCGGGACCGGTCGCGCTCGGCTCGGTGATCGGCGCGATCGCGGGCGCGCGCGTGCTGATGAAAGTGCGCGGCGAGCGCCTGCGCCTGCTGTTTCTGTCGATGCTGCTGCTCGTCGCCTGTCAGATGTTCATGCAAGGCATCGGTATCGATCTGCTGCGATGAAAGACCTCACGCCGAAAACGCTCGATCGCCTGCTCGCCGGTTTTCTACAGTGCGGCACGTGGGCCGCGTGCGCGCTGATCGGCGCGGGTCTCTTCGCCGGCACGAAACTTCTGACGGCGGGCGTCGCGCTCTTCATCTTGCTGCCGGTGCTGCGCGTCGTGCTGATGCTCGCCGTGTTCGCGCGGCAACGCGATTTCCTCTACGCGACGATCGCCGCGACCGTGCTTCTCGTGATCGCGGCGGGCTGCGCGATCGGTATGCGTCTCGGGCCGCTCGCCGGTTGATGCACATCGCCACGAGCGCGCATCCAGCGGTTATTCTCCCTGACGGCAGTCGATGACATTCGCCGGTTTCCTCAGGAGAAACACGCATCATGTTCGATTCGACCGATGTGCTGATCGCCGGTGCGGGGCCCGTCGGCCTCATGCTGGCTGCCGAACTGCGCCGCGATGGCGTGAACGTGCGCATCATCGATGCACACGACGAGCGCGCGTTTTTCGTGAAGGCGCTGGGCGTCACGGCGCGCACGCTTGAGATTTTCGAGGATATCGGCATCGCGCGCGACGCGATCGATGCGGGCGTGTGGCTGACCGGCGCCGACACGTATCAGGACGGCGCGCCCGCGTTCAGCGCCGAAGTGCCGCGCGCCGGGCTGCCGTACGGCGCGCTCTCGCTCGCGCAGTTCGAGACGGAACGCATTCTCGAAGCGGCGCTCGCGCGCAACGGCGGGCACGTCGAATACGGGGCGACGCTCATCGATTTAACCGAATCGGCCGATGCCATCGACGCATGCGTACAGGACGCATGTGGCGAGAGCCGCACGGTTCGATGCCGCTGGCTCGTCGGCTGCGACGGCGCGCGCAGCACGGTGCGTCGTCATCTGAACGTCGCGTTCGAAGGAGATCAGTATCCGCAGACCTTCATGCTCGCCGATGTCGATGTCGACTGGAATCTGCCGCGCGGAAGGATGTATCGCTTCAATGTGTCGGGTGAGGACAGGGCCGCATCGACGACGCTCGCCGCGTTGCCGGTGCGCGGTTCGGTGCGTCGCTATCGTCTGTCGATGGTCCTGCTTCCCGACGATGCCGCCAGACACGCGCCGAACGCCACGCCCGCTTTCGACGAGATCGAGCGCATCATGCTGCCGGTCCTGCCGAAGGGCACGCGGCTTTCGTCGATGCGCTGGTCGTCGGTGTATCGCGTGAGTCACCGGATCGCGCAGCAGTATTCGCGCGGCCGCGTGTTTCTCGCAGGCGATGCGGCGCATATTCATCCGCCCGTCGGCGGGCAGGGCATGAACACGGGCTTGCAGGACGTCCACAATCTCGCGTGGAAACTCACGCTCGCGTCGTGCGGTCTCGCGAGTCAGACGCTGCTCGACAGTTACGAAGCGGAGCGGCGGCCAGTCGGGCTCGATGTCGTCGAATCGACGAGCCGCGCGCTGAACACGGTTCTCGCGCACGGCGAGATCAAGCCCGCGATGCGCGAGACGCAATTGCTGGTGAGTTATCGCGGCAGCAGCTCGATAGTTGCAGACGAAACCATCGACATGACGCCCGCATTGCCCGCGCCCGGGGATCGTGCACCGCAAGCCGGCGGTCTCGTGGAGGCGTTCATCGGTCATGCGCAGCGCTTGCACGATCATCTCGGACGCGGACGTCACACGCTCATCGGCTATATCGATGACGATGCCGATGGCGCACGCGTCGCCGCGTTCGCTGCAACGGTCGAAGCATGGCGCGCCGCACTCGGCACGGCGGCGAGCGCGGTGCTGATCGTGTCGCCGGACGTTGCGAAGGCGGCGTCGTTCGTGCCTGCGTGTGAAGCGTATCGGACGTTGAGCGACGAAGCGCGCGAATTCGCCGATGCCGTCGGCGCGAAGAACGGCATGGCGTGGGTCGTGCGGCCGGACGGACATATCGGTTATAGAAGCGCGCGTTGCTCGCCGGATGCGTTGATTGCATGGCTCGGACGCGTGCTCGGTTAGCGCCGGATTTCGATGACGTGCGCCTGAATCTTCCCGTCCGGATAGTCGGAGCCGAAGCGCGCGGCGATGGCTTGCGCGCATATCGATGTCGCTTCGTCCAGACTCGCGCCCGCACGCGATTCGATCTCGTTGCGCAACGGTGTGCCCTGGCAATAGGCGAGCGCGACCTCTTGCGCCGACGATGCGCGGCTGCGTCGCGTGACGGTTTCGAAACGCGGCATCGCGTCGAAGCCCGCCGATGCGAGATCGCGTGAAATCGCTCCGCGATCGAAGTAGCCGTGCGGCGTGCGCTTCATGAAAAGCGGCGGATCATCGGGAAAGAGATGGCCGAGTGCATCGGTGATCGTATTGGCAAACGCGTTCTCTTCGATGCGATCCCATATGTTAAAGAGCAGCGCGCCGCCCGGCCGCAGCACGCGACGCGCTTCTGCGAAAGCCGCGGGCTTGTCGGGAAAGAACATCGCGCCGAACTGACAGACGACGATATCGAAGCTTGCATCGTCGAAAGGCAACTGCAACGCGTTCGCCTGCCGCCATGTCACGGTGCGTCCGATGGGCGTCGTCGCGGCGCGATCGAGCATCGCCTGATTCAAATCGGTCGCGACGATATCGACATGAGCGGGCAATGCAAGCGCCATCGCGCGCGTGACGGCGCCGGTGCCCGCTGCCGTTTCCAGCACGCGCGATGGAGCGAGCGCCGCCGCGCGCGCTGCAAGATCTGCGGCGTAGGGCGCAAAGAGCATCGGCACGAGAAGCCGCTCGTAAAGCTCGGGAATCTGACCGGCGAACTGAACGTCCGTGCGAGGCATAGTCGTATTCATGCGCCGTCTCCGATCGATTATTCGCGTGAGGCCTCAAGTCTTTTCACTCTACGCTGCTTTATCGCCTTGGCGGAGATGGCTACATTTCATCCTGTCGCGCCGCTCTTGCAAAACGCAACGGCGCATCCGGGCATTAAATAACCTCTTCAAGGATTCCATCATGAGCAAACTCGCAGGCAAGGTCGCGGTCGTCACGGGCGCATCGAAAGGTATCGGAGCCGGGATTGCAAAGGCGCTCGCGGCAGAAGGCGCGTCGGTCGTCGTCAATTATGCGAGCAGCAAGGCGGGCGCGGATGCAGTCGTCGCGGAGATCACGGCATCGAACGGCAAGGCGATCGCCGTCGGCGGCGACGTGTCGAAAGCGGCCGATGCGCAGGGCATCGTGAATGCGGCGATCGAGACCTACGGACGCCTCGATATCCTCGTGAACAACTCGGGCGTCTATGAATTCGCCGCGCTCGAAGAGATCACCGAAGAGCACTTTCATAGACAGTTCAATATCAACGTCCTCGGCACGCTGCTGACGACGCAAGCCGCCGCGAAACACCTCGGCGAAGGCGCGAGCATCATCAACGTGAGTTCGGTCGTGACGCGTATCACGCCGCCGACGAGCGCGGTCTACAGCGGCACCAAAGGCGCCGTCGATGCGATCACGGGCGTGCTCGCACGCGAGCTGGGCGCGCGCAAGATTCGCGTGAACTCGATCAATCCGGGTGTCGTCGTGACCGAAGGCACGCATAGCGCGGGCATCATCGATTCCGACTTCGACAAGGCCGCGCTCGCGCAAACGCCGCTCGGACGTCTCGGTCAGCCGGACGATATCGCATCGATCGCGGTGTTCCTCGCATCCGACGACGCGCGCTGGATGACCGGCGAAAGTCTCATTGCAAGCGGCGGCATGCGTTAAACACGAAGTGTATCGACGGGCGACGCCGGTTCCGTATCTGGCGTCGTGGAAAACCGCGCGGCAGAATGCATCGACATTATTTCCGCCGGAGTCCGTCGATGCCTCATGCGCCGCAACTGTTCGCTTTCGCCCTGGTCGCGCTCGGCATGGCGCTCACGCCAGGGCCGAACATGGTCTATCTGATCTCGCGCTCGATCTGTCAGGGCCGCAGCGCAGGACTCATCTCGCTCGGCGGCGTCGCGCTCGGCTTCGTGGTCTACATGCTATTCGCGGCGTTCGGCATCACCGCGCTCCTCATCGCAATCCCGTTCGCCTATGACGGGTTGCGCTTCGGCGGCGCGCTCTATCTGCTCTATCTCGCGTGGCAGGCCGTGAAGCCCGGCGGACGCTCGCCGTTTCAGGTGCGCGATCTGCCGATCGACAGCCCGCGCAAGCTCTTCACGATGGGCTTCGTCACCAACCTGCTGAATCCGAAGATCGCGGTGCTGTATCTGTCGCTGTTGCCGCAGTTCATCGATCCTTCGCACGGCGGCGTGCTCGGCCAGTCGCTCGTGCTCGGCGTCGTGCAGATCATCCTCAGCATCACCGTCAATTCGATCGTCGCGATGACCGCCGGAACCATCGCGCTCTTTCTCGCGCGCAAGCCCGCATGGCTGCTGATCCAACGCTGGCTGATGGGCACCGTGCTCGCCGGCCTCGCGTTGAGAATGGCGACCGAAGCGCGCCGCTGATCCTTTCAGCCGGGATGATCCGTATACACGCGTCCGAGCAGGTCGTCGTATTCGTCGCGACGCGCGGCGACGATCGCCCGCAGCATCCGGATGAACGCGTTGCCATCCTCGAAGTGCTGCACGAGCACGCGCGCCGTGCGCAGCGATATGAATTCGGTCGCGGGTCGCGACGGCTCGTCGTCGATCCTGAAGCTGAAGCGATGCACCTCCACGGACGATACTTCCGACGGTACTTCGTGGGAGAGGATGGTGGCCCGCATTTGCGCTTCCTTCATCGTTCTTGTTATCGGTCTCGGGCATCGGGACTTCGCGCGGTTTATGCGCAAGTCGCCCGGTTTTCGGGTCTTGGCATGCAGCAATGGACATGCCGTCGACCCCCTTCGCAACAGCGGCGCGAAGGGATGCGTTAAGTACACGATGAGCGCATGTGCGGTGTCCCACAATGAATCATCGACATGAGAAGCGGTGATTCCAGTGAATCAATCGAGCGGCCGACGCCCTAAGCTGGTCCTGTATCCGACGCGCACGATGACGCCTACGCCCGGAACCAGCGAGGACGACTTTCAAATTTACGCCTCGTACCGGGGCAGCAGCGCAAGCGGTTTTTTCGGCACGCTCAAGGTCGTGCGCAAGACCGACGGCAAGCTGCTGTTTCCATTCGACGGCGCCGACAGCATCGGTCCGTTTCCGTCGAAGGCGGCCGCGGTCGCCGCCGCGCTCGACCGGGGCGACGAGCTCGTGAAGGCCGACCTGGCGCGCCCGGAGTTGTGAACGTACGGTCGTGCCGCCTAAAGGGATTACTTTCGTACGATATTTGATTATGGTTTCCCCTGATCGTCGGCTCATTCTTCTGATGGACAATCTGCGCACAGCCTACGGGCATTCACACTGCCCGAAAGAGCAAGGGACGGTCATTAGATAAAGAGAGAGGGCACGCCATGAACCAGCCTCAGGTCACCTATCGCGGCTTCGTCATCATGCCGATGGCCGCATTCGACGGCGGTCTCTACGCCGCGATGACGATCATCTCCGACACCGGAGGGCTCCAGCGCGCGACGGGCGTGCTTGGACATTTCGCGTCCGTCGAGGAAGCCCGTGCGTTCGCGCTCGTCGCGGGCAAGGACGAGGTGGACCGCCGTCTGTGGCATTCGGCAGCCGCCGCCTGAAACGATCGTTCGCATCGTTTCGAAACAAGTCGAGCGGGATCCCGCTCGTTCCTTCGACTGCGTCCGAAAGTCCGAAAATAACGGGTTTCGTACCTTGAACGCGCGTTTCGGACTGTCATACTGCAGGCATCCGTGCGTCTGTCCGTTATGGCTCGCGCACGATCTTTGCACCGGAAAAAGGCCGAACCGATGGCAACCGTCGTATACGTTTTCGAGGAAAGCAGAGGTGTACCGACCCACGAGCGCGACTTGCTGGAGATAGACTCCGCAGGTTTTCTCGTCGATATGAGCGCGGTCTTCGTCGAGCGCTGCAGCTGCACGATCGCCGCGGCTGCGCGCCCCGCGTTCCAGCGCGCGTTGCGACGGCTGCAGGCGGGCGACACGATGATCACGACGAGACTCTGGTGTCTCGGCAACAGCGTGCAGGACGTCGTCGCGACGATCGGCCTGCTGGAGCGGCGCGGCATCGCCACGATCTGTCTCGCGTACGGCAAGAGCGATCTGTGCTCGAAGGAAGGTCTCGCGTTCGTCGAGACGCTGCGGCTCGCGGAAGAGCTCGAACGCGTCACGCGCCGCAGCCGCGCGCGCGAGGCGGCGAGCGCCGCCAAGGAGCGTGGCGTCGCGCAGGGCCGCCCGAGTTCGCTTTCTGAAGCGCAGCAACGTCAGGCGATGCTCGGTCTCGACGCCGGCCTCACCGTGACCGAGATCGCCCGCTCGCTCAACACGTCGCGGCAGACCATCATGCGCTTGCGCAACGCGCACGCCGCTCCGCCGCAAGAGCGGGCGGTGCACGCGGTCATCGAGGCTCCGGACGGACCCGAGCCGCTCGCCGCCAACGACGCGAAGTAGCGCGACGCACGGTTCGTCTCCGGGCGACGTTTCTCTCCCTGCGTGTCCTGACGCAGCGGCCGGTTTTATGCTTCCATGTCTGACGACGCGTGCCAAACGCGTCGAATTGAAACCCGCGCGCCGAATGGTCGCGTTGCGTACACTACAATCGATGCCTCAAGAGGCGCGACGCGCGTCCCGCGCCGCGTTTTCATTACAACGACATGGCTCACGAGTGAACTCAAACAATATGCGCGGTGATCGGAAACAAGGGATGAACCCGGAGGATTCGGAGACATGACCAGCAGTCGATCAAAGGCGGCGGCATCCGAGAACTTCGAACCCTTGCCTTTCGCCGTAGTCGGCATGGGCGCGTCCGCGGGCGGCATCGAAGCATTGCTCAATTTCTTCGATAACGCGCCGGCCGAAATGGACATGGCGTTCGTGGTCATCGTGCATTTGCCGGCGGATCGCCTGAGCCGCGCCGATGAAGTCCTGCAACGCGTGACGGACATGCCGGTCAAGCAGGTCTCCGCGACCACGGCCATCGAGAAGAATCATATCTATATCAACGCGCCCGACAAGCATCTGGAAATGTCGGAGGGTCATCTTCGTGCGGTGGATCGCGCGGCCAACGGCGCGCCCACGACCATCGACCACTTCTTCGCCACGCTCGCGTCGGCGCACGGCACGCGTTCGATCGGCATTGTGATGTCCGGCTCGGGCTCCGATGGCGCGGCGGGACTCTCGCGCATCAAGGAGATGGGCGGCATCACCGTCGCGCAGAAACCGGAAGACGCGCATTTCGCCGAAATGCCGCAACACGCGATCACCACGCGCCAGGTCGATTTCATCCTGCCGGCGGCGGAGATGCCCGAGAAGCTGCTGGATCTCTGGAACAACGCCAAGAAAATCCACCTGCCGATCGCCGAGGCCAACGAAGCGGCCGAGAAGGAAACGCCGCCCACGGCGGGCAGCGCCGAGCGCGCGCTGGGCGATATCCTCATGCAGCTGCGCGTTCGCACCGGACACGATTTCCGTCATTACAAGCGCGCGACCATCCTGCGGCGCATCGAGCGGCGCATGCAGGTGAACGGGCTGCGCGATATCGGCGCATACCGCGATCATCTGCGCTCGAATCCGGACGAGACCACGTCGCTGCTCGCCGACATGCTGATCGGCGTGACGCAGTTCTTTCGCGATCGCGAGGCGTTCGACGCGCTGCGGCGCGATGTCGTGCCGCAGTTGCTCGACGCGACCAAGGGCGAGTCGCAGATACGCGTGTGGGTGCCCGGCTGCTCGACCGGCGAGGAAGCCTATTCGCTCGCGATCATGCTCGCGCAGGCGCGCGAAACCGCCGGTTTCGAGGCGACCTATCAGATCTTCGCCACCGATATCGACGAGCCCGCCATCGCGCAGGCGCGCAGCGGCTCCTATCTCGGCTCGATCGCGACCGATATCCCGTCTGAGCTTCTGCGCCGCTATTTCAAGCACGAAGGCGGACGCTACCAGATCGTCAAATCGGTGCGCGAGCGCATTCTGTTCGCCGCGCACAGCCTGCTGCGCGATCCGCCGTTTTCGCATCTCGATCTGATCTCCTGCCGCAACGTGCTGATCTATCTCGATCGCGCGGTGCAGCGGCAAGTGCTCGAGCTCTTTCACTTCGCGCTGCGGGCGGGCGGTTATCTCTTTCTCGGCACGGCCGAATCCGCGGATACCGCCGACGATCTTTTCACCATCGTGGACAAGAAGAGCCGCATCTATCGCGCGCGCACCGTGCTGAACCGCGTGAAGCCGCCGGTCTCGTTTCCTTCGCTCGGCCCCACGAACATCGGGCCGCGCGAAGAGCTGATGACGACCGCCGCGCCGGTGAGCATGGCCGCCGGGCCCGAAACGCCGGAGCGCCGCAGCTTCTCCTTCGCGGCGCTGCATCAGCGCGTGCTGGAAGAATATGCGCCGCCTAGCGTCGTTGTCGATCGCGATTCGAACATCGTGCATCTGTCCACGACGGCCGGGCGATTCCTGCGGCACGGCGGCGGCGAATTGTCCTCGAACGTCATGGCGCTCGTGCTGCCCGAGTTGCGGCTCGACCTGCGCACGACGCTCTTTCGCGCGCATCAGACGGGCGGCAGCGTCGAGGCGCGGCGCGTCAAGCTGACTCAGGACGGCCGCGCCGTCTGGGTCAACATGACGGTGCGTCCATTTCATGACACCGGCGTGAACGCCGACTTTTTCCTCGTATTGTTCGACGAGGTGCAAGAGCACATGGCCGACGAAGGACTGCCCGAGCAACGCGGCCAGGATCCGCTCTTGTTGCAACTGGAACGCGAACTGCAGCACACGCGCGAGCAACTCGCGACGACGATCGAGCAGCATGAGACGACCGTCGAGGAACTGAAGGCGTCGAACGAGGAATTGCAAGCGATCAACGAAGAGCTGCGCTCGGCGACCGAAGAGCTCGAAAGCAGCAAGGAAGAACTGCAATCGGTGAACGAGGAACTGACCACGGTCAACGCCGAATTGCAGGCGCGCGTCGAGGACACGGCGAAGGCGAACGACGACCTGCAGAACATCATCGCGGCGACGGAAATCGCCACGGTGTTCGTCGACAAGCAGATTCGCGTCAAGCGCTTTACGACGAGCGCGACGCGCGTGTTCAAGCTGATCGACGTCGATATCGGCCGCTCGCTCTTCGACATCACGCATTCGCTGCGCTATTCCTCGCTCGCGGACGACGTGAAGCAGGCTTTCGATACGCTCAAGCTCATCGAGCGCGAAGTCGAGAGCCACGACGGCAAATGGTATCTGATGCGCCTCTTGCCGTACCGCACGGCCGATGACCGCATCGACGGCGCGGTGCTCACGCTCATCGACGTCACGGCGCGGCATGTGGCCGAAGAGACGGCGCGCATCGGCGAGGAGCGTCTGCGGCTCGTCGCGCAATCGACCGCCGACTACGCGATCATCGTGCAGGATCCGAGCGGCACGATCGTCACCTGGAACGCGGGCGCGGAGCGCATCTTCGGCTTCTCGGAGAAGGAAGTCGTCGGGAGGAACATCTCGCTCATCTACTCGCCCGAAGACCGCGCGGCGAACGTGCCGGCGAACGAGCGCGAACTCGCGGAACGCGACGGACGCGCCGACGACGAACGCTGGCACATCACGCGCGACGAACGCCGCGTGTATTGCAGCGGCGTGGTGACGCCGATCTCGGATCCGTCGTTCACGGGTTACGCGAAGATCGCGCGCGATCTGACCGAGCGCAAGATGCGCGAGGACGCCAACCGCGAAGCGCTCGCGCACGAGCACGCCGAGCGCGAGAAGGCGTCGCTGTCGAACCAGTTGAAGGACGACTTCATCGCGATGCTGTCGCACGAACTCAAGCATCCGCTGAATCTCATCGGCATGAAGGCGGAAATCCTGCCGCGCCTGCCGGAAACGCGCGGTATCGAAGTGGTGCAGGAAACCGCCGATTCGATCCGCCGCGCGGTGCGCGGGCAGGCGCAGATCATCGACGATCTGCTGGATCTTTCGCGCGTTCGCACCGGCAAGTTCGCGCTGAGCATCGCGCCGGTGGATGTCGCGGGCGTACTCGCGCGCATCGCGGATGTCGCCGAAACGGAAGCCGTGCAACGTGGAATCGCGCTGCTCGCGAGCAATCGCGCGGAGCCGATCTACGCATTCGCCGATTCTGTGCGTTGCGAGCAGATTCTCTGGAACCTCGTTTCCAATGCGCTGAAGTTCACGGATCGCGGCGGTTCCGTCGATCTGCGGATCGCGCGCGACGGCGGCATGGTGCGTATCGATGTCGTGGATACCGGGCAGGGCATCGAGGCGTCCGCGCTGCCGCATATCTTCGACATGTACCGGCAAGGCGGGCGCAATCCGACATCGTCCGGGCTCGGCATCGGCCTTGCACTCGCGAAGCAGCTCGTCGACATGCACGGCGGGCGCATCGAGGCGCGTTCCGATGGCCTCGGCCGCGGCACGACGGTCTCGGTCTGGCTGCCCGCCGCCGCGACGCAACAGGCCGTGCCGCCGCGCAGCGAGGACCGCGCGAGGCCCGTCAGCGGCGCGCGCCTTTTGCTCGTCGACAACGACGTCGAAGCGACCGCATCGTTCGCCGCGCTGCTCGAGCTCGAGCAGGCGTCGGTGCAGATCGCATCGAGCGCCGAGCAGGGTCTCGAACTGCTCGGTAAGGGTTCCGTGGATGCGGTGATATCGGATATCCAGTTGCCCGGCATCGACGGCTACACGTTCATCAGGCGCGTGCGCGCAGACACGACGCTCGCGGATGTGAAGGCGATCGCACTGACGGGGTTCGGCCGCGACGAGGATAAACGCGCGGCGCGTCAGGCGGGCTTCGACGCGCATCTGACCAAGCCGGTTGATTTTTCGGAGCTGCTTCATACACTCGATGTATTGCTCGAGCCGGGGCGCGAGAAGGAGCGCGGCGGCTGAAGCACCGGCGCCGGTCCGCCGATTGCTTCCCAGATCAGACAGGAGGCGCTATGGCTGAACGGGACATCGTGGTGATCGGTGCATCGAGAGGCGGTTTTCAGGGACTCAGGGCGCTCGTTAGCGCGCTTCCCGCCGATCTTCCGGCTGCGGTGTTCGTCGTGCTGCATATCGGCCGTCACGCCAGCATGCTGCCGGACCTGCTCACGAGTTGGGGACGGTTGATCGCGCGTTATGCAACGCATGGCGAAAAGGTCGAACATGGAACCATCCGCGTAGCGCCGCCGGACCGGCATCTCGTGTTGTCGAAAGGGCGCGTGTGGCTCAGCGAGGGTGCGAAGGAAAACTTCTCGCGGCCCGCCGCCGATCCGCTGTTTCGCAGTGCCGCGATGGAATACGGGGCGCGTGTCGTCGGCGTCGTGATGAGCGGCGATCTCGACGATGGCGCCGCCGGTCTCGCCAACATCCGCGCCCAACGCGGTTTCGCCATCGTGCAGAATCCGGACGATTGCGAAGCGCCGAGCATGCCGCGTGCCGCACTCGAATCGTGCGGCGCCGACATGCTGTGTGTCGAGCGCGAACTCTCGCGGTGCATTCAGGCGGCGGTGCACGGGATGTCGTCCGACGAAGCTTCCGAGGGAGCGCAGATGAACAAGAACGTGTTCGAGAAAGAGGCTCGCCTCGCAGCCAGCCGCCTGGCGGATATCGATTCGCTCGACGAAGTCGGCGAGCGGTCGGCGCTGACATGTCCCGATTGCGGCGGCGCGCTGTGGCGCATCAAGGACGATCATCCGATGCGCTATCGCTGCCATACCGGACATGCGTTCACCGGGCTGTCGCTGGAGGAGGGCATCGAAGCGCGTTCGGAGACGGCGATCTGGTCGGCCATGCGCGCGGTGCACGAGCGCGTCATCTTCGCGAAAGAGCGGCAGCGCTGGGCGGAGCGGTCGGGCAATGAAGATCAGATAAAAATCGAGCAGGCGCGCATCGACGAAGCGGAACGTCTCGTCGAATTGTTGCGCGAAGCGGTGCAGACAGCATCTTCATCCGCGAACTGACGAACTGACGGGAAACGGAGGATCGAATGGATCTCGAAGCGGAGAGCCTGGCGCTTGTCCAGGCTGATCGCGATATCAACGAAGGCAAGGAACGCATCGAGCGTCAGCGCAAGATCATCGAGCAACTGCGCTCCGGCGGACACGACACGACGGATGCGGTCAGGCTGCTCAGCACGCTCGAAGACACGCTGACGGCCATGATGCAGCATCGCTCGCTCATTGTGGCTCGCATCGCGCAGTGGAAGAGCGGGATCTTAACGTAGGACGTGCTCCGCGCGGGGTCTGTCGGCGGCGATGCAGCGTGCCGACGCCGCGACACGCGCGTGCGGCGATGCACTCGCGCATACGCGCCATGACGAGCGAATTGAGGCTGGGCGAGCGTGCCGCGCGTGCCTTGCGTCGCGGCTCCCTGGATAGCGAAGCGTGCACGTCGTGAGCGAATTTTTGCAGCGCATCCGCCGATCCGCTGACGCTCATGTACGCCTGCTGTCCGATCCTGCCGTCGAGCAGAACGGTCATTCCGGATTCACGGGCCAGCTTCAACATGTCGGATTGCATGATTGTTCGGGCTCATCGCCCGCTCTTGTCGTTGGCTTCGCGCGGGTTTGCGCGAAGCCTTTCATGCTTTCAATACAGCATTCGCTGTGCCCCGGCCGCGCTAAATAATCGGCTTGCCGCCCGTTACCGCGATGGTCGCGCCCGATATGTAGCTCGCCTCGTCCGATGCCAGCATCACATAAGGCGCCGCGAGTTCCGCAGGCTGTCCGGGGCGCTTCATCGGCACCTGCTTGCCGAAGTTCTCGACGCTCGAAGGCGGCATCGTCGATGGAATCAGCGGCGTCCAGATCGGCCCCGGCGCCACGCAGTTCGCGCGTATGCCGCGCTCGGCCAGCAGTTGCGCAAGCCCGCCCGTGAAGTTCTGGATCGCGCCCTTCGTGCTCGCATACGCGATCAGTCCGGGATTCGGCGCATCGGCATTGACGGACGTCGTGTTGACGATCGAACTGCCTTCTTTCATATGCGCGAGCGCGGCCTTCGTGATGCGGAACATCGCGCCGATATTCGTCGAATAGGTCTTGTCCCATTCGTCGTCGCTGATGTCTTCGAGCTTGTCGTAAGTCGCCTGATACGCCGCGTTGTTCACGAGCACGTCGATGCGCCCGAACGTTTCGGCCGTCTTCGCGACGATCTGCTTGCAATGCTCGCGATCCGTGATATCGCCGGGCAGAAGCAGCGCGCGGCGTCCGGCTTTCTCGACCCAGCGCTTCGTTTCCTCGGCGTCGTCATGCTCGTTGAGATAGGAGATGGCGACGTCCGCGCCTTCGCGCGCATAGGCGATCGCCACCGCGCGGCCGATGCCGCTGTCCGCGCCCGTGATGAGCG
Organism: Caballeronia sp. NCF2; assembly: GCF_023631205.1. Lineage (NCBI taxonomy): Bacteria > Pseudomonadati > Pseudomonadota > Betaproteobacteria > Burkholderiales > Burkholderiaceae > Caballeronia > Caballeronia sp. NCF2. The sequence continues at coordinate 34,702 of NZ_JALQDN010000069.1, read as the reverse complement.
CGACTTTGCCGGCGAGCCGGTTGCTGCCCTTGTAGCTCGATTCGCCGTGATCGGGCGGCGGGTCCATCGGGCCGGTGAGTCCCGGGCGATTGTCCTGCTGTTGCGCCGGCATCGGCGGGCGTGGGTATCCGCTATCGGTGGTATTGCTCATGTCGTGCTCCTTACGCTGCCGCTTCAAGAACGACCGTGGCCCGGCTTTCCCTGAGGGCGCCTGTACGAGCGGCGCTGCGCGCTCTTTCATTGACGAGTGTTTTCATTCACGACTCCGGTGCTGGTTAGAAAGACGACCGCATGCGCGGTCATGCGGTCGTGTCAGCATCGAGCGTTCCAGGAATCGAAACACGGCGTGCGGAATCCGCGCCTTACGACGCGCGAAGAGCGGTAATGGCGATCAGTGGTCCGCTTCGTCGACTTCCTTGACCACGGTCTTGCGAAGCTGATCGAGCGCGCGCAGGCTGGTGATGAGATTGCGCAACAGGCTTTCCGAGTCGTCGGTGTTCCATCCGCACTGTCGGAGCGATTCGAGGCGTTCCGTCTGCTCGACGATGCGCCGCCCGCAATTCTCGATATGCAGGTCAAGACGTGCGAGTTCCTCTAAAGCTTTGGTGTTGGCCATGGCGGACGTTCGCGTAGTAGGAAATTTTGTCCAGTCAACCATGGTACAACGCGCCGCGAATCGCCGATGCGGCGCAGTGAATCGGTCACTTTCGCTTCGTCAATTCAAGGTTGCGCGCGCTTCGAGACCGCATCGCGCATGCTGCGCACGTCGCGCGTCGTGACAGGCGAAGCATCGTTGCCCCATGCCGAGCGAACGAAGGTCAGCACGCGGGCGATTTCCGTATCGGTGAGCTTGTCGGCGAACGCGGGCATCTTCTTCGGCTGCGGCCCATGTTCCGTGGATGGCGCGTTGCCGCCCTGCAGCACCATCCGCACGAGCGAATCGGGCTTCTCCGACAGCACGGCCGGATTGCCCGCAAGCCGCGGATACTTGAACGCTTCACCCGCGCCGTCGCTCTTGTGACAGCGCGCGCATGCGCTTTGATAGAGACCCGCGCCGGGACGCTCGTCGTCGCCGGTGCGCAATGCGGCCACGCTCTGTTGCGCCGCGCGCGAGCGCGCATCGTAGGTGCCGCCGTTTCCGTTCGCCGGCAGGCTCTTCAGATACGACGCGATCGCGAGCAGATCCTGATCGTCGAGATATTGCGTGCTGTCTTCGACCACCTGCACCATGCTGCCGAAGGTGGCGAGACCCGCGCCGTGCCCCGTCTTGAGAAACGCGGCGATGTCGTCGGGTGCAATGCGGCCCAGTCCCGCGCCCGATACGCCGGTCAGGTTCGGCGCGTACCAGTGATCGTTGGTGCCGCCCGTGAGATACGTCCGCGACGATTCGGTATAGCCGCGTTCGTTATAGGCAGGTCCGCGCGGCGTATGGCACGCGCCGCAGTGCCCGAGCGATTGCACGAGATAGGCGCCGCGATTCCATTGCGCTTCGCGCTTCGGATCGGGCGTGAACGGTTCCGTCGGCCTGAAGGCGAGATTCCAGAAGACGAGCGCCCAGCGCTGGCTGAACGGAAACGGCAGATGCGTTTCGGGCGCGGCTTGCGCGACGGGTTCCACGCCGTGCATGAAATAGGCATAGAGCGCGCGCATGTCGCCGTCGCTGATCTTCGAGAACGATGGATAAGGCATCGCCGGATAAAGATGCTTGCCGCCCGGCGCGACGCCTTCACGCAACGCGCGCGCGAAGTCCTCGTAGCTATAACGCCCGATGCCATGTTGCGGGTCCGGCGTGATGTTGCTCGACCAGATCGTGCCGAAGGGCGAGCCCATCGGCAGGCCGCCCGCGAACGGATGCGGCTGCGGTTTGCCGGGCGCGGGCGGCGCGGTGTGACAGCCGGCGCAATCGGCGGCCTTCGCGAGATACGCGCCGCGCGTGACGAGATCGGGCGTCTGTCCGCGAGCGAGTGGCATCGATGCGATCAGCGTGAAAGCGCAGAAGAGCGCGCGGCGTCGGAACGTCGTCACGATCAGCGTCCTCCACATGGCGACACGAGCAGCCACGCGAGATCCGTCGCGATCAGCGCGAACACGAAGAGCGCGCTCGCGAGCGCCCCCGCCCGCGCGATGAACGCATCGCGGGCCGCATGTCTGTCGATCGTTCCATGCTCTTTCAGCGTCGATGCAAGCTCGCCCGTACGCCGCCAATTGCGCCACGCGACGACGCCGCCCGCGACGCCCAGCAGCAACGCGACGAGCGCCAGCAGCACGATGCCGTGCTCGAGCCAAGGCATCGCGGACGCGTTCACCGGACGCTCATGCGGGAAGCAGCCCCACGCGGCGATGGTCTGCGCGAGCGTCGTCTGCGTCATCCACGCGGCGGGTGCGAGCAGGAGACCGATCGCGAGCGCCATGCCGCCCGGACGCACGGGATGCCGCTTTTCGTCGATGGGCGATGCATCGTTCATTTCATTTCGCCAGCACGTAGGGCGACAGATACAGCGTCGCGAAGATGAAGAGCCATACGACATCGACGAAATGCCAATACAAGCCGCCGATGGTAAGCGCCGCCGAACGCGCCCGGTCGAAGTAGCCGAGCGCGGTCCATAGCAGCAGGAACGCGAGCACGACGAGGCCGACGAGCACATGCATCATGTGAAAGCCGGTGATCGTGAAGTAGAGCGAGCCGTAGAGATGCGTCGTCAGGCCGTAGGCATGATCGGCCCATTCCTTGAGTTGTATGCCGACGAAGATCGCCCCGAGCGCAAGCGCGATCGCGAGCATCAGCACGCCCATGCCGCGTTTTCCGCGCCGCACGAAGCGCTCGCTTGCCCATACGAACACGCTGCTCGACAACAGAATGCAGGTGTTCGCAATGCCGAGGCCGAGCTTCGGCATGCCTTCGGGCGGCCAGTGTTGTGTCGTCTGCGAAGCGAGATACAGATACGAGAAGATCAGATAGCCGAAGAGCGCCGCTTCGGTCGCGACGAGCGTGAGACATCCCCACCATCCGCCCGACCGTTCGCCCGGACTGCCGATGGACAGACGCGCGCGTTCGGGCAACGCTTCCGCGAAATCGCTCATGGTGTCGCTCCGGTTTCGTGCGGCTCGGGCGTATCGTCGCGCTGGCCGAGTTCGCGGCGCGGCCACAACCATACGACGATGGCCGCGCCGCATCCGATCAACCCGAGCGCCGCGAGCCACCATGCGGTCAATGCGAGGCCCGAGAAGAACACCAGCGACGCGACGCCGAGCCAGAAAGGCGCATACGAGTCTTCCGGCATCTTGAGAATCACGTCGGGATCGCCGTCGAGCGCGGTGGTGCCGAGCGCCTCGCGTCCCTTGTCGAGGATGTAGCCTTCGTCGAGCCGCGAACGCATCTTGCCGGAAATGCGTTCCTCCCATAGCGGATGACGGCTCGCGATGCGCGGCGCGATCGCGAAGTTATACGGCGGCGGCGGCGATGAAGTCGCCCATTCGAGCGTGGGCGCATCCCAGGGGTTATCGCCCGCAACGGGACCGCGCCGCAGGCTGTACACGAAGTCCCACATGAAGATCAGCACGCCGAACGCGAACAGGAACGCGCCGATCGACGTAATCATGTTGACCGTGTTCCAGCCCATGTCCGGCGCGTAGGTATAGATGCGTCGCGGCATGCCGAGCAAGCCCGCGATATGCATCGGAAAGAACGCGATATTGAAGCCCGTGAACAGAATCCAGAAGCCGATGCGCCCGATCCTCTCGCTCATCATGCGCCCGGTGAATTTCGGGAACCAGAAGTAGATGCCGCCGATAACGGGAAACACGTTGATGCCGAGTAGCACGTAATGCAGATGCGCGACGACGAAATAGGTATCCGTGAGTTGCCAGTCGAAAGGCACCGCTGCGGTGAGCACGCCCGACAATCCGCCGATCACGAAGAGAAACACGAAGCCCGCGAAATACAGAAAAGGCACGCGAAACACGGGACGTCCCGTCCATATCGTCGCGATCCATGCGAACGTCGCGACCGCGCTCGGTATCGCGATCACCATGCTCGCCGCGCCGAAGAACGACAGCGCGAGCGCGGGAATGCCCGTCGCGAACATGTGATGGATCCATACGACGAAGCCTATGACCATCGTCGCGACAGTCGACAGCGCGACCGGCAGATAGCCGACCAGCGGCCTGCGGCAGAAGACCGGGAGCGCATCGGAGACGATGCCCATCGCGGGCAGCACCACGGCATACACCCACGGATGCGCGAAGATCCAGAAGAGATGCTGCCAGAGCAGCGCGCGGCCGCCGTTGACGACGTCGAAGAAATGCGTGCCGATGCGCCGGTCGAGCCACAACAGAAAGAACGCGAGACTCACCGATGGCACTGCAAGCAGGTTGCCGCCCGATGCGGTGAGCGTGCCCCACACGAGCACCGGCACGCGATCGAGCGACATGCCCGGCGCGCGCATGCGCAGGAACGTGACCACGAAGTTCATCGAGCCGACTGTCGTCGAGATGCCGAGCAGCACCATGCCGAGCGCATAGACATCGATGTTGGGACCGGTGTTGTAAGTGAGACCGGCAAGCGGCGCATAGTTGAACCAGCCGGCGTTGGGCGCTTCGCCGAACGGAAAGCTCGCATACAGAAAGAGTCCGGCGAAAAGAAAGATCCAGTACGACAGCGCATTCAGGCGCGGAAACGCCATGTCGCGCGCGCCGAGTATCAGCGGCCACAGATAGTTGGAGAAGCCGGAGAGCACGGGCAACGCGTAAAGGAAGATCATCGTCACGCCGTGCATCGTGAAGAGCTGGTTGTATTGCTCGGGCGTGAGCAGCGTCGAGTCCGGGCGCGCAAGCTGCACGCGCATGATGAGCGCCTCGATGCCGCCCGCGATCAGAAACGCAAACGCGGTGAGGAGATAGCGCAAGCCGATGCTTTTGTGATCGACGGTCGAAAGCCAGCCGCGCCATCCCGGTGGCGTTTCCCATGTCTCGCGCAGCTTGCGTTCTTCGGCGCTGCCGGGTTCGATGCGGCCGATCGCGAGCGTGCGTTGCAGCGGCGGCGGGGACGTGGCGTGTTCGGTCATTGCAGTGTCCGAAGATAAGCGGAGAGCGCGGCGGCTTCGGCCGCTGTGAGCGCGATCGATGGCATCAGCGAATCCGGTTTGATGCGCTGTGCATGGCGTATCCAGTCGAGCTGATTCGATTCGGTGTTCGGCAACGTGCCGGCGGCGATGAGCCTGCGCGAATTCAGATGCGTGAGATCGGGCGCTTGCGTGCCGTTCGCATCGCTGCCGCGCACGGCGTGACAGCCCGCGCAGCGATCGAGAAAGAGTCGCTGCCCGGCGCTCGCGGTGGCGTCGGCGGCATGCGGGCGCGCTTGCGCCGCGTACCACGCATCGAATTGGGCACGCGGTTCCGCGATCACTTCGAAGGCCATATGCGCGTGTTGCGCGCCGCAAAACTGCGAGCATTGCCCGCGATACACGCCCGCGCGATCCGCCTGAATCCATTGCTCGTTGACGACACCCGGTATCGTCTGCGTCTTGCCCGCGAGACGCGGCACCCAGAACGCATGAATGACATCGGCGCTGCGCAATTCGATTTTCACAGGCTCGCCGACCGGTATGTGAATCTCGTTGGCCGTGGTCACGCCCGCATAGTCGATCTTCCACCACCAGTCGTAGGCCGTGATCGCGATGGTCAGCGCAGGCTCCTTTCTCGGCGACGCGACCGATTCGAGCGTCACGAGCACATAGGCGAGCGCGACGAAAAGCGCGACCGACGAGATGCCCGTGCCGATCCAGACCCAGCGCATGCCGCCGCCTTCGCCCTGCACGTGCGATGCATCGCGCTTCGTGGGCGGCGGACGCTTGCGGATGATCGCGCCGACGAGCAATACGCTCACGATCAGCGCGACGGCGACGGCCAGTGCCGCGAGCGCCCAGCCGAGACGCATCGTCGGCGTGGCGGCGGGACCGTCGGCGTGGAGGAAGTAATTGAGCGGCGCGTCGGCGCGCGCGCTCGCGTGACAAACGAATGCGACGAGAAAAGCGATCATGGCGCGGGTGCTCCGGCTGGCACAATGGATCGCTTTGTGCGTAGCAGGCATCCGCATGTATCTCCTTGAAAGATTGGCTAGCAGTGAGGTTCCGGCACGCCAGACGGGCGCGCGGGGCTTCGTTCCCCGAGCAATCCACGATCCCAACGATAGCCTTACGGCGCAACGCATGTAATGCGCTTTATTTCGCGAAGCGTTTTCATCAGTCCAATGGATCTTATCGATTCGATAAGTATTCTTCGCCGATTCACTCGCAATGCTTGAATAAGCGCGCACCGACGTTATGATGTACTAACGTATTTGCGACATGCATGTCCATGCATGTTCGTGTCTTTCGATGGTTTCCGATTTTCCTTCGCGCGCTCGATTGAAACGCAGCGCGAAGGCCCTTTGTTGCGTCCGGCGATTGCCACGCTCGCGCCATCGCGTTTGCGCGCATCGGTCAGTGGGGCGTCGTCTTATCTCTCGTATCGAAGCGGGGCCGCGTTCGTCATTCGTCGAACGCGGCTGTGCCTGTTCGCGCTCGCATTTCGCCTCGCGACGCGGGCGTTTCAATTCCGGCAATGAACCGGCCGCTCGATATTCATTTTGAATATTCCGAACGCGCCATGAAAGCCATTACCTTCATTCGATCCGTTGCTCATATCTTCAAATCGCGGCGCATTATTTCAGCGGGGCGGCTTTCGATATGGCCGGGTTTCGCGATCGCGCTTCTGTTGGCCGCATGCGGCGGCGGTGGCGGCGGTGAAACTGGCGGCGCGAGCACGACCGGTGGCGCGCAATCGAGTCCTTCGGGTGCATCGAGTCCCATAGCGGCGTCGAGCCCTTCGGACGGCGGAGCGTCGGTGCCTGCGGTTGCATCGGCGCCAGCGGTTGCATCGGCCCCGTCGGCGGCGAGCAGGCCCGGCGGCGCGAGCAGCACCGCAAAGCCTGTGATTGCGCCTGCGGGCAGCGTGTTTTATGGCATGAACGGTCATGCCAACTGGGTCGGTCCATATCAGACGTCGACGCCGGAGCAACAAGCCGCGCAACTGAAAGACCTCAACATGACGATGTACCGCAACGACATTTCCAACGTAGCCGGCGCGAAAAATCTCGCGAAGTTCGCGAAGATCATGGCGCAATCCGGCGTGATGGTTTATCCGGTGATCCTGCAAGACCTCAACTTCGCCGATGAGAATTCGGCTTATCAGGCGAGCTTCACGCTCGCTCAGCAAATCGTCAGCGTGCAGCAATATGCCTATTACGAAGTCACCAACGAACTTGCGCCGACATGTCTCGTCGGTGCGGTCGACGGCGTGAATCCGGCCGATTACCACAACGATTGTTATCGGATCGCGCGCGGCGTGATTCGCGGATTGATCGCGGGCATCAAGTCGGTGGATGCTGTCGGCAAGATCATCATCGGCGGCAATACGTGGATGCACCTCGGCCTCGATACGATGCTCGCCAACGGCACGCAACCCGACGGCACGAGCGGACATCCCATCGTGACGTGGGACATCACCGCCGGCACTGGTACTCGGAGCAGGGCGATATCACGCACGCATGCGGAATCCGCTGCTACAACGTAGTCGGCACGCTGCTGTCGTTCGGCAAGCCGATCTGGATCAACGAAGTGGGCATGCGTCCGGACTTTCCCGGCACCGTCGATCAGGCGGCCACTTACATGGCCAACGACATGATGGGCAGGCTTCTCTCAATCGCGCCGCAATACAACATTCAGTCGATACAGGTCTACGAGCTTTACGACGATCCGCCCACCGGTCAGGGCCCTTACGGCATCATGCTCAACGACGGCGTGACGAAGAAACCCGTCTATACCGCGCTCAAGAATTTCATTGCGGCGAATCCGCGTTGAAGATCATCCGATGAAACCGGGAAGGCCGAGAGCCGCGTCGCTGCGGGCCAGACCGGCGGCGCGTTCGAGCAGCGCGTCGAATTGCGCATCGGCGCGCGGTCGCGGGAAGTGCGCGCGAAAGAAGTCCGCCCAGCGAAAATCGGCAAGCGGCACGTCGGTTTTTTCGTAGCCGCCCGCGCTGCGCACGAAGGCCGCAAGGCTGCGAAAATCGTCGTCGATGGCGTCCCGCATATGCACCGGCATGTCCTTGAAAGCGATGCGGCGGCCGTCCGCGTCGTAGGGATGCACCCACGCCTCGTTCTCCATCGTCAGCCAGAACGCCGCGCGCGATAACGACGACAAGTCCCGCACCAGCACGAACGGCACGTCCTGCACGCCGATGCGGGCCAGCGCGCAAGCCACATGATGATGGTCGATGACATACGGCTCGCCTCCCGGCCCGAGCACGACGGCAATCGGCTTCGCGGCTATCGACATTGCCAGTTCATGTGCGCTCAGCGCGCGATATTCCTCGGCTTTGCGGCGGACCTGCCGTTCTCCGTGCGTCGCCTGCGTCGGATGCAGATCGTCGATGCGCAGCGTATTCATGGCGCATTCCTCGATGTGTGTCGAACGTGCGGGCAAGCGCCGTACCCGGTCTGGACCCGCTGTTGCTTCTCGCTGAAACGAAAGTCCCTAATGCGGTGCGCGGGCGCATCCATTGCTGAAATCGCACACGGACCTAGCCATTCAAGGAGTGTGCATGAAAGCGGTAGTGTTTCATGGAATAGGCGATATCTCGCTCGATAACGTGCCCGACCCTTCGATTCGTCACGATCAGGACGCCATCGTGCGCCTGACCGCGAGCGCGATCTGCGGCACCGATCTGCACATGGTGCGCGGCACGCTGCCAGGGATGGTGCCGGGCACGATACTCGGCCACGAGGGCGTCGGCGTGATCGAGCAGGTCGGTCGCGGCGTGCGCAACCTGAAGCCGGGAGACCGCGTGCTGATTCCATCGACGATTTCGTGTGGCTGCTGTTCGTATTGCCGCACGGGCTACACGGCGCAGTGCGACTCGGCGAATCCCAATGGCGCGGCCGCGGGCACGGCGTTCTTTGGCGGACCGAAGTCGACAGGGCCGATCGACGGATTGCAGGCCGAATACGCGCGCACGCCGCTAGCCCATGCGAGCCTCATCAAATTGCCGGAGAATATCGACGACGAACGCGCGATCCTGCTGTCCGATATCTTTCCGACGGGCTTTTTCGGGGCGCAACTTGCCGAGGTGCGTGACGGCGATACCGTCGCGGTCTTCGGCGCGGGACCGGTCGGCCAGTTCGCCGTCGCGAGTGCGTTCATGCTCGGCGCGGGACGCGTGATCGTCGTGGATCGCCTGACGGATCGTCTCGCGATGGCGCGCGCGCAAGGCGCGGAAGCGGTGAACTTCGACGAGGAGGATGCCGTCGCAACGATTCTCGCGTTGACGGGCGGCATCGGCGTGGATCGTGTGATCGATGCCGTGGGCGTCGATGCAGTGCACGCGCAGGGCGGGCCGGCTGCATCGCAGGATGCCGTCAAGCAGGGCGAAGCGGAAAGCAGGACCGTCACGGCGCAGCGCAACGAACACGACGGCAACTGGATTCCCGGCGATGCGCCCACGCAGGCGCTCGACTGGGGCGTGGCTGCATTGGCGAAGGCGGGCACGCTCGGCGTGATCGGCGTGTATCCGCCGAACGACCGCTTCTTTCCGCTCGGTGTGGCGATGAACAAGAATCTCACCATCAAGATGGGCAACTGCAATCATCGCGCGGTGACGCCCGGACTCGTCGAGCGCGTGAGGAACGGATCGTTCGATCCGCTGCGCGTGCTGTCGACACGCGAGCCGATGATGAACGTCATCGACGCATACAAGGCATTCGATCAAAGGCAACCGGGATGGATCAAGGTCGCGCTCGATCCCGCCGCGTGACGGCCGCGCGGCCATCATGGCGCATCGTCGCGGGCGTCGGCGCGTGCGCGTTCGTGGCCTGGGCGGCGATCGAATGGACGCGCCTCAAGCGCACGCCCGCACTTTCCGATGAAAGCGCCCGCAAGGGCATCACGGCGCGCTACACGCAGGCCGGACCGTATCGCATGTTCTCGCGTCACGCGGCATGCGAAGGTGGCCACGCGAAGCGCCTGCCTGTGGTGCTCGTGCATGGTCTCGTGATATCGAGCCGCTACATGGAGCCGCTCGCGCTCGCGTTGCGCACCGACTTCGACGTGTACGCGCCCGATCTGCCCGGCTTCGGCGAAAGCAAACTGCGCGGCGGCGCGCTGTCGGTGCCCGAACTCGCCGATGCGTTGCGCCTCTGGCTCGGCGCGCGCGGCATCGAGCGGGCGATGTTCATCGGCAATTCCTTCGGCTGCCAGATTCTCGCGGATTTCGCCGCGCGCTATCCCGAGTCGGTCGACCGGCTCGTGCTGCAAGGACCGACCGTCGATCGCGATGCGCGCTCGCTCTTCACGCAAGTTTGTCGCGACTGGCGCAATGGACGGCTCGAACAGGCGAGATCGTCGGCGCCGATCGGGCGCATCGATTATGCGAAAGCGGGCGTGTTGCGCGCGCTCGCGACGATGCGCGAACTCATGCGCGATCGCATCGAGCGCAAGCTGTCGCGCATCGTTGCGCCGACGCTCGTCGTCGCCGGATCGCGCGATCCCGTCGCGCCGCTCGCGTGGGCGAGCGAAGTCGCGGCGCGCGTGCCGAACGGCGCGTTGCTGACGATAGACGGCGGCACGCACACGCTCAACTATGTCTATCCGCATAGCTTCGCGCTCGCGATCCGCGCGTTTCTTCTCCAGGGCGGCGCATCGAGATGACGAAGCCACCGCGCGGCATTGCCCGCTTCGATTCGGCCGCGGGCATGGTGCAGGCGCTCGCCGCGTGTCTGCATGGCGAACGCTTCAGCAGCCCGAGCCAGTCGCCGCTGCTCGATAGCCTGATGCCGCCGATCAACCTGCTGCCGAAGCGCGCCCGCGAATGGGTGTACACCGTGGGCGGCATGTCGGAGGGCATCACGGCGCGGCAGGCGCGGCGTCTCGATGTGGAAGGCATCGGCGAATGGATCGCGGGGCTTTACCCGCAGCGCACCTACGATGCCGCTTTCATCGGTTCGTCGAATGGCGCGCTCATGCACGTTGCGGCGGCGCTCGGCGTGCCCTGGCTGCCGCAGACGTTTCTGTGCCCGGTGCGCGCGCCCTTCAGCGATCCCGACGATGCGCAAAGCGGCTTCGATGACGGCCTCGCCGCCGTCGATGCGTTGCTTCGCGCCGATCCGCGCATCGCAGTTCATCATATGCAGGATCCGAATCAGGACCGGCTGATGCTCTCCGCGATGAGCTACTTCCGGTTGAAGCTGCGCGCGCTGCCGCTGGCGTATCGCGAGTTTCTGCTGCGCAGTCTCGCGCCGGACGCGACGCTTCATATCGTCCGATGCACGCGCGACTGGCCCGTTACGCGCACCGGCGACCGATCGTTCTATCAGTTCGGCGCGCTGGGCGGCGCGACCGAGCGCGAGTACTTCGAAGGCGGGCCGCGTGTCGCGCGCTATCTCGCGCGTTATGGCGTGAAGCGCACGCGATGGGACGCGCCCGCGCCGACCCTGCGCGCGCCCGAAGCCGAATGGGGCTATGACGTGGCGCTCACCGAATCCATCGTCGCGCTGGCGAAGCAGAAGAACTGGCGCGTCGTCGAATGGCGCTTCGAAGAGCCGGAAGCGTTCAGCTTCGCGACGGCCGAGTTGTATCGCGCGTGGTATCGCGAGGTGGGGATCGAGTCGAAGCGGCTCGTCGTCGATTCATTCCTTCTGATGGACCCGTACACGACGCTGCGATTGCGCGCGATCCCATTCTGGCTCGTCTTCTGCACCGACCCTTCGGCAGAGACGCTGCGCCGCTTTCTCGAACGCGAGTCCTTCGACGAGATCGACATGATGCTGTTCTCGCATGGCACCGAAGGCGTCGGCGTGACGAGCATCGACGAATGGGGCGCGTTGACCGCCAAGGCGAAACGCGAAGGGCGCTTTCTCGGTGTCGATGCACGGCGTTATCCGCGCGACTTCGCGACCTTCGTGCGCTTCGATCGTGCGCTTGCCGAACTGAAGCCGCAATACGGCTTGCCGGAGCCGATGCCGCCCGCGTTCTTCGAAGACGCGCTGCGCAAGCATGGCGCGCGTCATGGCATCACCGCGCACGATCACAACGCATGAAGCGAATGCCGGTCATCGTCATTACGCGCGCCGACGCATCAAGCGCGCGATGATGGCGCCCAGCCCGAGCCCCGCGCAAAGCAGCAGGCCGCGATGCGTGTCCACCCAAAACGACGCGCTCGCGCGCTTCGCCTCGTCTGTGAAGCGCCCATGCACACGATGCAGTTCAGTGACCGGTTCCGAGAGATTGCCCGGACGTTCGCCGCTGGAGAGAGCGGGGTCCTGCTGCGCGCGAAAGCCCGTGCGTCCGAGATAGACATCGAGCAAACCGGGGATGATTGCATTCGCAACTATCGCCTTGACCGACGATATGCCGACCCACAGCTCGCGCCGCCGATGCGTGGCCGCCCACCATATCGCGCGCGCTGCGACTTCGGGTTCGTAGATCGGCGCGACGGGACGCGGCGCGTGCGGCATCGCGCTCCTGGCCCAGTCGAATTGCGGCGTGTTGAGCGCGGGCATCTGCACCATCGTCAGATGGATGCGGCTCTTGGCATGATGCAACTCGCAACGCAGCGAATCGGTGAACCCGCGTATCGCGTGCTTCGCGCCGCAATAGGCCGATTGCAGCGGAATCGATCGATACGCGAGCGCCGAACCGACCTGCACGATGACGCCGCGATTGCGCGGCGTCATGCGTTTCAACGCGGCCATCGTGCCCCACACGAAGCCGAGATACGTGACGTCCGTGATGCGCCTGAAATCGCGTTCGGGCATATCGGCGAAGCGCGCGAACGAGGTCAGCATCGCGTTGTTGACCCATACGTCGATGGGACCGAGCTCGGCTTCGACGCGCGCGGCGGCACTGTCGAGCGCGCCGCTTTCGCTCACGTCGAGCGCGATGCTCAGCGCACGCACGCCGAGCGCGCGCACGTCGGCGGCGGCGTCTTCGAGAGCTTGCGGATCGCGCGCGATCATCGCGACGTCCACGCCGCGTCGGGCGAATTCGAGCGCCGTCGCGCGGCCCACGCCCGCGCTCGCTCCGGCGATGACCACGACCCGAGGCTTTCTCATCGCGATAACTCCCCGCGTGCGGCAACCGCTTCGATTTTGTCCGCCGTGCAACGCGCGATCGCCTGAATGGTGAGAGAAGGATTCACGCCGCCGACGGTCGGATATGCCGAGCCGTCGTGAATCCTCAGATGCATGGATGATCACTTGTCCTTGTGGCCCGGCAGCACTGCGCCCAGCACTTGCTTCGCCGTATCGACGATCACATGGCTCTGGTTCGGATCGCCCTTCATGAGCGTGGTCGCGAAAGCCTTCGCCTGCGCGATTGTGATGTGCGGCGGCAGCGGCGGCACGTTCGGATCGGCCTTCACTTCGATCACGACGGGACGATCCGCCGCGAGCGCTTCGTCCCACACGGCGGCCATGCGCTCGGCATCGTCGACATAAAAGCCCTTCAGCCCGATCAATTCCGCGAACTTGTGATAAGGCACCGAAGGAATGTCCTGCGATGCCTCGAACTTCGGATCGCCTTCCATCACGCGCTGTTCCCACGTCACCTGATTCAAGTCTTCGTTGTTGAGTACCATGCAGATCCAGCGCGGATCCGACCATTGCTTCCAGTACTTCGCGACCGTGATGAGCTCGGCCATGTTGTTCATCTGCATCGCGCCATCGCCGACGAGCGCGATCACCGGACGCTCCGGATACGCGAATTTCGCCGCGATCGCGTAGGGCACGGCCGCGCCCATCGAGGCGAGGCCGCCCGAGAGCGAGCACTTCATGCCGCGCTTGACCTTGAGATCGCGCGCGTACCAGTTCGCGACCGAACCGGAATCGCTCGTGACGATGGCGTTCGCGGGCACGCGCGGCGACAGCTCCCAGATCGTGCGCTGCGGATTCACGCCGGCTTTCGCAGGCTCTATCGCGCGCTTTTCGAGTTTCTTCCACCAGTCGTCCATCCAGCCTTCGATGTCCTTGCGCCACGCGCCATCCGTCTTCTGTTCCAGAAGCGGCAGCAACGCGCGCAAGGTCTCGGCGCTGTCGCCGACGAGATTCACTTCCATCGGATAGCGGATCGAAAGCATGTCCGCCTTGAAGTCGATCTGCACGCCGCGCGCCTCGCCTTCCTTCGGCAGGAACTCGGCGTAGGGAAAGCCCGAGCCGATCATCAAGAGCGTGTCGCATTCGGTCATCAGCTTGTAGCTCGGCTCGGTGCCGAGCAGGCCGATCGATCCGGTGACGAAGGGCAGATCGTCCGGCAATGCGGCCTTGCCAAGCAGCGCCTTCGCGACGCCCGCGCCGAGTTTGTCCGCGACAGCGATGACTTCGTCCGTGGCTTCCAGCGCGCCCGCGCCGACGAGAATCGCGACCTTCTTGCCGGCGTTGAGCACATCGGCGGCGCGTTGCAGATCGTCGGCATAAGGCACCGTCTTCGGTGCGCGATAGCCCACGCCCGAATGCAGTGTGCCGTGCTTGCGGCCCGGCGGCTCGTATTCCAGATCCTGCAGATCGTTGGGCAGCACGAGCGCCGTCACCTTGCGCTCCGATAGCGCAATACGCACCGCGCGATCGACGAGATGACGAATCTGCGAGGGCACGCTCGCCTGTTGAACGAAGGCGCCGGCGACGTCCTTGAACATCGCGGGCAGATCGACTTCCTGCTGATAGTGTCCGCCCAATGCGGCGCGTGCCTGCTGGCCCGCAATGGCGAGAACGGGCATGTGATCGAGGCGCGCATCGTAGAGACCGGTGACGAGATGCGCCGCGCCCGGACCCGATGTCGCGATGCATACGCCCAACTCGCCGGTGAACTTCGCATGTGCCGATGCCATGAACGCAGCCATCTCTTCATGACGCGCCTGAATGAATTCGATCTTGCCCTTGGCGCGACTGAGCGCGCCGAATACGCCGTTGATGCCGTCGCCGGGATAACCGTAAATGCGGCGCACGCCCCATGCATGCAGGCGATCGACCAGAAAATCGCCGACGGTAATAGCCATGATTGAAGTCTCCGGAAAACACGATCGAAAGAATGCGCCGCATTGCATGCACGCCTTGTTTGGCTTGCGCGCAATGGCCATGCCGCTGTCTTTCAATCGCTGCAAGGTGCGATGAATCCATGCGGGCGTGATGATTGCTAGAGCGCTTTACGCGGACGATTGCTTCAGGACACATACGATGGCGCTCATGCCTCTCACCCTCGAATGGCCGGATGTCTGCATTCGAATATCGCTGGCGGTGCTTGCCGGCATTCTCATCGGATTGAATCGCGGCGAATCGGGCAAGGTCGCCGGATTGAGAACCACGCTGCTCGTATGCCTCGCGGCGTGTCTCGCGATGCTGCAAGTCAACGCATTGCTTGCTCAGGCGGGCAAGACGCCCGGTTCGTTCGTGCAGATCGATCTGATGCGCCTGCCGCTCGGGATACTGTCGGGCGTGGGCTTCATCGGCGCGGGTGCGATTCTTCGCAAGGATGGCCTCGTCAAAGGCGTGACGACAGCGGCGACGTTATGGTTCGTGACCGTGGTCGGACTGTGCTTCGGCGGCGGTCAGCTCGGACTCGGCGCGGCGGGACTCGGGCTCGGGATCGTCGTGCTCTGGTTTCTGAAGGAAGTCGAAAGACGCATACCGCGCGAGAATCATGCGGAGCTCCGGATAACTTATGAAAGAGGCGTCTTTTCGCGGGACACGCTGGCTGAATCGATGCAGGCCGCGGGTTGCAGGCTCGCCTCGATTGCGGGCGCGGCGAAGGGACCGGAACGGATGGAAGAGCGCTTCGAAGTGCGCTGGCACGGCGCGCCCGATGCGCAGCCGGTGCCGCCGTTCAGCGAGTGCGCGATGGCTGCGGGCGCGATCGAGTCCGAGTGGAGCATCATCCGCTGAACGGTGTACAGCGAATTAACGTGGTGGTTAAAGCGTGCTCGAGGCGACCCAAGAGGGGACCCAACACGCGACCCATAAGGCACCCATAAAGAACAATTGGCTGTGCGTTCGTTTTGACATATAAATGAGAGACGATCTTCTTGGAACTTCGGGAGTACAGATGCTTATACGCTGTGCAGCATGCAACAAGCTCATATATTCAGACGATGCTCTCGAAGACGATACGTGCCCCGCATGTGGATCCACGAACACCGAGCACATCGCAATGGGCTTCGTTTTCGATCAGACGGTCGCTGTGCCGGACCCGCCGGCAAGGACCACGGAAAGCGCCGATTCGCCCGGCACGATTCGCAGGAAGCTGTAGTCGCACGAATCGATTCGTAACGTACCGCGTTGGATGTGCGCTTCGACCCCCTCTCGTTTAAGCGCATCTTGCCCGCCTCGACAGGCGGGCTTTTCTTTATGCGCATTCAACGCAGATCAATGCGACAACACGACCTGCGCGATGACGCCCGACGCGACCGCAACCAGCAGATAGTCCGCACCGACGCCGACCCACTGATAACCGCGCGGCGGCTGACGCAGGCCTTGTCCGCGCCAGTCGTCGACGACGTACTGACGGCTTCGGTAATCGTTATCAAGACGCTCGCCCTTGCGCCAGTCGCGACGCGGCTCATCGTTGGCATGCTGCGGCGGGCGGGGCGCGTCGCGGCCATTCATCTCCGGACCATGACCCGGCGCGCCGGGACCGCCCTTGGCAGCGGGACCGCCCGGACCGCCCGGTGCGCGATGCGCATCGTGATAGCCGTCCGGACCGCCGGGTGCGGGCTGTGCGAAAACGGCGCCCGTCGTCAGTCCGATGCTCGCGCAAACCAGTGCGGCGACGATTCGACTCTTCTTCATGTTCGTTCCTCTCGAAGTGGCAAAGGGATGTTCTGGATGCCCGGACTGTACGCAATGGGCAACGAAAATGACGTGAGCATGTGTAAGCAACGCTTACGTTCCATTACGCGTTCCATTACGCGCAAACGCGCGTCAGACGCCGAACGGAAAGGTTTCTGGCGTCTCGTGCGTGACTTGTGAAGGCTCGATCGCGCTGACCGCGCGCGTCGTATCGAACCACACGAACGCATCGAATTGCGCCGACAGCTCGGCTTGCGCGTAATGGCTGTACAACTCGGTATCGGGCCGATAGACCACGCCGATGAAGCGTTCGAGCCGCTCCTCGCCCAATGCGTCGCGCAGTGCATCGTTCACGCCGGCACGAAGATCGACGAGGCACGGACTCGCGCCCGCAAGATGAAACTGATGCTCGTAACTATCGGCGCGCGATGGCCGCACCTGCATGATCTGCATCGGCTCCTCCCAGTCCGATGCCGCCGCGACCGTGCCCGCGTGCGTGCCGAAGCCGATGAGCGCGGCGTCGTCGCCGAAGCGCTCGCGGCATAGCTGACCGACGTTCAACTCGTCGCGCATGCGGCCCATCTCGGTCGCGGATGCATCACCGAGATGCGAGTTGTGCGCCCATACGACCGCGCGCGCGTCCGGTCCCCATGCATCGAGCAGGCTGTCGAGCGTGTCGAACATGTGCGTGTCGCGCAGATTCCAGCTTTCCGCCGATGCCCCGTACATCGCGCGATAGTACTGCTCCGCCGATGCGACGAGCCGCGCGTTATGCGTCGCGTCGAGCAGTCCGTGATCGCTCGCGGACGTGGCGAGCCTTCTGTCCAGCAGATCGCGCAATTGCGCGACGACGGCTTCCTCGCATGTGCCGAAGCCCGCCTGCCACGCGGCGCGTCCATAGACAGCGGGGTTTTTCTGCCAGGGCGTGAGGCATCCATAGCGCACGCGGGCAATGCGCGCCGCGCCCGGGTCCTGTGCGTCGAGATACGCGAGCACGGCGGCGACGGATTCGGAAAGGCTATACAGGTCGAGTCCATAGAACGCGGCGCGGCGCTCGTCGGGCAACGCGGCGTTGTGCTGCCGCAGCCACGCGACGAACGCGGCGAACTCGGTATTGCGCCACATCCACGTAGGGAAACGCGTGAACGGTCGTGCTTCGGGTCGCGCGCGCGGACGGCCGCGAACGTGCTCGTCGATGATCGCGGCATCGGGCCAGTCCGCTTCCACCGCGACGAAACTGAAGCCGTGCCGTTCGATGAGACGCCGCGTGATGGCGGCGCGCGCTACATAGAACTCGGCGGTGCCGTGGCTCGCTTCGCCGAGCAACACGACGCGCTTGTCCGCGAAACGATCGAACGCATGTGCGAAGTCGGGCGCATCGAGCGCGGGCAGACGCACCGCCGATGCGCGGATCAGATCGGGCAACGTGCGCGCAACGGGCTCCTCGAGCGTGGGTTTGTCCGTGCGAATGTCGGGTTCGTCGCTCCAGCCTTGCGCGCCGATCAACGGCACGAACATCACGCCGCCGAGGTCTTCGTCGCGCCACACATCGTCGTCCGTGCGCGTGTATTTCATCAGACGCTGGGATTCGCGCGCGTCGCCGACGGGCATCACGAGCCGTCCGCCAATCTTGAGTTGCGCGCGCCATGCGTCGGGCACGGATGGACCGCCCGCCGCCGCGATGATCGCGTCGAAGGGCGCGTGCTGCGGCATGCCGAGCGTGCCGTCCGCATGATGCACGCTGACGTTCGTGAGCCCGAGCGCCTTGAGCAAGGCGGCGGCATCGTCGGCGAGTTCTCGATGTCGCTCGATCGTATCGACGCGCGCCGCGATACACGCCGCGATCGCCGCCGCATAACCCGAGCCGGTGCCGATGTCGAGGACATGATCGCCAGGTTGCAGGTCGGCGGCTTCGAGCATCAGCGCGACGATGTACGGTTGCGAGATGGTCTGACCCGCGGCGATCGGCAACGGGCTGTCCTCGTAGGCGAATTCGGCAAGGGCTGGGGGAACGAAGGCATCGCGGGCGATGGCGCTCATGCATTCGAGCACGCGCGCGTTCCTGATGCCGCGCCCCTTCAACTGACGTTCGACCATGCGTTCCCGCGCTTCTTCAAAGGTGTTCATGAACATTTCCCGAAAAAGGTCAGAACGTTGAAACGGCAGCAAGCGACAGTCCCAGTTCGCCACTGCTCGCGAGCACGCGGAATGCGATTTGCTGTGCGTTCGGCACGGCATAAAGGAGACGCATACCTCGGATGACACTCACATCGAACGATGCACGCGAGCATCGCGCCTTGCGCCCCGCGCGCGATGACGGCAGCGATCGTCGATCGACGCCAGCGCCGAAGCAAGCGTTAACGGGCCTCATGCTGCGCGCTAAGATCCATTCGGCATCGAGCGCGGAATACTACGGACTTCGAAGCGAAGGTGTCGTCGAACCTAGCGTGCAGGTCGTGCTCTGAATCCAAAACATGCCAATACACAATGTGAAGCCAACCCGTCCGCTCATCGCCGTGAGCTTCTTCGCGGCGGACGTCCAGGCGGGCGTCGGCCCGTTTCTCGGTATCTATCTGCAAGCGCACGGCTGGACGCCGGACCGCATCGGCACGGTGCTGACCATCGGCGGCATCGTCGGCATGCTCGTGACGACGCCCGCCGGCGCGCTCGTCGATGCCACGCCGCACCGGCGCGCCATCGTCGCGGTCGCGAGCGCGCTGTCCATCGTCGCGGCGATCATCATCTGGATGTGGCAAGGCTTCTGGCCCGTCACACTGTCGCAAGTGGCCACGGCGATCGCAGGCGCGACGATGGGACCCGCGCTCGCGGGCCTCACGCTCGGCATCGTCGGACGGCAGAATTTCGATCGCCAGTTCGGACGCAATCAGGTGGCGAATCACGCGGGCAATATTGCGGCCGCGGCGCTTTCGGGCTGGCTCGGCGCGTGGCTCGGCATGCCGTACATCTTCGCGTTGAGCGCGGCGTTCGGTGCGGGCTGCATCTTCGCGGCGCTGTGGATTCCGCCGCGCTCGGTGCATCGGCATTTCGCGCGCGGCATTGCAAAGGACGACAACGACGATCCCTCCGACACGCGCGCCGATGCCATACAGGTTCTGCTGCGCAACCGCTCGCTGCTCGTGCTGGCGGCCGCGCTCGCGGCGTTCAACCTCGGCAATTCCGCGATGCTGCCGCTCTACAGTCTCGCGGTCGCGTCGGCGCATACTGCCGATCCCAGCCATGTGACGGCCGCCAATATCGTGATCTCGCAGATCGTGATGCTCGTCGCGGCGGCCTATGCGAGCCGCCTGATTCGCCGATGGGGCTTCTGGTGGATCATCCTCGTCACGCTCGCGACGCTGCCGCTGCGCGCGATGACGGCCGCGTGGATCGCGCCTTCATGGGGCATCGTGCCGGTGCAGGTGCTCGATGGCATCGGCGCGGGCTTGCAGACCGTCGCGGTGCCCGCGCTCGTCGTGCATCTGCTGCACGGAAGCGGACGAGTGAATCTGGGGCAGGGCGCGGTGCTTGGCGTCCAGGCGGCGGGCGCGTGCCTGAGCCCGATGCTCGGCGGCTGGATCGCGCATCACTATGGTTATCCGGCGGCGTTCATCACGCTTGGAAGTTTGTCTGTCGTCGCGTTCGCGATCTGGATCGGCTTTGGGCAGCGCGTGCGCGATGCATGCGATACGCGGCGCGAAGAACTCGGCAAGCTCGCCGATCTGGATTCATCGACGTTGTTGCCATGACAAGGGCCGCGGCATGGGGAATGCGGAAGTTCATCTGACCGACAAACCGGAGATGAGGATGAACTCACCGCGCTTTCCCGCAGACGCCGACCAACGCATGCAAATCCCGCCGCCCGACGTCGATCCCGATCCTTCCGTACCGGATGACGATCCCGTGCCGCCCGATGGCGCGCCGCATCCCATCGGCGATCCGCCGAATCAAAGACCGCCGGAGCGCTTAGGCCCCGGCCTCGTCGCCGGGGGGTAGTGCGTCGGCCTTGGCGTTCGCGTGCGTCGTGGCCGCTTCCCTCGCGGCGTCCGCGCTTTCCAACGGCCGATCGCGCATTTCGGTGAAGCCGTCCGCATCGATCGTGTAGGACCAGGTGCATTGACCCGTTGGATCGTGATCGATCGTGATCTCGACGCGATGTCCGTTGCGAACGTAAGTCTCGGTAGACATGATGTGATCCCTCGTTGAATGACCTGCGCGATGCATCGGCTACGTTGCGTTGGAATTGGGCGGAACGGGATTCTTTTCCTGCGTCGACGGCAATTCGTTTTCCGATGCGTCGTGCGTGCGCTTTTCGCGTTCGTCGAGTTGATGCTGCATCGTGTCTTCGCCTACGGGTTCGTCCATATCGTCGGCGGTGGCATGCGGCACGGGCTTGTCTGGCGTCATGATGTGCCTCCCGGAATCGTGATGCGGCACGCGGCGCGCGCCTTCGTATCGGGCGCAGCAAGCAACGGACCCGTTCGCGTTACAGACAGGAGCGCGGCTTGCTGGGCGATTATCGAACAGGCATCCAGGAGAGCGAGGAATGAAATACACCGATCAGGATCAGCGCGTGGAGGAATTGCAGGTGGCGTTGTCGCGTGCGTTCGATGCGCGGAAGACGCCGTTCGTAGGCGTGGTGGACGAAGGCGACGACATCGTCATCAACGTATCGTGGGCCATCGAGACGGGCCGCGACACGACGCTCGATGCGCGTTGCAGCGTCGTGTTGCGCATCGCGGCGCGTCAGTTCGAGCGATATGGCGCGATGGATACCGCGCAGCGCCTCATCGTGCAGGATCGCGTGATCGCGCACGTGCGGTGTGCGTTCGACCAGTCGCGCTCGGGTCAGGCGAACGCGAACGAATGCTCGCTCGAACTTCGCGCCGCCGACGACTGGTTCGACACACCCGACACGCCCTGACGCATTACCAGCCTTGCGCGCCGCCGCCGGTCGTCGACGGGCTCGTTTGGCCGTTCGTGCCGCCGCTGCCGTTCAGACGCGGCTGCATGCCGCCCGATCCTTGGCGTGTGCCCGCACCCGCGCCGCTCGTTCCATTCGATGAGCCGCCCACGCCGGACGGCCCCGTCGACGGCGCGCTGCTGTGGCCGGAGTTCGGCGTGATGCCGGCCGCATCCTGCGCGTTCTTCGCGCTCGACGGTCCGTGGCTTGCGCCCGGCTGCGTCTGATCGGCTGCGGCGAATGCGCCGCCCGAGAGCGCCATCAGTAAAGCCGAAACGCGATGGTTCTGTTCGCTTGCATGACCTGCCTCCGTCAGTCGATGTTGGTACGAAGCATGGCGCAAGGCGCGTTCCGGGCTTTGCGGCCAGCAACGCGTTTCCCTCATTCAAGCCCTTCGTGCTCGAACGCAAGTTTCACTGCGGGGCGCTCGCGCATGCGCTTGTAGAACGCCCGGAGCTCGGCGGGCATATCGACGCCCATTTTCTGCGCCCACGTCAGCATCGTGAAGAGATAGGCATCCGCGACGCTTACATCGTTGCCGAAGAGATAATCGCCGCGCTTCGTCTTCGCGACATACGCAAAGCGCTGGCCGATTTTCTCGCGCGCCGCCGACGCTTCCGCATCGGATGTCGGCCGGAACACGCGTCCGAACTGCTTGTGGATCTCGGTCGAAATGAACGCAAGCATTTCCAGCAGACGCAGATGGCCGTCGTCGCCGGAAGGCGCGAGCGATGGCGCTTTTTGCGCGACCCACGAAAGAATCGCGACGTTTTCGGTGAGACGCTTGCCATCGTCGAACTCGACGACGGGCACATAACTCTTCGGGTTGATTTCGCCGAAGGGCGTGCCGTCTTCCGTCACCTTGGTCTTCAGATCGACCTTCACGCGGTCGAAGGTCAGGCCGGCTTCGTGCATCGCGATGTGATCGGCGAGACTGCATGCGCCGAGCGCGTAATAGAGTTTCATGATGCGCGTCTCCTTTGGACGAGGATATGTGTATTCGGCGAGCAAGGGCCATGCCGCAATGCCGCCATGCGGACGTCGCGCTATATCGTACGAAGCTCGCAGGCCGCAACATGCTGACCGTAGGAAGCGATTTAGGCCGATGCACGCAGCGTATGCGCGGCCGCGACCATGTTGCGCAGCGCGGGAATCACTTCGTCCCATTGACGCGTCTTGAGTCCGCAGTCAGGATTCACCCACAGACGCTCGCGCGGAATCCGCTCCGCTGCCTTCGTCATCAACGCGACGATTTGCGCTTCGCTCGGGATATTCGGCGAGTGGATGTCGTACACGCCCGGCCCGATCTGATTCGGATACTTGAAATGGTCGAAGGCTTCGAGCAGTTCCATGTCGGAGCGCGACGTTTCGATGGTGATGACATCGGCATCCATATCGGCGATCGATGCGATGATGTCGTTGAACTCCGAATAGCACATGTGCGTGTGTATCTGCGTTTCGTCGCGCACGCCGTTCGCGGCGATGCGAAACGCTTCCACCGCCCAGCGCAGATAGCCATCCCATTGCGCGCGGCGCAGCGGCAGGCCTTCGCGCAACGCGGCCTCATCGATCTGGATCACGCGAACGCCGGCCTCCTCCAGATCGAGCACTTCAGCGCGGATCGCGAGCGCGAGTTGCCGGCACGATTCGGAACGCGGTTGATCGTCGCGCACGAACGACCAGTTCAGGATCGTGACCGGACCGGTCAGCATGCCTTTCATCGGCTTCTGGGTTTGCGCTTGCGCATAGCGGGTCCATTCGACGGTCATCGGCTTCGGACGGCTGATATCGCCGAACAGAATCGGCGGCTTCACGCAGCGCGATCCATACGACTGCACCCAGCCGAACTCGCTGAACGCATAGCCGTCGAGCCGCTCGCCGAAGTACTCGACCATGTCGTTGCGCTCGGCTTCGCCGTGCACGAGCACGTCGAGCCCGAGCGCCTCCTGTTCCTTCACGGCGCGCGTGATTTCGCGTTCCATCGCGGCGCGATAGGTGGCTGTATCGAGCTGTCCGCTCCTGAACTGACGACGCGCATGACGGATTTCGTTCGTTTGCGGAAACGAGCCGATGGTCGTCGTCGGATAGGCGGGCAGCGCGAGCATCGCGGCCTGCTTCTGCGCGCGCGTTTCGTATGCGCTCGCGCGCTGGCCGAGCGTCGCGTCGATCTTTGTGAGCGCTTCTTTCACCGCCGGGTTATGCACGCGCGATGATGCGCGGCGGCTCGCGATCGCGGCCGCGTTGCACGCGAGCGCATCGGCGACGCTGGCGCGACCGTCGTTCAAGGCGCGTGCGAGCACATCGAGTTCATCGAGCTTTTGTAGCGCGAATGCGAGCCACGATCTGATTTCGGCATCGAGCTTCATTTCGCTCGCAAGATCGACGGGCGTATGCAACAGCGAGCACGATGGCGCGATCCACAGCCTGTCGCCGAGCGATGCATGCAGCGGTTCGAGCCAGTCGAGCGTGGCGTTCAGATCGGTTTTCCAGATGTTGCGGCCATTGATCGCGCCGACCGATAGCACCGACGAATCCGGCAACAGCTTTGCAGCGGCGCCGACGTCATCGCGCGCGTTGATCGCATCGATATGCAGGCCGTCGATCGGCAGCTTGCACGCGAGATCGAGATTCTCCTGCAACTGGCCGAAGTAGGTCGCAAGCAGAAGGCGCACGCGTCGTTGTGAGAGCGCATCGTAAGCGGTGACGAAAGCGTCGCGCCATTGCGTATCGAGTTCGGTGACGAGCGCGGGTTCATCGATCTGCACCCATTCGATACCGAGCGCCGCGAAGTGATCGAGCAGCGCCGCATAGACGGGCAACAGGCGCGGGAGAAGCGCGAGCTTGTCGGAGTCGTCCTTCGCCTTGCCGAGCCAGAGATACGTCACCGGCCCGATGATGACGGGCTTCGCGTTCACGCCGAGCGCGCGCGCTTCGCCGAGCTGCTCGACGAGACGCGACGTATCGAGCGTGAACTGCGTCGCCGCATCGAACTCGGGGACGATGTAGTGATAGTTGGTATCGAACCATTTCGTCATCTCACCCGCAGCCACGCCCTCGCTGCACGCTGCATGTTCCTCAGCGCTTTCGGAAGAGCGTCCGCGAGCGACGCGGAAGGCGTTGTCGAGCGCATCGCCGTGAAAGCCGCGCACGCGTTCGGGCAGATTGCCGAGCGTGAAGCTCATGTCGAGCACCTGATCGTAGAACGCGAAATCGCCGGCCGGCACGAGATCGAGACGCGACTGATGCTTCCAGTGGCGCTCGCGCAAGTGAGCGCCGACCGCCTTCAACTCGTCGCGCGATGACTTTTTTTTCCAGTACTTTTCGAGCGCGAACTTCAGCTCGCGGTTTGCGCCGATGCGCGGGAAACCGAGGTTGTGTGTCGTGGCCATCGTTGCGTGTTCTCGTCGGAAAGAGAGTGAATGGCGACGATGATAGAATTTCCCATGCATGAATAAAAATGGTTTAATTTCATGCATCGATTAAATTCGTTCATGGAGACGCCTATGCTCGAACGCGCGCATCTGATGGTCGTGCGAGAAGTCGAGCGCCAAGGCTCGCTGACCGCCGCCGCCGCCGTGCTCAACCTCACGCAATCCGCGCTGAGCCATACGGTGAAGAAGCTGGAGCAGCAGTTGGGCACGGCGGTGTGGACGCGCGAAGGGCGCAGCATGCGGCTCACGCAGGCGGGCCAGTATCTGCTTGGCCTCGCCAATCGCATGCTGCCGCAGTTCGAACTCGCCGAAGCGCGCGTGAGGCAATATGCCGAAGGCGAGCGCGGCACCTTGCGCATCGGCATGGAGTGTCATCCGTGCTATCAGTGGCTGCTCAAGGTCGTGTCGCCGTATCTCGCGCGCTGGCCCGATGTCGATGTAGACGTGAAGCAGCGCTTTCAGTTCGGCGGCATCGGCGCGCTGTTCGGTTACGACATCGACGTGCTCGTGACACCCGATCCGCTGAAGAAACCGGGCTTGCGCTTCACGCCCGTCTTCGATTACGAGCAGGTGCTCGTCGTTCCCGAAGCGCACACGCTCGCCGATGCCGCTCATGTCACGCCGGAGCAGGTCGCGCAGGAAGTGCTGATCACGTATCCGGTCGAAACCGATCGCCTCGATATCTACACCCAGTTCCTCACGCCCGCGAATGTCGTGCCGAGAAGGCACAAGACGATCGAGACGACCGACATCATGATGCAGATGGTCGCGAGTGCGCGTGGCGTCGCGGCGCTGCCACGCTGGCTCGCGGAAGAATACGCGGACCGCATGCCGCTCGCCGTGCTCAAGCTAGGGAGGAAGGGCATTGCGAAGAAGATTTATCTCGGCACGCGCGAAGCCGATGTCAGCGTCGAATATCTCGCGGCGTTCATCGCGCTTGCGAAGAAGGCCGACTGGGCGAAGGCGCGCGTGTCGCGTTGACGTTCAGCGCCGCGCATCGAGCGCATGGCGGATCGTGCGTGCGAGGTCATCGAACGTGAAGGGCTTTTTCAGCAGCACGACGCCTTTGTCGAGCCGCCCTTCGTGAAAGATGATGTCGCGCGTATAGCCCGATGCGAACACCACGGTCGCGTTATACGGCGGCGCGCTCGCGATCTTCGCGAGCTCGTTCGCGCGCAGCGTGCCGGGCATCACGACATCGCTGAAAAGAAGATCGACGTGGCCATGCTTCTGCAGGACGGCAAGCGCCGATTCCGCGCTCGGCGCCGACAGCACCTTGTAGCCGAGCTGCGCAACCATGTCGATGGTCGCGAGGCGCACGTCGGCATCGTCCTCGACGACGAGCACCACTTCGCCGCCGCTCGATGCACGCGGGCGCGCGCCGTGCGCATTCGTCGATTCGACTTGCGTGCAGCGTGGGAAGTACAACGCGACGGATGTGCCTTCGCCCACCTGCGTTTCGA
The DNA here is from genome assembly GCF_023631205.1 of Caballeronia sp. NCF2. Lineage (NCBI taxonomy): Bacteria > Pseudomonadati > Pseudomonadota > Betaproteobacteria > Burkholderiales > Burkholderiaceae > Caballeronia > Caballeronia sp. NCF2. Next base: position 7,981 of record NZ_JALQDN010000069.1, on the reverse strand, counting down.
CATCCACGCAGCCCGCGCTTTGCGACACGAAGCCGAACACCATGCTCAGGCCGAGACCGGTGCCTTGGCCTTCGGCTTTCGTCGAATAGAAAGGCTCGAACATGCGTGCTTTTACGCTGTCGGGCATGCCATCGCCGTCGTCGGTAACAACGAGCTTCACGTAATCGCCCGCGGGCAACGCGAGACCGGTCGTCATCTGATCGCCGAGAGTCGCGTTCGAGACTTCGAGCTGAATGTTGCCGCCTTCATGAATCGCGTCCCGCGAATTGATGACGAGATTGAGCAGCGCGTTTTCCAGTTGATGGCGATCGACGAAGAGATTCCAGGCATCGCACGATACCGTGGTCTTCAGCTTGATCGATTCGGGCAGCGCGCGTTGCAGGAACTCGCACATGTCCGCGACGAGCTTCGCCGGATCGACGACGGCGGGATTGAGCGGCTGACGTCGCGCGAAGGCGAGCATCTGCGAGGCGAGCTTGCCGCCGCGCGCGACGGCTTCGCTCATCACGCGCAGCCTGCGTGTGAGATCGGGTTTGTCGCGCGTCGCGAGTTCGATCAACTGCAGGTTCGCGGAGATGATCTGCAAGACGTTGTTGAAGTCGTGCGCGACGCCGCCCGTCAGATTGCCGATGGCTTCCAGCTTCTGCACCTGACGAAACCGCTCCTCGGCCTCGACGCGCGCCGTGACCGCTTCCGCGACGCGTTCTTCCAGCGTCTGCATGAGCTTGAGCAGCTTGTCTTCGGCAAGCACCTTGCGAGTCGTTTCGACGACGACGGCAATCACGCCTGCCGGATGACCGTCGTCTTCTGCGACAGGACTGTAGTGCAGATCCATCCACACGTCTTCGGGCCGGCCATTGCGATGCAGCGTGAGACGCTTGTCGGCGTAGGACAGCGTTGCGCCGGACAAACAGGTGTCCACGACATTGCGATTGAACGCGGCGATCTCGGGCCAGCCGTCTTCGACAGGCTTGCCGAGCAGAAACGGATGACGTCCACCGGCGAAGCCCGCATAGGCGTCGTTGTAGATCATCGTGCCGCGCCGGCCCCAGAGCATGACGAGCGGCACAGGCGAAGCAAGCAGAAGTTGCACGGCTGCCCGCAGACTCTTCGACCATCGATCGATCGGGCCCATGGCCGTGTCCGACCAGTCGAAGCTGGCGATGCGCGAAGCCATCTCGCCGCGCCAGCCTTCACAGTCGAAGGATTGCTCGGGCCAAACCGTTTCGGCGTTCATAGAGTTGAAGGGAAAGTTGATGTGCCGCCGTCTTCGTAAAAAGCGGCAGGAGCTTGGTTTGGATCAAAGGCTACATCTTAGTCCACGCATCGGCCTGCACTCCATACTGGACGCTGCTTTGCGAGGAGTGGGCGACCTGAAGGCTCGCATATCGAACACGAAAGGCCACCGTTTCGGACAGGTGAAGCACATGTTTCAAGGTAAAGTCATCGCCGTCGACATGATCGGGAGGCGCGCATGAACGGCAAGCGCATCGTCGCGGCGTTGCTCGTGTTGCTCTTTTGGACGGCTCGTGTGTACGCGCAAGAGCCTTCGCTTACGGATGAACAGATGCTCGGCGTCGTCTTCGTCGCGAATCAGGCCGAGATCGCGGCGGCCAATCTCGCGTTGCGCAAGACGCGCTCCAACAGCCTGCAGGTCTACGCGAAACGGATCGTGTCGGAACACGCGCAGGTCAATCAGGAGATCATGACGCTGACGCAGCGCTTCGGCACGGAGCCGCAACGCAGCGCGACGAGCGACGCATTGACGAAGCAAAGCAACAGCGAGATCGCCGAGCTCGATGAAACCAGCACCTACGATTTCGACGAAGCGTATCTCGAACACGAGATCGTCTCGTTGCAGAAGCTGGTGCGTACCGTCGAAGGCTATATCCGCACGGCGCGCAGCGCGGACGCGCGAACCTTGCTGATCCGCTCGCGTCCTTCATTCATCTTTCATCTCGATCAGGCGCAAAGGCTGCAAATCACCATAGGCAGTCCGGGCCTCATCCGCTGATGTCGCTCACGAATAAAAACAGGAGAAATGCATGAATGCATCGGAACGTATCGACGAACTGATCGCGGGCATCGCGGATTGGCGCGGCGAGACCTTCGCCAATGTGCGCAAGATCATCCTCGCGGCGGACGAAGGGATCGTCGAGGAGTGGAAGTACATGGGCAGCCCGGTCTGGTATCGCGACGGCATGATCGCGGTGGGCAACGCGCACAAGGACAAAGTGAAGCTCACCTTCGCGCACGGGGCGAGCCTGCCGGACCCCGACAAGCTCTTCAACGCGAGCCTCGAAGGCAATGCGCGGCGTGCCATCGATTTTTTCGAAGGCGACAAGATCGATGCACACGCGCTTAAGAATCTCGTGCGCGCGGCGATCTCGTTGAATCAGACGAAAGCGAAGAAGAAAGCGGCTCGTTGACCTGCGCGCGTCCATGCGCCGATGAAGGCGGCGATGTCGGCCGCATCCGCATTAACGAATCCAGTCCAGGCCATGCGTGCCTGGCGCGGCTCGGGCAGATCGAGAGTGTCGTTTTTGGACTAAAGATTTCCAATCGATTCTTTACAAAGACAAAACATCTTGTCACAATGCGGACGCAAATAATAACGATTCGCATTCACACGCAATGGACCTCCAAAAGAAATGAGCATGAAGACAGGAACGACGAGCCCGGTCGCGATGCGGCCTTTGAAACTGGCCGCCTTGCTGCTGTTCGCGGCAGCGCCGCTCGCCCACGCACAGTCCGCGGATGCGCCGTCGGGTGCATCGGCGGCTGCGGCGTCGAACGCGCCGGCCGAAAGCACGCTGCCCGCGGTGAAGGTCACGGCGCAGAACGTCGATGAACCGTATGGTCCGACGAAAGGCTACGTCGCGAAAGAATCGACGGCGCTCAAGACGGGCACGTCGCTCCTCGAGACGCCGCAGTCCGTCTCGGTCGTCACGCGCGAGCAGATGGATCAGCAGAACGCGCAGACGCTCAATGCGGCCGTGCGCTATGTGTCGGGTGTGACGCCCGAAACGCGCGGCGGCATCGCGACGCGTTACGACATGCTCAAAGTGCGCGGCTTCGACGCCGACAAGTACTGGAACGGTCTCAAGCTGCTCGACAACGGCTGGTACGCGGTGCCGCAGATCGATCCGTATTTGATGGAGCGCGTCGAAGTGCTGAAGGGCCCGGTCTCGGTGCTGTACGGTCAGGCGGCGGCGGGCGGCCTGCTGGATCAGGAAAGCAAGATGCCGACGGTCGTGCCGCTGCATGAAGTGGGCATCGAGTTCGGCAACTACGCGCACAAGTCGGCCAAGTTCGATTTCTCCGGGCCGATCGCGGGCGACGATCGCTATCTGTACCGCATCACCGGCATCGCGCGTTCGGAAGACGGGCAAGTGCAATCGACGTACAACAAGCGCATCGCGATCGCGCCGTCGTTCACGTGGCGTCCGGACAACAAGACTTCGCTCACGCTGTACGGCCTCTATCAGCACGATCCGGACAGCACGTCCTACGGCAGCGTGCCGCCGCAAGGCACGGTGCTCTACAACCCGAACGGCAAGCTGCCGAGCGACTTCTACGACGGCGATCACAACTTCGAGAGCTTCAATCGCGTGCAGGAATCGATCGGCTACAAGTTCGACCGCAAGCTCAACAACGCGTGGTCGTTCCGCTCGAACGGACGTCTGCTGCATCTCGCGCAGGACTACAAGAGCGTCTATGCGAGCGCGCTCGAAGACGACTTGCGCACGCTCGATCGCGGCACGGCTGCATCGAAGGACAACCTGAACACGATTCAGCTCGACAATCAGCTCGAAGGCAACGTCTCGACCGGCCCGATCGACCATACACTGCTGTTCGGCTTCGATTACCAGCACTATGCGAGCAACTTCGATGCGGGCTTCGGCACCGCGCCGTCGCTCGACATGTTCGCGCCGAACTACAACCAGGCGATCACGCCGCCGGACCGCTATCACCAGATCCTGAGCGGCACACAATACGGCGTGTATGCGCAGGATCAGGCGCGCTGGGGCAACGTGATTCTCACGCTCGGCGGACGCGAGGACTGGGCGAGCAGCGATTCGAACAACACGACGTACGGCGTCGTGTCGCATCAGTTCGATCGCGCGTTCACGGGTCGCGCGGGCCTCACGTATGTGTTCGATAACGGCATCGCGCCGTATGTCAGCTACACCGAATCGTTCACGCCGCAAGCGGGCACGGACATCAACGGTCAGCAGTTTTCGCCGGAGAAGGGACGTCAGTATGAAGTCGGCGTGAAGTTCCAGCCGAAGGGCTACAACGCGTTCTTCTCGGCCGCGCTGTTCGACCTGACGCGCAAGAATCTGCTGACGGTCAATGCGGACAACCCGAACTTCCAGTCGGCGGTCGGCGAAGCGCGCTCGCTCGGCGTCGAACTCGAAGCGAAGGCGAGCCTCACGGATTCGTTGAACGTCACGGCGAGCTACACGTATCTCAGCACGAAGTACACGAAGGACAACAGCGGTCTCGAAGGCAAGTTCCTGCCCGCGATTCCGCAGAATCAGGCTTCGTTGTGGGCGTATTACACGGTCAATCGCGGACCGCTCGCCGGTCTCTCGATGGGCGCGGGCGGACGCTACACCGGCACGACGTATAGCAGCGACAACAGCTTCAAGGTGTCGAGCTTCTTCCTCGTCGATGCCACGCTGAACTACGATCTCGGCCGCGCCATGCCGCAGTTCAAGGGCGTCGAGCTGTATGTGAACGCGCAGAACCTGTTCAACAAGGAATACGTCGCGTCGTGCTACTACGGCAGCTGGTGTGCGTTCGGTTACGGACGTCAGGTGTTCGCCGGCATGAACTATCACTGGTAAGCATGTTGCACCGCACTGCGTCTTTCGAACGGCGCAGTGCATCGAATCGTCGTGAGCGCCGCCCTGGCGCTTATCGCGAACGAAGCTATCCGTATCGGGATTTCTTCGTTCGCGTGTGAGGAAGCGGCTAGTACATTGATCGCTCGCCGCTCATCCACGATATCCCCGCATGATCCCGACGACTTCATTGCATCGCCTCTTCGCCATGCTCGCGTTGATGGCGGCATGTGCTTTACCGATGCATCGCGCGCACGCCGAAGGCAAGGTGAAGATCGTCGATCAATATGGCATCGGCTCGTTGCTGCTCAAGGTCGCGAAGGACCAGAAGCTCATCGAGAAGGCCGGCGCGCGCGCGGGCCTCGATATCGACGTGCAGTGGAACACGCTTTCCGGCGGCGCGGCCGTGAACGAAGCGCTGCTCTCGGGCGCGGCGGATATCGCGACTATCGGCATCGGGCCGTTGATGACGATCTGGGATCGCACGCGCGGGCATCAGGATTTTCGGGCCATTGCGGCGCAAAGCGCGGTGCCGGTGTATCTCGTGACGAACGATCCGCGCATTCGCAGCATCAGGGATATTGGCGAGAAGGATCGCATCGCGGTGGTGTCCGTCGCAGTGTCGCAGCAGGGACGTCTGCTGCAAATGGCGTCGGCCAGGGCGTTCGGCGATGCCGAGTATGCGCGGCTCGACCGTTTCGAAGTCAACATGCCGCACGCCGATGCGACGACCGCGATGTTATCGGGCAACTCGGTCGTCAATCTGCATTTCTCCAACGCGCCCTATCAGTATCAGGAACTCGAAGATCCGAAGATCCACAAGGTCACGAGTTCCACCGAAATCCTCGGCGGACCGTCGACGGGCAGTGTTGTCGTGACTTCCGACAAATGGCGCAAGGACAATCCGAAGACCTACGCCGCCGTGCGCGCGGCGCTCGACGATGCGGCGAAGCTCGTCGAGAAGGACAAGGCTCAAGCGGCGGCCATCTATATTCGTCAGGACGGGTCGAAGCTCTCGCCTGCGTTCGTCGAGCGCATTCTCAGCGACAAGGAAGCGAGCTTCGCGACGACGCCGCAAAACACGCTCCAACTGGGCACGTTCCTGCATAAGGTCGGCGTGATTCGTCACGAGCCGAAATCATGGCGCGACTATTTCTTCGCTGACGATTCGAGCGCGCAAGGCAGTTGACACGTCTTTCATTTATCCATTATCGAAAGGAATCCGAAATGAATGCAGTGGCCATCGGGAATGAAACGGAAGTGACTGTCAGCCCGCTGTCGGCGCATATCGGCGCGGAGATCGGCGGCGTCGACCTTACGCGTCCCTTGTCTTCCGCACAGGTCGAAGCAATTCGCGCCGCGTTGCTCAAATGGCGCGTGGTCTTCTTCCGCGAGCAGTTCCTGAGTCACGAACAACACATCGCGTTCTCGGCGCACTTCGGCGAGCTCACGGTGGGGCATCCGGTGTTCGGCCACGTCGACGGGCATCCGGAGATTTACTCGATTTCGAAGTTTCGCAAGGCCACGCGCTTCGAAGGGCAATCGGTGCTGCGTCCGTGGACGGGCTGGCATACGGATGTGACTGCCGCGGTGAATCCGCCGTTCGCATCGATCCTGCGCGGCGTCACGATTCCGCCCTATGGCGGCGATACGCAATGGACCAATCTCGTGATCGCATACGAGAAGCTGTCGGCGCCGCTGCGCGCGTTCGTCGATGGTCTGCGCGGCGTGCATCGTTTCGCGCCGCCGCAAGGCGCAAGCGGCACCGATGCGTTCACGAAGGCCGTGACGGATCACACGCTCGTCGCCGAGCATCCGTTGGTGCGCGTGCATCCGGAGACCGGCGAACGCGCGCTGTATGTCAGTCCGGGTTTTCTCAAGCACATCGCGGGGCTCGCGCCGCGCGAAAGTCAGGTGTTGCTCGAACTGCTATGGGAGCATGTGACGCGGCCGGAATTCACGGTGAGATTCAAGTGGGAGCCGGGCAGCATCGCGTTCTGGGACAACCGCACGACCGCGCATCTCGCGCCGACGGATATCTTCGATCTCGACTTCGATCGCCAGTTGTATCGCACGACGCTCGTCGGCGATGTGCCCGTGGGGCCGGACGGGCAGGAGTCGGTGGCGATCGAAGGCACGCCCGTTGGCGCGGCGGCTGCGGTCGCGTTGAACTGATCGGCGTTCAACCTGATTCGCTACGCGTCACGAAGATCAATATCAGAAGAAACGTGATGAAGAAGCGAAACGCGCTTTCGGTGCCGTTCCATTGCTGCGATTGCCACATGCCGAACCATTCGCCGCCGATCGACATGAAGCAGACTTGCCAGGTGAGATAGCCGAGCGTGAGGCCCGCGATCGCCCAGCGTTTGGCTCGCGCGAAGGCCGCGCTCTCCTGGCGCAGTGCGCGGGCCATCGCGATGACGCCTGTCCAGAAAAGAAGCGCGGTGAGCGTTTCGAGAAAAATGATCGCGTCATAGCCGAGATGCTGAAGCACCGGCGACGTGATCGCGCGATACATGTTCGCGTTGCCGGGAAACGTCGTGTCCATTCGCATGACGTGCTCGACGAACTGCAGGTTGCTGCCGTAGTCCGTCAGATTGCCAAAGCTGACGAGCGACGCGAGCAGGGCCATCGAAGCCACGACGAGAAGTTTCGCGAGGCGTTCGGTCATCTTCATCTTCATTCTCCAGCAGCGTTGGGAACGTGATTGTGCGAGAGAAGAATGAGATGAGCTTGATTTCTCGCTGCAACTAACTGTCTCGTTGCGCCAGCGCCTTTCTGCACGAAACGATCGTCGGATGAATGTACGACGCCGACCCGTATAATCGCGGCCTCGCACACGTTTGCGCGTCCATTGCGGCACGCGCGACGACTCGTTTATCAACATCCCGAACCCCTGTCTCAGACAGGCCGAAGCAAGAAAGGAACGCCCAAGCGTGGAAAGTCTCTTCCAATCCGTGAATGCATTGTTTGCCTGCATTGCGCCTGTCTCGGATTTCTTGTGGGATTTCCCCACGAATTTCAAGGCTTATTCACAAATCCCCGTGCTCGGGCTAATGCCGTTCAGTTAGCGCTGAACGGCATTTTTGTTTGTGGAGCGAGAAGTGGTTGTAAACGGAGCGCCGGGCTGT
>NZ_JALQDN010000068.1:0-3615 GCF_023631205.1 Caballeronia sp. NCF2 | reverse complement strand
GCGACCGGGTCGTCAAATCCCGCCCTAAACGGTACACCGTTCGCTATCTAAGAAAAGACCTTAACTGAACGGCATTACCGTGCTCGGGCAGTTTTCGTTCGCGATCCTTTTGCTTGTCGGCGTGGGCATTCACTTCACGATCCGCACGCGCTTCATCCAGACGATGAACGTCGGCAAGATCGTTCGCATGATGCTGCGCAGGCAGTCGTCGAAAACCGGCGTCAGCGCGCTTGCGTCGTTCATGCTCGGGCTCGCGATGCGTGCCGGGCCCGGCAATATCGTCGGCATTACGGGCGCGATTTCCGTCGGCGGACCGGGCGCGTTGTTCTGGATGTGGGTGGCCGCGTTCTTCGGCATGGCGACCGCGTTCATGGAATCGACGCTCGCGCAGCTCTTCAAGGAGAAAAAGCACGACGAGTTCGTCGGCGGCTTGCCGTTCTATGGGCGGCGCATTCTCGGCGACAAGCGCTTCGTCGGCACGTTGCTGTCGCTCGTATTCATCGTCTATGCGCTTTTCAATGTGCCGCCGCAAACGTTCAACGTGTTCACCGCGATCGGCACCATCGCCGATACGGTGACCGGCACGCATCTCGGGCGTCAGTCGACGGTGTATTACGTCATCGCGGCGGTGCTCATCGCAGCGTGCTCGTTCATCATCATGGGCGGCATTCGCCGCGTGACCGCTTATACCGATGTGCTCGTGCCGATCAAGGCGACGCTCTTCTGTCTGATGTCGCTCGTCATCATCGTCATCAATCTGCCGCTGATTCCCTACTTCTTTCATGAGGTGATCGTCGGTGCATTCGCGCCGCATGCGCTCTTCGGCGGCGCGATCGGCACGGCGCTCGCTCAAGGCGTCAAGCGCGGGCTGATGTCGAGCGAAGCGGGGCAGGGCACCATCACGATGGCCGCGGCGATCGCCGACAACGATCACCCTTGCGAACAGGGGCTTCGTGCAGAGCCTCGGCGTGTTCTTCGACACGATGGTCATCTGCACGATGACGGGCTTCATCGTCGTGATGGCGCACGTATGGACCGGCACGGTGGACGGTCAGGCGTGGGAGTCGGTCAGGGCATCGAAGATCACGGTCTATCTCGCATCGGTCGAAACGCTCGTGCCGGTTTCGGTCGCGCATGTCGTCAAGATCGTGATGTGCGTGTGCTACGGCCTCTTTGCGTTCACGACGTTGCTCGGCATGATTTCGTTCGCCGAAATCTCGGCCAACTTCATTTCACGAAGCAGAGGTTTCATCATCGGCATTCGCGTCGTCGGCTCGCTCGTGTTCGTGCCGTTCGGCGCGCTCACCGTGCTTGCGGGACTCGAATTGCCTAACCTGTGGGCGCTTTCCGATCTGATGAACATCGTGATGGTGCTGCTCAACGTGCCGATTCTGCTGATCGGGCAACGTCTCGTGTACAAGGCGCTCGCGCACTACCGCTCGACGCGCGGCGGACCGTTCGTGTCGGAGGACATCGGCGTGCGAACCGAGTATTGGTCCGCGAAGCGCGGTGTCGTCAGGCAAACGGAAGAACTTCGCGAGCGCGTCGAAAGTTAAGAGCCGAAGAAGTCCACCGCGCCGGTGCCGAGGTTGTACATCGCGCCGGCTATCTTGATGGCGTGCTGATTCTCCATGTCGCTCAGCACGGCGCTTTCCTGGCGAATCTGCGCGATGGTCGACTCGACGTTCTTGCGCGCCACCATGTCGACGAACGTGTAATTGGTCGCCGTGCGCTCGCCGTCGTACTTCGTGGCTTCCACGGCGGGTTTGATGCGCGCGAGCAACGCCGTGAGATGACCTAGTTCGGCATTGGCGATCGCGCCTTTGATCGCGCCGCAAGACGTATGTCCCATCACCAGCACGACTTTCGCGCCCATCAGCTTGCACGCGAATTCCATGCTGCCGAGAATGTCGTCGTTTTCGATGTTCGCCGCGACGCGGCAGTTGAAGATATCGCCGATGCCCAGATCCATGATTACCTCGGCGGGCGCTCGCGAATCGATGCAACTGAGCAGCACGGCCGCGGGATATTGTCCCTTTGCGCTCGTCTTTTGTTCGGCAAGGTAGTTGCGCGCCTTGCGTTCGCCTCTGCGGAAACGCTCGTTGCCGCGCTTCATCGCATCGAGAATCTGCTCGGGCGACATCGCGTCGCGCTGCGCGTGCGTCAACGCGTCGGCGTGAGCGGATGTCATGAGGAGCGGCGGAACCGCGAGCCCGGCGATAGTTGCAGACGCAACTGATTTGAGAAAGCTCCGGCGGCACGCGGGCGTGCATTGCAGCGGATGCTTCAGATCTTCGCGCATGACCTTGCTCCTCGACCTGACGGGAATCGGCCTTCTTCAACGCTCTTCTTGCGACATGAAGTGTTGGACGAAAAATCGTCGAATGCAATGCACGCTTGTTCTGATGACAATGTCAGGTCGATGACGTAACGATCTGCCGCGCGATATCGAGAAAGTTGGCGGTCTTGGCGGCTGTCGCATCGATGCGCGATGCAAGCGCCAGACGAATCGTGATCGCGCTGCCGAGCGCATCGGTGTAGGCGACGCCATCGACCTGAATCTGGCACACCGACGCCGGCACCAGCGACACGCCGAATTCCGCCGCGACCAGATTGACGACCGATGATAGCTGCGGCGCCTGCTGGCCGGCGACCGGCTCGAATCCCGCTTCACGGCACGCACCGATGATGACGTCGTGCAATGTCGGACTTGCCTCGCGCGGAAGCATCACGAAAGGATCCTCCGCCAGCGTCGCCAACGGCACCTTGCGCTTTTTCGCGAGCTTGTGCGTGGCGGGCAGCACGATTTTCATCGGCTCGATCGCGATGTGATTGATCTGCACGCCCGCGGGCGACTGGCTGCCGAGACGGACGAACGCGACATCGACGCGGCCGGCGTCGAGATGCGCGAGCAGTTGCGCGGTATTGCCTTCGGTCAGCGTCAGCATGACGTTCGGATAAGCCTGCCGATACGACCGTATGAGCTTCGACACGACCGGATTGAACGCCGCCGATCCCGTGAAGCCGATATTGAGCTGCCCGATCTCGCCGCGCCCCGCGCTCTGCGCTTTCTCGACGGCGAGACGCGCGTCGTCGACGAGACGCTTCGCGTCGGCGGCGAACGCCTCGCCGGCTTCCGTCAGCACGACGCCGTGCCCCGTGCGGCGAAAGAGCCGCACGCCGAGTTCGTCTTCGAGCGCGTGAATCTGCTGACTGAGCGGCGGCTGTCCGATGCCGAGCCGCTCGGCCGCGCGCGTCACATTGCGTTCCTCGGCGACGGCCAGAAAGTAGCGGAGATGTCGCAATTCCATGCGATATATGAAAAAGCTATTTCAGAAAGACGAGATAGATATTGGACAGTATATCAATCGCGCGACAAAATACCGCTATCGCGCAGTGCGCGGGCTAGAACTATCCCCGAATACGTTGCCGGTTGCTCGTCAAAGCGAATCGGCAGGGCGGGTCGCGCCCGTGTCGATCGTCGACGGCGCGCGAATCGTCAATCAGTTTGGGAAGGGGTCTAATGTGGCTGAAGCATTAAAAAAACCAAGGCCGGAATACCGGAACATCGGGATCGGTCAGATCGCGAAGTATCGCTTGCCGCTGGCGGGCAAG
>NZ_JALQDN010000067.1:0-120062 GCF_023631205.1 Caballeronia sp. NCF2 | reverse complement strand
ACGTGTGCCCGAAGGGGCTCAACCCGACCAAGGCGATCGGCAAGATCAAGGAATTGATGGTGCGACGGGCGGTTTGATCCCCGCACCGTAAGGAAAAAAAGCGCAGTCTCGAAAGAGGCTGCGCTTTTTTTATCTGCGATATGCACCGATGCATTGAAGTGATTGCATAGCTAACCATCTCGCACCAGACGATATTTCAATCTTGTAATGAGACTGTCGTCTCACTAGAATGAATTGGAAAGCGTGACCCGTGCAAGGAGGCAATCATGACGCTGACTGCTGTCGAGATGGACCGCAAGATCGAAGAGCATTTCGGTTTTGAACGAAGCGACGATGTCGAAGGCGTGCTCGCCACGCTCACCGACGATGTCGAGCACGATGTCGTTGGCTGGCCTGCCGGTCCGGCGCACGGACGCGAGCGCGCGCGTCCGTTCTACGAAGCGTTGTTTGCCGATCTGTCGGAGAGCCGGGTCGAGTGCTTGCGCCGTCTGTATGGCGACGGCTTTGTCATCGACGAGTCGTTGTGGCGCGGCAAGGCGCCGGGCCGGCCGTTCGGGCTCGAAGGCCGTGGGCGTCCGCTGGAATTTCGCATGCTGCATGTCGTCGAATTCAGCGAAAGCGAACAGATTCGCCGTGAAAACGTGTGGGTCGATCTCGCGGCGATCATCGGTCAGTTGCCGCAGGCTTGATATGGCGAAGTCCGAACCGAAGACCCGCGGCAATCAGAAGCAGCGCACGCGCAAGGATCTGCTGAAGGCGGCATCGGCGCTGATGAAGCAAGGGCGCAAGCCCGGGCTGGAAGAGGTCGCGGCAGAAGCGCTCGTGTCGCGTGCGACGGCGTATCGGCATTTCCCGAGCATCGATGCGCTCTTACTCGAAGCATCGCTCGATGTCGACACGCCCGTTGCGAGCCAGCTATTTTCGGCGCGCGCATCGGCCGATCCGGTCGCGCGATTGTTGCGTGTCGACGCCGCGCTCAACGACATGATTCTTGCGAACGAAGCACCGTTGCGCATGATGCTCGCGCATTCGCTGGAGCGGGCGGTGAAGGGCGAATCGCAGGACGACATGCCGCTGCGGCAGAATCGCCGCACACCGTTGATCGAGTCCGCGCTCGAACCCGCGCAAGACGAGTTCAGTCCCGCCGCGCTCGACACGCTCACGCAGGCGCTCGCGCTCGTCATCGGCACGGAGGCGATGATCGTCTGCAAGGACGTGCTGCAACTCGACGACGCACGCGCGCGCAAGGTCAGACGCTGGGCGATTCGCGCGCTGGTGCAGGCGGCGCGTCGAAGCGGAATGGACGAAGCAGGTATGGGATAATCCCAAAATTCGCGCCCACCCGACCCAAAAGGTCGCGGATGCCGCGCGCAAGGGCCCTCACCCCTCGTGGCCCGCTTTCATTCGCGACATTCCAACCGCAACCACGATGCCCACATACCGTTCCAAAACCTCCACCGCCGGACGCAACATGGCGGGCGCGCGCTCCCTCTGGCGCGCCACCGGCATGAAAGACGAAGATTTCTCGAAGCCGATCATCGCCGTCGTCAACTCGTTCACCCAGTTCGTGCCGGGGCACGTTCATCTGAAAGACCTGGGCCAGCTCGTCGCGCGTGAGATCGAAGCCGCGGGCGGCGTGGCGAAGGAGTTCAACACGATCGCGGTCGACGACGGCATCGCGATGGGTCACGACGGCATGCTGTACTCGCTGCCGAGCCGCGACATCATCGCGGATTCGGTCGAATACATGGTCAACGCGCATTGCGCCGACGCCATGGTCTGCATCTCGAACTGCGACAAGATCACGCCGGGCATGTTGATGGCCGCGATGCGCCTGAACATTCCCGTCATTTTCGTTTCGGGCGGCCCGATGGAAGCGGGCAAGACGCGCCTCGCGAATCCGAAGACGAAGGCCATCGAACTGAAGAAGCTCGATCTCGTCGATGCGATGGTGATCGCCGCCGACCAGTCGTATTCCGATGCGGAAGTCGCCGAAGTCGAGCGCTCCGCGTGCCCGACATGCGGCTCGTGCTCGGGCATGTTCACGGCCAACTCGATGAACTGCCTCACCGAAGCGCTCGGTCTCTCGCTGCCCGGCAACGGCACCGTCGTCGCGACGCACGCCGACCGCGAGCAGTTGTTCAAGCGCGCGGGACGCGGCATCGTCGAACTGGCGCGCCGTTATTACGAGCAGGAAGAGGCGCGCGTGCTGCCGCGCTCGGTCGGCTTCAAGGCGTTCGAGAACGCGATGACGCTCGATATCGCGATGGGCGGCTCGACCAACACCATTCTTCACTTGCTGGCGATCGCGCGCGAAGCCGAGATCGACTTCACGATGAAGGACATCGATCGTCTGTCGCGCACCGTGCCGCAGCTGTGCAAGGTCGCGCCGAACACGAACAAGTATCACATCGAAGACGTGCATCGCGCGGGCGGCATCATGGCGATCCTCGGCGAACTGGATCGCGCGGGCAAGCTGCATACCGACGTGCCGACCGTGCACGCGCCGACGCTGAAAGACGCGCTCGCGCAATGGGACGTCAAGCTCACCGACGACGAAGCCGTCAAGACGTTCTACATGGCAGGTCCCGCAGGCGTGCCGACGCAAGTCGCGTTCAGCCAGAACACGCGCTGGCCGAGCCTCGATACGGATCGCGCCGAAGGCTGCATTCGCTCGTACGAGCACGCGTTCTCGAAGGAAGGCGGCCTTGCGGTGCTGACGGGCAACATCGCGCTGGATGGCTGCGTCGTGAAGACGGCGGGCGTCGATGAAAGCATTCTCGTGTTCGAAGGCACGGCGCACGTCACCGAGTCGCAGGACGAAGCCGTCGAGAACATCCTCAATGACAAGGTGAAGGCGGGCGATGTCGTCATCGTTCGATACGAAGGTCCGAAGGGCGGGCCCGGCATGCAGGAAATGCTGTACCCGACGAGCTACATCAAGTCGAAGGGTCTCGGCAAGGCATGCGCGCTGCTGACGGACGGACGTTTCTCGGGCGGCACATCGGGCCTGTCGATCGGTCATTGCTCGCCGGAAGCGGCGGCGGGCGGCGCGATCGGCCTTGTGCGCGACGGCGACAAGATTCGCATCGACATTCCGAATCGCACGATCGACGTGCTGCTCTCCGACGATGAACTCGCGCGCCGTCGCGAAGAGCGGAACGCGAAGGGCTGGAAGCCCGCGAAGCAGCGTCCGCGCAAGGTGTCGGCCGCGCTGAAGGCGTATGCGAAGCTGGTGATGTCGGCGGACAAGGGCGCGGTGCGCGACTTGTCCTTGCTCGACGATTGAGGCTTTAAAGCGCCAGGGAAAGCCGCTCGATGAGCGGCTTTTTTTATCGCAACTTCAATCGCCCAGCAACCTCGGCAACTCCAGCAAAGTACGATGCGCGCCGCCTTGCTCGACCGCATCCGCATACGTCGCGCGCACGGCGCCGGCGATCGCATCGACGGCGTTGTTGTCGCCGGCCATCGTCACGTAGTAGCCGAGATCCTTCAACGCATTGGACATGTGAAACGGCATGCCCGACGGATCGCCGTCGATAAGCGACGGACGCAGCCGCTCGAGCGCCGCGCCACCACCGCCGCCTTTCGCGAGGACATCGACGAAAGTCTGCGCATCGACGCCCGCGCGTTTCGCGCAGGCCGCCGCTTCCGAGATCAGCGCGATCGTGCCGAGCGACACGAAGTTGTGCAGCAGCTTCATGCTGTGTCCCGCGCCCACATCGCCGACGAGCGTCACGTTCTCCGCATAGGTACGCAGCAACGGCTCGATGCGCGCGAACAGCTCGGCCGAAGCGCCGACCAGCAGATTCAGCCGCCCTTCATGCGCTTCCTTCGCGGTGCGCGTCATGGGCGCATCGACGAAGAGGCCGCCCGCTTCCTTCACGAGCGCCGCTACGCGCTGCGTCGATGCGGGCACCGCCGTCGAGCAGTCGATGACGATCGCGCCCGGCTGCAATCCCGCGAGCACGCCATCGGGCGCGGTCAGCACCGCTTCGACTTCGGGCGAGCCCGTCACGCACAGAATGACGATGTCCGATGCGCGCGCGAGCGCCTCGCCGTTCGCGACGGTCTTCACGCCGCCCGCGAGCAGTTCGTCGAGCGGCTGATTGCCGGGATGCTCGACGACCGTCAGCGGATAACCATGCTTCATCACGTTACGCGCGATGCCGTGCCCCATCAGGCCGACACCGATCATGCCGATGCGTTGCTTCATGCTGTGTCTCTCTTCATGTTGTCGTGTAAGTTTGAAAATGCTCAGCGGTTCACGAGGCGCTTCGGCAGCAGCATCGTGAGAACGATGCCGAGCGCGAGGCAGCCGACCATCGAGAAGATCGGCAGCGTCATGCCGCCGGAAGCCTGCTTCAGAAAGCCGACTACATATGGGCCGAAGAAGCCGCCGAGATTGCCGAACGCGCTGATCCATGCGATGCCGACCGCCGCCGCGGCCTGTCCGAGCACGGCCGTCGGCATGCTCCAGAAGAGCGGCGGAAACGACAGCAATCCCGCATTCGCGATGCACAGCGCGATCATGCCGAGCCACAGGTTGTCATGCCAGAGCACCGACAGCGACAAGCCCACCGCGCCCATCAGCAGCAGCGCCGCGACGTGCAAGCGCCGCTCGCCGCGCTTGTCCGCGCTGCGGCCGAACATGACCATCACGACGACCGCGACCGCGTTCGGCAATGCGGCGAGTGCGCCGATCGCGAAGTCGCCGGAGATGCCCATCGACTTGATCATCGTCGGGGCCCAGAAGGTGTAGCCGTAGATGCCGAAGACATCGAGAAAATAGATGAGGCAGAACGCCCACACGAGCGCGCTGGTGAAGAGGCCCTTGTGATTCGATTGCGCCGTTACCGCGCGATCCTCGGCGAGCACGCGCGACAACAACGCGCGATCCGTTTCGCTGAAACGCGGGCTTTGGGCGACGTCGTCGTCGAGTCCCTTCCATGTATAGACCGCCGCGAGAAACGCGGGCAATGCCTCGACGATGAAGATCCACTTCCAGCCTGGCAACTGCATGAGACCATCGAAGTACTGCATGATGAAGCCCGTCAGCGGCGAGCCGATGAGACCCGCCAGCGCGAGCGCCGCATAGAACATGCTGAGGATGCGCGCGCGGCGGTTGCGCGGAAACGACTGGCCGATATAGAAGACGATCGCCGGAATGAAGCCCGCTTCCGCGACGCCAAGCAGGCAGCGCATTACGTAGAACTGCATGGGCGTGGAGACGAAGGCCGTGAGGCCCGACACGATGCCCCAGGAAAGAATGATGCGCGTGATCCAGCGGCGCGCACCGACGCGTTGCAGGATGATGTTGCTCGGCACTTCGAAGACGACATAGCCGAGAAAGAAGATGCCCGCGCCGAAGCCGAACACGGCATCGGAGAAACCGAGTTGCTGCGCCATCTGCAGCTTCGCGAAGCTCACATTCACGCGATCGATGTACGACGTGATGTACGCGAACATCAGGATCGGCAGGATTTGCAGCGCGAGGCGGCGAAAGATCCGGTCCGCGGTGGCCGCATCGTGTGACGCAGCGGGCGATGCCGCGCCTTGCGGCATGTTGGTCGCATCGATTTCCACGTCTGTCTCCGTATTTGTTTTTGCGTCCCTGCTCGCGCGGGACGCGGCGGGACAGAAGAAATGTAGCGGCTGCTGAGCGCGAGTGATATGCGAAATCGTTGAAGCGGGCTTTCGAATAGTTCGAACACGGGGTGGAGGGCGGGGCGGGATTTGATCAGGGTTTTCCTGTATGGCCCCGCGACGCAGCGAGTGTTCGCTCTGGACAGCGAGTTGAAAGAATGTGCGATCTGGCTTCCTCACCCCGATCGGATCGGTGAAGAAGAGTTGAATTTTCTCTCGATTCTTCAAGTCTGCTGCTCAAAGGCAATTTCTCATTCTTTCAATCACGCGCTTCGATTTCATGGTATGGGCGATGTCCGAATTCTGATTTCTTTAATCAATAGGTCGTGAATGTCAAACAAATACCGATCAGCCGGGTTGACCTGTTTGTGATGCAATCCTAAATTCATCGGTCCAAAGAAAAACGATTAATGCTTGAGTTCGTTGAACAGAATAAGGATCGCGGCGCGTCTACGTATGAAGCTCGATGACGGCGCTCCGGAATTCACGGAAACGCTGATCGACAACCTGTACGAACATGCGGCGCGCGCGATTCCATCGCTGTCGATCATCGAATGCACGCCGATTGGTCGCGGAGTTGCTTCGGCAACGCAGATTCCCGCGGGGGCCGCCGTGCGGTCGACGCCTGTCGGTCCGGATCAGGTCAAGTGTCTCTATCGGACGACGCAGACGGTGAAGTTGTTGCCACTTTCGGTCGAAGATGCAGAGATCGCGGTCCGCGATGGCGGACGCACCGTGATTCGCCTTACGTTCCGGTTGTGGCTTGGCGAGCAACGCGAGGCGGTTGATTTGTCGCGCATCCGTCTTTACTTGCACGGCGACCGGCCTGCCGCCTCCGCGCTGTACGCGGCGCTGACGCGCCAAGTCGAATCGATCAGCCTGCGCCTGCCTACAGTGCGCGATGGCGAGTTGCAACCGCTCGAAGACGTGCGCTTCGAAGCGGCAGGCTTTGGTCCGTCCGCGCGGCTGTGGCCGGTCACGGAGCCCGAGCGTGACCGCGGGCTGGATCGCGAACAGACGCTGTTGGAATACTTCGTGTTCCCGCAGAAATTCAACTTCGTCGATCTATGCGGCTTCGATGCGTCGATGCTGCCGATGGGTGAATCGCAAATGACCTTCGAGATCGAACTGAACGCTCGCGTGCCTGGCGACTATCCGGTCAGTCGCGACAGCTTTCGTCTCTTCTGCACGCCCGTGATCAATCTGTTCGAAGTGGACGCGTTGCCGCTGCGGCCGACAGACCGGCATGACCGCGAGCATCGCGTACGTCTGCAGCAGGATGTGGCGGGGCACGTCGAGCCGTATCACGTGCTCGCGGTGACGGCGGCCGATCCGGAAGACAGCGCGCGCCACGCCTACGGCGCATTCACGAGCTTCCGCCATCGCGGCTGGACGCTGCGCTACGAGAAGCCTGAGCGGTATTTCCATACCTCGATGCGCTTTGGCGTAACCGGCCGCGAACTCTGGGTGACGCTTTCCGGTTCGCTCTGGGAGCGCTTCCATGCGGATGCCCGACACGATGAGAATCGTCCAAAGCCGGACGGCTACCTGACGGTTCGCGCGCTCGCGAACAACGGACGCCTGCCGCGCATGGCGCTGTCCGAGGCGACGATCAACGAGACCGTGTCGGGTTTTACCGGCATCGCTTCCGTGCGCAATCTGACAGCGCCGACTTTGCCGCTCTATCCTCCGCGCTATCACCCGGAGTACGACTGGCGCGTGCTCGGGCACTACACGGCAGGCGGCGCGAATGAGTTGAACATGATCGGGATGGGCGGCGTGGTGGTGCTCCGTGAGGCGCTGGAGCTCTACGACTGGTCACACGACGAAAGCATCGCGCGACGCATCGATGCGATTCGAGACGTGCGGCTGTCCGAGCATGAAAGCGTGGGAAAGGGGCATATGCGCTTCGAGATTCGCGTTCACGTTCGGCTCGATGCGAGTGCGTTTGACGGACCCGGCGATGCGACGCTCTTCGGCGATGTGCTGAGCCGCTTCGTTGGCCGCTATGCAAGCTTCCATCACGCGACGCGGCTCGTGCTGAATATCGACGGCAAGGACACGCTTTTTCCGCTCATGGAATTCGAGGGTGCGCCTTTCTAATAGCCGCATCGCTCAGGGTTTTCCTGTATCCCTCCACGCCACAGCAACCCCAACCCAATGCCATACTCCCCGGAATAAACTTCCACGGAGCATCCGGTTTTGTTCGATCTCACGTCGCTGGCTCTCTTTCTGCGCGCCGTCGAAATGGGCAGCCTGTCCAAGGCGGCGCAGCAATCGCATATGTCGCTATCGACGGCGAGCCGGCGCATCGCGCTGCTCGAACATCACTTTCGCGTGGGGCTTCTGAATCGCACGTCGGCGGGTGTCGAGCCCACGCCGGCCGGCGAAGCGCTCGCGCGTCACGCCACGGAACTGCTGCTCAGGACCGACGCGATCTATAGCGAGCTATCCGATTACACCAAAGGCTCCGTCGGCCGCGTGCGCGTGTTCGCCAATATCTCCGCGATCAGCCAGGACTTGCCCGATCATCTGCGTGCGTTCTCCCAGCGCTATCAGGACATCAAACTGCATATCAGCGAATTGCGCAGCATGGACATTCTTCAGGCGCTGCGCGAAGGGCGCGCGGATGTCGGCGTGGTGACGTCGCAGAGCGGCATGGAAGGCATTCGCCTCGCGCCGTATTGCACGGATCGCATCAGCGTCGTCGTGCCCGAAGATCACGTTCTGCAAGGCGATCAGATCGATTTCGCCGCGCTGCTCGAGCACGATATCGTCGGTCTGGACGATAAGGCCGAAGTCACGCGCATGCTCGTCAAGGAAGCCGCGCTCGCGGGCCGCGCGATCCGCTTTCGCGTACAGGTGCAGAGCTTCGAAGGCATGTGCAGGCTGATCGCAGCGGGGCAGGGCGTCGGCGTGTTGCCCGAAGGCGCGGTGCGGCTCTTTCGCGAACCCATGCGTCTGCGCTTCATTCGCCTGACGAATCCGTGGGCCGAGCGCGTGATGTCGGTCGGCATACGCGTGGGCGCGGCGCCTTTGCCCGCGCGCAGGCTCTTCGATTATCTGAGCGGACTCGCGCCCGCATCGCTCGTCGCGCCCGGCGGGGAACGCGCCGCAAGCTGAGCCCTTGCGGATATTCGAAGACTCCCGTTTCCGGATTCGCACTTCCGCAGCAACAACGCCTCCGCTAGATTTCCCCTCAGATCAAACGTCGAAAACGAGGAGACAGAGCGCAATGGCAACGACACATCACATCGCCGTCATTCCGGGCGATGGCATCGGCAAGGAAGTCATGGTCGAAGGGCTGCGCGTGCTGAAGGCCGCCGCCGCGCGCTACGACATCGCGCTCGATTTCGACGAGTTCGCATCATGGTGCACCGAGCATTACGTGCAGCACGGCACGATGATGCCCGCCGACTGGGACAAGCAGATCGGCAAGCACGACGCGATCTTCTTCGGCGCGGTCGGCACGCCCGACATCGTGCCGGACCATACGGCGGTGTGGGAATCGATCATCAGGATTCGCCGCGAGTTCGATCAATACGTGAACCTGCGTCCCGTGCGGCTGATGCCCGGCGTGCCTTCGCCGCTCGCCAATCGCAAGCCCGGCGACATCGACTTTCTGGTCGTGCGCGAGAACACCGAAGGCGAGTATTCGTCGGTCGGCGGACGCATGTTCGAAGGCACGGAGCGCGAGTTCGCGACGCAGCAGGCGGTCTTCACGCGCACGGGCGTCGATCGCATTCTCGACTTCGCGTTCAAGCTCGCGCAGAGCCGTCCGAAGCAGCAGCTCACCGCCGCGACCAAATCGAACGGCATCTCCATCACGATGCCGTACTGGGACGAGCGCCTTGCCGAAGCGGCGAAGCGCTATCCGGACATCGCGACGAACAAGTTTCACATCGACATTCTGTGCGCCCATTTCGTGCAGCATCCTGACCGTTTCGATGTCGTGGTCGCGTCGAATCTCTTCGGCGACATTCTTTCCGATCTCGGTCCCGCATGCACGGGCACCATCGGCATCGCGCCTTCGGCGAACCTGAATCCCGAGCGGCGCTTTCCATCGCTCTTCGAGCCGGTACATGGATCGGCACCCGATATCGCGGGCAAGGGCATCGCCAATCCGATCGGGCAGATCTGGTCGGCCGCGCTGATGCTCCAGCATCTCGGACGCGGCGACGCGCGCTACGAAGCGGCGGCTAAGACCATCCTGTCGGCCATCGAAAGCGTGCTCGAAAACGGCCCGCGCACGCCCGACATGGGCGGCACGGCGAACACCATCGAAGTCGGCAAGGCGATCGCCGAAGCCGTCACCGAACATGCACTGATCACGGAGTAAGCATGGAATACCGTCACTTCATCGGCAACGCGTGGAAAGCGGGCGACAACGGCGAATCGCTCGATGTCATCGATCCGAGCACCGGCGAGCCGTTCGCGGCGATTGCACGCGGCAACGCCGCCGATATCGCCACGGCTGTCCACGCAGCGCGCAGCGCAATGGGCGATGCGCTCGACGGTCCGTGGGCGAAGCTCTCGCCTGTCGAGCGCTCGAACCTGCTGTTCGCCTATGCGAACGCCGTTCTCGAACACGCCGACGAACTCGCGCAACTCGAAGCGCGCGACACCGGCAAGGCGCTCAAGACCGCGCGCACCGATGCGGCCGTGCTCGCGCGCTATCTGCAGTATTACGCGGGTTGCGTCGACAAGCTGCACGGCGAAACGCTGCCCTATACGACCGGCTTTACCGTGCTGACGGTACGCGAGCCGATCGGCGTGACGGGCCACATCATTCCGTGGAATTACCCGATGCAGATCTACGGCCGCAGCGTCGGCGCGTCGCTCGCGGCGGGCAACGCGTGCGTCGTGAAGCCCGCGGAGGACGCGAGCCTGTCGATCCTGCGGCTCGCAGAAATCGCCGCCGACGTCGGCTTTCCGGCTGGCGCGATCAACGTCGTCACCGGACTCGGCAGCGAGGCGGGCGCGGCGCTGTCGGCGAACGAAGGCATCGGTCATGTCTCGTTCACCGGCTCGACCGCGACGGGCGCGCTCGTCGGACGCACGGCGGCGGAACGTCATTGCCCGAGCGTGCTCGAACTCGGCGGCAAGTCACCGCAACTCGTTTTCGACGATGCCGATCTCGACGAAGCCGTGCCCGTGATCCAGAACGCGATCGTGCAGAACGCCGGACAAACGTGTTCGGCGGGCAGCCGTCTGCTGGTTCAGCGCGGCATCTACGAAACCGTGATCGAACGTCTCGCGCAGCGTTTCGAAGCGCTGCGTTCCGGGCCGCCCGCGATGGACCTCGACATGGGTCCGCTCGTCAACGCGAAGCAACATGCGCGTGTGCGCAGCATCGTCGAGCAGGCGGAAGGCGAAGGCATACGCGTCGCGGCGCGCGGCAAGATCGTCGTGGAAGCGTCGCGCAATGGCTTCTTCCAGGAAGCGGTGCTGTTTCGCGACGTGCCGCCGCAAAGCCGGCTCGCGCAGGAGGAAGTCTTCGGCCCGGTGCTCGCGGTAATGCCCTTCGACGACGAAGCCGAAGCCGTGAAGCTCGCCAATGGCACGAACTACGGTCTCGTCGCGGGCGTGTGGACGCGCGACGGTTCGCGCGGCCTGCGACTCGCGCGCAAGCTGCAGGCGGGCCAGGTGTTCATCAACAACTATGGCGCGGGCGGCGGCGTCGAGTTGCCGTTCGGCGGCGTGAAGGCGAGCGGGCATGGACGCGAGAAGGGCTTCGAAGCGCTGTACGGCTTCACGAGCCTGAAGACCATCGCGATCAGGCACGGCTGAGTCTCGCGCGGGTTCACATCATCATGGCGACTCTCAACATCATCGGCGCGGGGCGGGTCGGCGCGACGCTCGGCAATCTGATCGTCGCGAACCGCGTGCTCGATATCGGCGATGTATGCGACAGCGATCTCGCGCATGCGCATGAAGCGGTCGATTTCATCGGCGCGGGCCGCGCGCTCGACGACATCGCCGCGATGCATCCCGCCGATATCTGGCTGCTCTCGGTGCCCGATGCACGCATCGCGGACGTAGCGCAAGCGCTTGCGGCGCATCGCAAGCATGATGCGCCGACGATTGCCGTGCATTGCAGCGGCGCGCTCGACGCCGACACGCTCGCGCCCTTGCGCGCGCTCGGCTGGAGCGTGGCGAGCGCGCATCCGATGCTGAGCTTCGCGAAGCCCGGCACGGCCGTGTTCCAGTTCGAAGGCACGCCATGCGGACTCGAAGGCGATCGCGCCGCCCGCGATGCATGGAGCGAGATTCTCGCGGCCATCGGCGCGCGCTGCTTCGATATCGAGCCGGGCAGCAAGGCGCTTTATCACGCGGCGGCGGTCGTCGCATCGAACTTTCTGCCGATACTGGCGGCGATGTCCGTCGAGATGTGGCAGGCGGCCGGCATTCCGCAAGCGCTCATCGAAGACATGATGCACACGCTCACGCGCAATGCCGCCACCAACGTCGTTTCGCTCGGGCCGAAGGATGCGTTGACCGGTCCGGCGGCGCGCGGCGATCGCGCGGTCGTGGAAGTGCAATCGCAGGCGATCGGCGCGTGGGACACGGTATCGCGCGATGCCTACGACGCGCTCTCGACGCTCGCCACGCGCCTCGCGCTGACGGGCAAGGTGCGAGGGTAATTGACGCGATCAAACAGCGAAATCCGTCGAACTCGATGACTCACGCCACGCGTCCGTTTCGGCTTCGACATGCGCGTTCTTCTCCGCGATGGGCTTTAGCGTATCGGTGCCGAGCGCGAGGCGCAGCGGCGGCGTTTGCGCATCGGCGAGCGTGATGAGCGGCGTGCGGTCATTGATCAGGGGATATCGCCGCAAGCCACAGCGCCTGTTGCAGAGCGTCGAACCGGCGCTTGCGATGCTCACGTCTGCCATCGCGGATGCGAAGAGCGCGCAGGAAGACATCGCCCGGCCGTTGCGCATCAGCGCGCCGAAAGCGCTCGGTATTTTTTTCGCGGTCGCGCATATCCGCGAAGGACGTCTCGTACCCTTGCTCACGCGTCAAATGACGCAGCGCGAATCGATCTACATCTACTATCGGCATCGAACGGAGCGGCCGCTTCGCGTGCGAACGTTCATCGACTTCACGATCGCAAAGCTCGCGGGAAACGCCGATTTCTGCCTTACGCCGACGCAATTGCGCGCGCTAGCGAAATGAACGGCCCGATTCCCTGCGATATCGCGAAGCGCCGATTAGAATCCATCTTGCCTTTGCATCCTCCATTTCACGCAAGCTACCGGAGCCACGCAATGAAGATGATCAATGCGCTCAGATTTGCCGCCGTTGCATCAGCGATAGCCTTTTCCGTCAACGTATGGTCGCAGACCAGCGATGCGGGATCGACCCAGTCCGCGACGCCTTCGGCGAGCGCGGGAAGCTCCAAATCGACGGCGCGCAAAGCCAACCGCGCGCTCAGCAAGAAGGTGTCTCAGGCATTGCAAAAAGGCGGCATCGACACGAACGGCATGAATGTGATCGCCAAGAACGGCGCGATCACGCTCGCCGGTCACGCAGCCGATGGCGAGCAGATCGACCAGGCGGCGTCGATCGCGAAAGGCGTGGACGGCGTGAAGTCGGTGAAGAATGTTCTGACGATTCAGGAAGGCGGGCAGTAACACACTGCTTCTGAGCGCGCGCTCGCGCATGTCATGAACTCGTTCCTGGATGTCGGCGATCGCGAACGGCAACGCCTGCCGTTTCGCGAATCGCTGCTCGCGATGCTCGGCATCGCGTTCGTCACGATGCTCGTCGCGCTCGATCAGACCATCGTCGGGACCGCGATGCCGCGCATCGTCGCCGAACTCAAGGGCTTCGATCTGTACGCGTGGGTCGCGACGTCGTACATGCTCGCGTCCGTCATCACGATTCCGATCTTCGGGCGGCTCGGCGACCTTTACGGACGAAAGCCGTTTCTGCTCGCGGCGATCGTGCTGTTCACGCTGGCGTCGGTGCTGTGCGGATTCGCCGACAGCATGCTGTTCCTGGTGATTGCGCGCGGCGTGCAGGGCATCGGCGGCGGCATTCTGCTCGGCACGGTGTTCGCCGCCGTCGCCGATCTCTTTCCCGATCCGAAGCTGCGTCTGCGCTGGCTCGTGCTCGTCACGTCGACGTTCGGCGTCGCCAACGTGATCGGCCCGACGCTCGGCGGCATGCTCACGCAGATGCGCGGCTGGCGGCTCGTGTTTTTCGTCAACGTGCCAATCGGCATCGTCTCGCTAATGTTCGTGCTGATGTTCGTGCCGAACCTGCATCATGCGAAGACGCGTGGACGGATTCAGCTCGACTGGCTCGGCGCGTGCGTCGTCGCGGTGACGCTCGGCGCATTGCAACTGCTGATCGAACTGCTGCCGAAAGAAGGCGTCTCGCGCACGACGATCGTGCTTGCGCTCGTCACGCTCCTGTTCGGCGCGACACTGTACTTCTGGGAAAAGCGCATGGGCTATCCCGTCGTGCCCGTCGACGTGCTGATGGACCGCAAGCTCGCCGCGCTTTTCGCGATCTCCGTGCTCGGCGGCTTCGCGCTCTTCTCGATGGCCTTCTACATTCCGCTGCTGTTTCAGGGCGGCTATGGCATGTCGCCGCACGATTCGGGCATGCTCATCACGCCGCTGCTGCTCGGCACGACCGTCGGCAGCATGATCAACAACCGCATCGTCACGCGCATCCCGCGTGCGAACGTGCTGATGTATGCGGGCTTCGCGCTTTCCGTGGCCGGCTGTCTCGCGCTCGTCTCGCTCGATGGTCACGAACCGCATGCCGTCTGGATGGCGTGCATGGGCGCGAGCGGACTCGGTCTCGGGCTCGTCGCGACGAATCTCACCATCTGCTCGCAACAGATCGTCGCGCGCGAGCAGATCGGCGCGGTCACGGCGTTGCTGCAATCGCTGCGCATTTTCGGCGGCATGCTGGGCACCGCGATCACCGGCGCGCTGCTCGGGCATCTCTATGCGCAAAACGTGCATCGTCCGCTCGATTCGTATCAGGCGACGCAGTGGCTCAAATCGTTCGCGAGCCCGGACCTGCTGATCGACCGTGCGGAACAGTCTGCGCTGATCGAACGCCTCGTCGCGGCGGGCCAAGCGGCCGATGCGATGACGATGATGCACTCGGCGCGCATTGCGCTCGTCGCGTCGATTCACGTCGGGCTCGTGGTCGCCGCGATGGCGGCGTTCGTCGGCCTCTGTCTCGCGTGGTTCGTGCCTGCGGTGCGCGTCGATTATGGCGATGCGAAAGGACAAAGCGCGTGACGTTTGCCGAACGACCATGCGAGAGTCCGATTATGACAAGAGGATGTCGGGCCAAACGGTGTCAGCGTTTGCCGCCGAGCGCCTTCACAATGTGTCTCGTCGGCTCGCTGGTCGCGAGTCGTGAAATTTCCGACATATGAACCCAGCGGCAGCGAGAGATTTCATTGCTCGCGCGCGGCTTTGCGTTCTTCGGCACATCGCAGAAGAAGACGTGATGATGCTTCTGCCTTCCACGATGCTGAAACAGGAATTTCGCCGACTTGCCCGCGAGACGCGTTTCTTCCTTGAGTTCGCGAAGCGCGGCGTCCGAAAGATGCTCGCCTCGCTTGAGCATGCCGCCGGGCAGCGCCCACTTGGTGCGACGTCGCGCCACCAGAAGTATCCGGTTGCCCTTCCGACAAATGACGGTGGCTCGCTTCCTCAAACCGACTCCGTTATCTATAAGCTATGTCCTGTCAACGGACCCAGTGTACCCAACCGTTTTTTCATTGTGGAGCATCCGATGACAGCGGCATTTTCCGTATTGCGCATGAAGCAAGACATGTTCCGCTCGCCCCGCGCAGCGGGTATGCATGTTGCGTAACCGGGTCATTCGGTAACAGGGAGCGATCATGGACGATCGAACGCGCATCACGGCCGAAGCCAGATTCGGCGATCTCGCGTCGCCGCTGATCGACGAGGCGATGCAGCACGCTGCCACGCTCGACGGAAACACGGACCCGGAAGTGCTTCACAAGCTGCGTGTTGCGTTGCGCAGGCTGCGCACTTTGTTCTGGGCATACCGGCCTTTGCTGGACGAAGAATTCGATACGCGTCAGCGCGCGCTGTTCAGGTATCTCGCGACATCGGCGGGCAGCGCGCGGGACTGGGACATTCTGATCGAATTGCTGCATGAACTCGATGTCGAAGGATTCGACGAAACGGTGAAGGCGCATCGGGCTAACGTGCTCGCGACGAGCATCGAAAATCTCGCCAACGCGGACATGAAGCATGTGCTGCTGAGCGGATTGAAGGAAGCGAATCATCAGCTCAACACGGGACCGCAACGCGTGCCGGTCGAACGGTTCGCGAAGAAGCGCATCGGCGCGGCGCGCAGTCAGCTGAAGAAGCGCATCAAGCGGGCGTTGCGCGCGAAACAGTCAGACTATGCTGCGTATCACGAAGTGCGCAAGGCGGGAAAGAAGGTGCGTTATCTGATCGAGTTTTTCGAGCCGGATATCCCGGCGAAACTGCGCGCCGAGGTGAAGAGCCTCAAGCGGCTTCAAAAGCGCTTCGGCGCGTTGAACGATGTCGTTGCGAGCCGCGATTTGCTTTCGAATTCACGAGGCGAATTCGCCGACGATGCCAGCGAAAAGCACGCGTTACGTGCGCTGAAGGCGGAGCAGAAACATCGCTTCAAAGCTGCGAGAAAAGCGATTCGTTGATATCGTCGTGATCGCATATTGGCCGAAAGGATGTTGTCATCATGGCGCGCAACGAATACGTTGTCTTCAAGGGCACGGTCAAGCTAGGCGTCCCCTTTCTTCAGGGCTATAAGGGCGATCCGCATTACGTGATCGTCAGCGAGGACGCGAACGGCAAGCCATTCGACATCGTCACCAACGTGAAATCCGATAGCTCGCTGACGGGGCCAGCGGGTTATCTCGTGCTGTATGTCTGGAATCGATACTTCGATCATCCGATGACGGCCGATCTCGACAAGCTGTCGGCGGGTGTGTCGACAGCGAACTTCCCGAAGCTCGATTACGTGCACGATTCGCGACTCGTCGATCTCGACGCGATGCGCCCGATCCCGCTCGACACCAAGGACGAGAAGAACGATATCAATGCGCTTCTCAACGAGATGCTGCAACTGGACATGTCGGCGAACGGCGTCGATTACGTCTATGAAACGCCGAGCTATAGCGACGATCGCCTCGGATGGAAGCCGACGAAAGACGTGACCGTCTATGGCTTTGGCTTCCTGTTCGAGCCGGGGAAGGACGGCCTGCACGAGACGCATATGAATCAGGGCAACCCGAAGCCGGGCAAGGGCACGCATGTCAAGGACCACTCGAACGAGAACGGCGTGTTTCAGGACGGCGCGGTCATGATCGAAGTGGACGGCAAGTTTCAGGCGCTGTTCGTCGCGTTCCAGACGCAGCTCGTGCCGACGGACAGCCGTGGCCGCCCGATACCGGGCCAGTCGCATCCCATTCTGCATGGCAAGACGTGATCGATCGCGCGGGAAACGCGCAGGTTGACGTACGCGCGACGAGGGCTTTGAGCCGATTCGCGCGATGACAGGCACAATACGATGAATCCCCATCCGGATTCGCCCGCAGAGGCCGCCGGCCTTCGCTCATTCGTCGTTGTCATGAACCACGCTCATCCTTCGAAGAATTCCCCGCAATTCCTGCTGTTTCTGGTTTGCCTGTTCGCGTCGGCGGGGCAGCTCGCCATCGATATCTACGTGCCCGCGTTGCCCGCGATGGCGCGTTACTTCGCCACGTCGCCCCAGGCGATCCAGTCGAGCGTCTCCGGCTACATGGCGGCGTATGCGATCGGTCAACTGGTCTTCGGCCCCATCGCCGATGCGTACGGGCGCAAAAAAGTGCTGGCGTTCGGGCTCGTCGTCTTCACGCTCGGCTGCTTACTGTCGCTCGCGGCGACGAACCTCGAAACCTTCCTGCTCGCGCGGTGCCTGCAAGGCTTCGGCATCGCGGCGACCAACCTGCTCGCGAAGGCGATCATCACCGATTCGTTCAAGGGCCTGGCGCTGCTGCACGCGTTCACCTATATGTCGATCGCGTGGGGGCTCGCGCCGATCGTCGCGCCCGTGATCGGCGCGCACTTGCAGGAATGGTTCGGCTGGAAGTCGTGCCTCGTCTTTCTGCTCATCTATTCGATCGTGATGTGGACGCTCATATGGCGCTATCGCGAGACCTTGCAGAAGCCGGTGCATCTCGCGCCGCGCACGCTGTTCACGAATGCGGGCAAGGTGTTGTCGAGCCGCGTTTTCCAGAGCTGTTTTCTCGCGCAAGGGCTGTGCTACAGCATCCTGCTCGTATTCAACATCGTCGGCCCCTTCATGGTGCAGAACACGCTGCACAAGCCGCCGACGTACTTCGGCTATCTCGCGCTCGCCATCGGCATGATGTATTTCCTCGGCGGGCTGTCGAACCGCGTGCATGGCGCGCGTCTGCCGAGCGCGGAGCAACGGCTGCGCATCGGCGCGCGCGTGATGGCGGGCGCATCGGTCGTCATGCTGCTGCTCTCGCTGACGGTCGGCCTCACCGTATGGACGTTGTCCGCGCCGGTGCTCGTGATGGGCTTCTGCGCCGGCGCGATGTACCCGACGCTGATGGCAAAGGGCAATTCGCTCTTTCCGCATATCGCGGGCCTTACCGCGGCGATTCTCGGCTGCTCGCTCTTGCTCGTGTCGTCGGTGATGATGGGTCTCGCGGGCTTCGTGTCGGTGCAGATTCTCGCGCCCCTCGCGGCGTTCTTCGTGATTCTCGCGTTCACCGTCGTCGCGATGGTGACGTTGCTGCTGCGCCATCTGGAGCAGTCGCAGGCCACGGGCACCGTGCGGGAAGGCGTCGACGCAGCCTGATGCGCCAAAGCGGTGCGGCCTGCAATGCATTGCAGAAAAGCTTGTTTGTCCAAGTCTTTTTGAAGGCTTAGATTCGAGCTGTTCATGCATCGAGGAGGCGAGCCATGCCGCACTTCCTGACTCACTACTGGCAGGCGCTTTCGGGCCCTTCGCAGCGTGCGCGTGAGCGTTCGGCCAACGACGCTCACGCCGCGAGCGAAACCACGCGCGCCGAGCAGCTCGAGCACATTTCCGTCTACGCGCGCGCGGGATATTTCAACATGGGCTATACCGTGGATGCGTTTCAGTTGCCCGGAGAATCGCCGCTGCACTGAAGCGCACGAACGAGGCTCACCGCGCGGCGCGCATCGACAGGCCGGCCAGCAGCCGTTGCAACTCGTCGATATTGAAAGGCTTCGCGAGTATGGTGAAGCCGGTGCGGCGCGCCTCGTCGAGCTGATCGGCGTAACCCGTCATCAGCGTGACCGGCTGATTCGGGCGCGTCGACTTGATCCATTCCGCGAGCTTGATGCCGTCGTAGCTACCGGGCATCTGGATGTCGGATAGCACGAGATCGAATTCATCGCCGGCTTCGAGCATCTGTCTCGCGGCATCGCCTGACGATGCGTGGCGCGCTTGCCAGCCGAGCACGTCGATCACGGCGCACAGGCCCGCCGCGACTTCCTCGTTGTCTTCGACGATCAGCACGGTGGACGATGGCGCTTCGCGATCGACGATCTCCACAGGCGGCGCATCCGCAGGCGCATCGACTTCGCCGGTCCAGTGCGGCAGATAGATGTCGACTGTCGTGCCGAAGCCCCATGCAGAATTCACGCGCGCCGTGCCGCCCGCCTGCTCGGACATCGCGAGCACTTGCGCGAGTCCGAGCCCAGTCCCGGCGCCCGCGCCCTTGGTGGTGAAAAGCGGTTCGAACGCTTGTTTTGCGACGTCGGTGCGCATGCCGACGCCGCTGTCCTTGCACGAGATCACGACGTATTCGCCGGCGCCGAGACCTTCATGCGTCGACGTATAACGCACGTTGTTGCACTCGATGCGAAAGTCGCCGCCGTGAGGCATCGCGTCCTTCGCATTCACGGCGATGTTGATGAGCGCCGAGGTCAGCTCCGTCGCATCGACGCGCACGGTCCACGTCGATGGCGGCACGCGCGAGCCGAACGTGACCTTGTCGCCCACCGACGCGCGCACGAGCGGCTCGGAGTCCATCATCCAGCGATCGAGGCGGATGACCTGCATCTGAAGCGGCTGACGTCGCGCGACGCTCAACAGGCGGCGTGCGAGCGATTGCGCATTCTTCGATGCGCGCTCCACCGCCGCGACTTCCTTTTCGAGGCCGTTGAAGCCCTTGCGCCGTGCCAGTTCCATGTTCGACGTGACGACCATCAGCAGGTTATTGAAGTCGTGCGCGACGCTCGCGACGAGATTGCCGAGCGCGCCCATGCGTTGAAGCCGCCGCGTGGCCGCGACGGCCGAGCGGCGCAGCGCAAGTTCGCCGCGCCAGTTGTGCCATGCCGCTTCTTCCGCTTTGAGGCGTCGCAGCGAGAAGCCGATCAGCACCCACAGCGCGATGCACGGAATCAGTGCGATCGACGCGATCGATACATCGCGCCGCCACCATGCGAGGCGCACGTCATGAATCGAAAAGCCCGCCGCCGCGTAGACGGGATAGTCGCCGACACGCCGCCACGCCGCGAGCTTTTCATCGTTGTCGAGCGGCGATATGTAACGCATCAGACCCGTGGGCTTGCCTTGCGCGAATGCGCTCGCCAGCACCGAATGGCGATCGGGCGCATTGGGCGCGGACGCCGGCGGAAAACGCGCGAGCACGGCGCCGTCGTCGCGATGTAGCGCGAGCGTGAGCGCGGGATCGCTCACAATGAGTTCGCGATAGAAATCGAACAGATAATCGCGCCGCACGGCAATCGCGATTTCGCCGAGAAAGCGGCCGTCTTTCGCATAGCGTGCGCTCAGCGTGTTGACGATGTCCGTGTTCTTCACGCGCCCGCGCTCGGGCATGGAAACATGAAAGCTCGAATGCGTATCGCGCGTCGCGATGAAATCCGCACGATCGCTGACGGACACATCGGGCGCGGGAAAAAAGCGGCTGCTGAGCACGAGCCTGCCGCGACTGTCGAGCACGGAGAGCGCCGCGATCTGTTCATGAGCCGCCGCGAGACGCGCGAGCTTGTCGTGCAGCTCCGACTGGCTGCGCGCGATGAAATCCGCGTCGCCGCTGCCGAGCATCTCGTCGATGCGCGAGATCAGTTCGCGGTTGATGCTGAAAACGGTGTTGGCCTTTTCGTCGACGATACGCACGAGCCGTTCGAGCGACTCGCCGGTTTCGGCGAATGTGCGTCCGTAAGTGTAGTAACCGTACAGGCAGAAAAATGCGAAGGGAATGACGATCGACGCAACGAGTGCAGCGAAGAGCCGTCTGCGCGCCGCGCGAAAGTCGAGCGGTGGCAGAGAGGGCAGGGTCTCTGCGGTGCCTGAAGCGGAGTGTTCTTCAGATTCGTTCATGGCGCGTTGCAAGGCGTGCGCGAGCGCCGAAACGCTCGTTTCGATGGTAGCACGCAGGTCTGTCATCGCCATGCATGAGTGCGCATCGGTCGTCGCGCAATCAGGCTGTGGTATAAGCACCGCATGCGCGCGCCCGCTCGCGGCGCGCAACGAACGTAACAGGAGCATGCAGTGAGAAGGACCGCCGAAAACAAGCTAAAGGTGGTCGCAGTGCGGGTCGATCCACAATTCGAACAACGGCTGCGACTTCTGGCGGAAGTGACGGGGCGCAAGCAATCGTTCTTCCTCCAGCAGATGATCGAGAACGGCATCGGCGCAATGGAAGAAACCTGGTTGCCGCCGGACGTGCTCGAACAAGTGAGGAGCGGTGCGTTGCCGCCGTTGCAGCAGGATCGCGTCTCGACCGCGGACCTCTTCGGCGATCAGGCCGATGAATGATCGATGATGGCGACGCCCCGATCGCGCTTCATCGCGCATGACGCGACATGCGAAGACGATGTGCTCGCGCGCATCGTCTTCGGTGCGGCGAGCGGCGGGCCGTGCATCGAAAGCGGTGTGCCGACGCTGCGCCTCGCGATGTGCGACGACTCTCACGACGGCTTCGCCGAAATCTGGACAGGCAACGGGCCGATCCACAGCGGACGCTTCAATGATCTCGTCTTCGCGCACGACGACGAGTTTCTCTTTTGCGCGGGCTTCATCGCGTCGTCCGGCCGCTATACCGAAGCCACGCGACAAGCCTATGGCGATGCGTTCGCGCTCGTCGGCGAGCGGGACTTCCCGAAGATTTTCCGCATGTGGAATTTCATCCCGCACATCAACGGGGCGAATCGGGAAGGGCTCGAGGTGTATCGCGATTTCTGCCGTGGACGCGCCATCGCGTTCGAGCAGGATTACACGGGCGCATCGGGTATGCCGGCGGCGACCGGCATCGGCACGTCGGGCGATGGCGTCGGCTTCTATTTTCTGGCGTGCCGCGCAAATTCGCCGCGGCATATCGAGAACTCGCGACAGACGCCCGCGTATGAATATCCGCAGCGATACGGTCCGAAGTCGCCGAGCTTCGCGCGCGGCACCTTGTTGGACGATACGTTGTACGTCTCGGGCACCGCGAGCATTCTCGGACACGAGACCGTGCACGAAGGCGATCTCGACAAGCAATGGCATGTCGCGATCGGCAATATCGCGCATCTGATCGGGATCGAGAATCTCGAAGCGCAGGACGTGAGCGGCGGCTATACGCTGCGCGACCTCGATCAGATCAAGGTGTATTACCGTCATGCGGCGGACTTGCCGCGCGTGATGAAACTCGCGCAGACCGCGTTTCATGCGGATGCGAACATCCGCTATGTCAAGGCCGATATCTGCCGCGCCGATTTGCTCGTCGAGATCGAGGGCATTGCTTCATATCGTCGTCGATCAGACTGACGCCGATTGCCTGAGCGTCTTCACGAGGAGGCTATACAGGCCGTCCACCGCTTTGGAGCCGCGCGAATCGCGACTGCGATAGACAGCGACTTCCATCGGTTCGAGCGGACCCAGGCCTTCATCGTTGCCCAGAATGCGGAGATGGTCCGGCGCGCTGCATTGCGTCAGCACCGCGACCGCGAGACCGCTTTCGACGGCGGCAATCTGCCCGGCCAGACTCGAACTGTTGTAGACCACCTTGTAGCGGCGGCCTTGCTGCGCGAGCGAATGAATCGCGCTGCGCCGCGCGAGGCTCGCGCTTTCATAGACGGCGATCGGCAACGGATCGCGTCTCCATAATTCGAATTGCGCCGCGCCGA
Source organism: Caballeronia sp. NCF2 (assembly GCF_023631205.1). Classification (NCBI taxonomy): domain Bacteria; kingdom Pseudomonadati; phylum Pseudomonadota; class Betaproteobacteria; order Burkholderiales; family Burkholderiaceae; genus Caballeronia; species Caballeronia sp. NCF2. Next base: position 97,248 of record NZ_JALQDN010000067.1, on the reverse strand, counting down.
CCCAGACCATCGGCTCATGGAACAGCAGCGTGCCGCGCCGGCCGTGATCGCGCGATACGAGTGCGATATCAAGCTCGCTATTCGCGATGCGCGGAATCAGCGATGTCGATTGCTCGCAGATCAACTCGATCTCGACGCCGCTGTGCCGCGGCGCAAAGCGCTTCAGCACGGGTGTCAGATATTTGGCCGCGTAGTCGTCGGGCACGCCGAGGCGCACGCGGCCGGTGAGTTGCTCGCCCTGAAGCGCGACCTGCGCCTCGGCATGCAGATCGAGAATGCGCCGTGCATAGCCGAGCAGCGTTTGCCCGTCGTGAGTCAGTTCGAGCGCGCGCGAGCCGCGTTCGATGAGCCGCAATCCGAGCGCGCTTTCGAGCTTCTTCAATTGCATGCTCACCGCCGATTGCGAACGATGCACTTCGCCCGCCGCGCTCGACAGCGAACCCGCATCGACGACGGCGACGAAGCACTTGAGCCAGTCCATCTGCAAGTCGTGTTGTTTCATGGGTCTGATCGGCGATTTCGAAAATCGAATGGATGATCTTCGAATTATGCGCTTTTCGTTCTATCGATCGCGGCACACACTTGGGGCATGAACACGAACGCGTCATCCTCTTCCCGTACAACCGCGCGCAGTGAAGCACGATCTGCGGCAGGCGCGTTGCCCTTTATCGTCGGCTGCGCGCTGCTCGGCACGATCGGTGTTTTCCTGCACGAAGCGAATGCCGATCCGCTGACCGCGACATGGTTTCGCTGCGCTTTCGGGCTTCTGGGCATGAGCGCGTGGCTCATCTCGCGCGGACAGACCCGCTTTCTGCGCCTCACGCGCAGCAACGTTCTTTGGGTGCTCGCGGCGAGCCTGCTGATGGTGTCGAGCTGGGCGCTCTTCTTCAGCGCGGTCGAGCGCATATCGGCGGGCGTCGCCATCGTTCTGTTTCATGTGCAGCCGATGTGGGTGCTGCTATTCGCATCGTTGTGGCTCAAAGAGACGATCGGCGGGCAGCGCGTCATGGCCATGGCAGTCGCGATGTGCGGACTCGTGCTCGCGACGGGCATCGCCGGACACGCGTCGGACGGCTCTTTGCAGCCCGCGTACTGGACGGGCGTGGCCGCATGTCTGGCCGGTTCGCTGTGCATGGCGGGCGTGACGATCAACGCGCGACGGCTGCGCAATCTGCCTGCGGGCGTGCTCGCGTGGTGGCAGTGCGCCATCGGCACGCTGTTGTTATGGATCTGGCCGATGCAGCACGGGTGGCCCGCATGGGGCATGTCGTGGGCGTGGCTCGCGGGCCTCGGGCTGATTCACACGGGCTTCGCGTACACACTGATGTATATCGGCATGGCGCGGCTCGACACCGCGCGCGTCGCCGTGCTTCAGTTCGTCTACCCGGCGGTGGCCATCGTCATCGACTGGCTGGTTTTCGATCAGCGTTTGAGCGGCGCGCAGATGACGGGCATTGCGTTGATGTCGGTGGCGATAGGCTTTGCGGAGCGCGTCCGCAAGGCGTGACGCAGATGCTTCAATGACGCCCGCGCCCCGCCATTCGCGCGCGGTCGAGCATGAACTCGATGAACGCCAGCGTCGCGCGCGTGTGATGCCGGTTCGGCATGTAGAGCATGTACATGTGCGTGCCGAAGATGCTGAGCCGCCATTCGTCGAGCGCGGTGACGATCGCGCCGCGCCGCATGTCTTCCGACACGACGTAATCCGGCACGATGCCGACGCCGAGACCCGCGAGGATCGCATCGCGCAAAAACAGGAAGTTCTCGGAGATGAGGCTCGGTTCGAGGAGCACTTCGTGACGTTCATCGTCGAGATAGGCGGCGACGCGCGTCTGCTTGCCGACGACCGTCGCGGTGATCACCGGCACGACGCCCAGTTGCCCCAGCCGCGTGGGCATGCCGTGCGTTTCGGCATACGCGGACGATGCACACGCGACGTACCGCACCGGCCCCATGTCGCGCGCAACGAGACTCGGCGGCGGCTCGGGCATCACGCGCACGGCGATATCGACTTCGTCGCGCAGCAGGTCTTCGACGCGGTTTTCGAACATCACGTCGAGCACGATATCCGGGTACTCGCGCTTGAACGCGATCAGCCATTCCGACATCACGAGCTGTCCATAACCGCTCGGCACCGATAACCTCACGCGCCCCTGCAATCCTTGCCCGAGCGTCGATACCGATTCCTGCGCCGCGAAAAGCGCGTTGCGGATCGAACGGCCGTGCTCATAGAGCTTGAGGCCGAGCTCGGTCGGCTCGACGCGTCGCGTGGTTCGCCGCACGAGCTGCAGGCCGACGGACTTTTCGAGCTGATTCAGGTGATAGCTGACATTCGCGCGCGTCATCTTGAGGCGGCGCGCCGCTTCGCTCAGATTGCCCGCATCGAGGATTTCGACCAGCAGCGTCAGTTCGTTGACGTCCACGGTATGGTTCGATTGTCAAAAGAGATTTGACAGTCTGTCAATCGAGCCTGTGATTGTCAAGGATGCCTGTCCCCGCGAGAATGCTTCCACGTAAAACAGGAACATCGACTCAGGAGACTTCATCCATGACGCTTTCGAGCGCGCCCGAAACCGCATCCGCCGTTCAACACGAATTGCGCGGCAGCGTTATTGTCGTGACGATCGATCATGCGCCCGTCAACGCACTCAACGCTGCCGTGCGGCGCGGTCTCATCGATGCAATCGAAGCCGCCGATGCAGATGCCTCCGTGCGCGCGGTGCTGATCGTCGGCGCGGGCCGGAACTTCATCGCGGGCGCGGACATTCGCGAGTTCGGCAAGCCCGCCGTGCCGCCGTCGTTGCCGGAGGTGTGCAACCGCATCGAGCGTTGCGCGAAGCCCGTCGTCGCGGCGATACACGGCGCGGCGCTTGGCGGCGGACTCGAAGTCGCGCTGGCGTCGCATTACCGGATCGCGGTCGCCGGCGCGAAGCTCGGCCTGCCCGAAGTGCAACTGGGACTCTTGCCGGGCGCGGGCGGCACGCAGCGCTCGGCGCGTCTGATCGGCGCACAGGCCGCGTTGTCGATGATGTTGAGTGGCCGTCACATCGGCGCGGAGGAAGCGCTGCGTCTGGGTCTCGTCGACCGCGTCGGCCAGAGCGACGACGTGTTCGCCGAAGGCCTGGCTTTCGCGCACGAACTCATCGCGACGAAGGCCGCGCCGCGCCGCACGAAGAACGCGCGCGGACTCGCGGACAAGGAAGCGAGCGTGGCAGCGATCGCCGCCGCGCGCGCCGAGACGCAGAAGAAGTCGCGCGGATTGCTGTCGCCGCTGAAGATCGTCGATTGCGTGGAAGCGGCGTTGAATCTGCCCTTCGACGAAGGCTTGCGCTTCGAACGCGAGCAATTCCTCGAATGCCGCGAGAGCCCGCAACGCGCGGGTCTCGTGCATGCGTTCTTCGTCGAACGCGAAACGCAGAAGTCGCCCGAAACGCGCGACGCACAGCCGCGCGCGCTCGATCGCATCGGTGTGATCGGCGGCGGCACGATGGGTGCGGGCATCGCCGTCGCGCTGCTCGACGCGGGTCTCGCGGTGACGATGATCGAGCGCGACGAAGCCTCGCTCGAACGCGGAAGCGCGCATGTCGAGAAGGTGTACGACGCGCTGATCGCGAAGGGCCGCCTGACGCACGAATCGAAAACACGCGCGCTGCAACGCTTTCATGGCGACACGAAATACGACGCGCTCGCCGATGCCGATCTCGTCATCGAAGCCGTGTTCGAGGACATGGCCGCGAAGAAGGCCGTGTTCGCGCAACTCGATCGCGTGTGCAAGCCGGGCGCGGTGCTCGCGACGAACACGTCGTATCTCGACATCGACGAGATCGCGGCGAGCATCTCGCGTCCGCAGGACGTGCTCGGGCTGCACTTCTTTTCGCCCGCGAACATCATGAAGCTGCTCGAAGTGGTCGTGCCCGCGCGCGTGAGCGCCGATGTCGTTGCGACCGGTTTCGAACTCGCGAAGAAGCTGAAGAAGGTGGCGGTGCGTGCGGGCGTGTGCGATGGATTCATCGGCAATCGCATGCTCGCGGTGTATCGCGCGGCGGCGGATCATCTGATGGAAGACGGCGCGTCGCCGTATCAGATCGATCGGGCCGTGCGCGACTTCGGCTTTCCGATGGGACCGTATCAGGTCATCGATCTGGCTGGCGGCGATATCGGCTGGGCCGCGAGAAAGCGCCGCGCCGCGACGCGCGATCCGAACGCGCGTTACGTGCGTATCGGCGATGAACTGTGCGAGCGCGGCTGGTTCGGCCAGAAAACGGGACGCGGTTTCTATCGTTACGAAGACGGTGCGCGCACGGGCACGCCGGATGCGGAAGTCGAGTCGATCATCGATGCCGAGCGCGAGCGTGCGGGCGTCAAGCCGCGACCATTCACCGATGAGCAGATCGTGCGCCGCTACCTGGCCGCGATGATCAACGAGGGCGCGAATATCGTGCACGAAGGCATTGCGCAACGTCCGCTCGATGTCGATGCCACGTTGATGCACGGCTTCGGTTTCCCGCGCTATCGCGGTGGCCCGATGCATTATGCCGATACCGTGGGTCTCGACAACGTGCTCGCAGATATCCGCGCATTCGCGCAGGAAGATCCGCTCTTCTGGCGCGCGTCGCCGTTGATCGTCGATCTCGTGGCGCGCGGGAGGAATTTCGCGAGCCTGAATCAGACGGCCTGACGCGTGGCCTTTCAATCACTCATGGAATCGCAGTCATGGACCTGACATTCAACGCAGACGAAGAAGCCTTTCGCGCCGAAGTCCTAGCGTTTCTGCGCACATCGCTGCCAGAGCATGTTGCGCAGAAGGCGCGCACGGGCGAGCGCCTGACGCGCGACGACATGGCGCAATGGCACGCCACGCTCAACGCGAAGGGCTGGCTCGCGAATCACTGGCCGAAGGAGTATGGCGGCCCGGGCTGGACCGCGGTGCAGAAGTTCATCTTCGAGAACGAATGTGCGATTGCGGGCGCGCCGCGCATCGTGCCTTTCGGTGTGAACATGCTCGGGCCGGTGCTCATCAAATACGGGAGCGAGGCGCAGAAGCGTCACTGGCTGCCGCGTATTCTCGATGGCTCGGACTGGTGGTGTCAGGGCTATTCGGAGCCGGGCGCGGGTTCCGATCTCGCATCGGTGCGTACGACAGCCGTTCGCACGATGGAGAACGGCAGCGAGTATTACATCGTCAACGGACAAAAGACGTGGACCACGCTCGCGCACTTCGCGAACATGATCTTCTGTCTCGTACGGACGTCGCAGGATGCGCGCAAGCAGGAAGGCATCAGCTTTCTGCTCATCGACATGAATACGCCGGGCGTCGACGTGCGTCCGATCATCACGCTCGACGGCGAGCACGAAGTCAACGAAGTGTTCTTCACGGACGTGCGCGTGCCCGTTGCGAATCTCGTCGGAGAGGAGAACAAGGGCTGGACGTATGCGAAGTATCTGCTGACCTACGAGCGCACGAACATCGCGGGCGTGGGCTTTTCAGTGGCCGCGCTGAGCCGGCTGAAGGCTGTTGCGGGCAAGGTGCAATGCAACGGCCGCGCGCTCATCGACGATCCTTTGTTCGCCGCGCGTCTCGCGCGTGTCGAGATCGATCTGGAGAACATGAAGACGACGAACCTGCGCGTGATCGCGGCGGTCGCGGGCGGCGGCGCGCCAGGCGCGGAAAGCTCGATGCTGAAGATTCGCGGCACGGAGATTCGCCAGGAAATCTCTTCGCTGATGCGTCGCGCGATGGGTCCGTACGCGCAGCCGTTGATAGACGAAGCATTCGAAGATGACAAGGATGCCGAAACATTGGATGCGGCGTCGGAGTACTTCAACAATCGCAAGCTGTCGATCTTCGGCGGCTCAAACGAAATACAGAAGAACATCATCTCGAAGATGATCCTCGGTCTTTAAAGGACGCGCACGATGAATTTCCAGCACACGGAAGACCGGCGGATGCTCGCGGATTCGCTGAACCGCTTCATCGCCGAGCAATATGGCTTCGATGTGCGCGACAGGATCGCGCGTTCGCAAGAGGGCTTCAGCCGCGATATGTGGCGACGGTTTTGCGAGCTTGGCATCGTCGGCGCGTTCTTCGATGAATCGATCGGCGGCTTCGGTGGCGACGGGTTCGATGTGTCCGTCGTGTTCGAAGCGCTCGGTCGCGGGCTCGTCGTCGAACCGTTTCTCGATACGTTGATCGTCGGGCGCGCACTTGTTTTCGCGGGCGATGAGCGGCAGCGCGAGATCGTTGCGAGCATGATCGACGGGACGGCGATCGCAGCATTCGCGCATGACGAACCCGGCTCGCACTACGAGCTTGCACGCGTGAACACGCGCGCGACCCGGCATGGCGATGGATGGATGCTCAACGGCGCGAAGGGCGTCGTGCAGCAGGGCGAACATGCGGACGTGCTGCTCGTGTCGGCGCGCACGTCGGGCAACGAGTACGACGAAGCGGGCATTTCGCTCTTTATCGTGCCGCGCGATGTGCAGGGCGTGAAGATGCGCGGCTATCGCAAGATCGATGGCGGACGCGTGGCGGAAGTATCGCTCGAAAATGTGACGCTCGATGCCAATGCGCTCGTCGGCAATGAAGGCGATGCCTACGCGACGCTCACGCATGCGATCGGATATGGTCTCGTCGCGCTCGTGTCGGAAGCGGTCGGCGCGATGGATGTCGCGAAGGAGCACACGCTCGAATATTTGCGCACGCGTAAGCAGTTCGGCGTGCCGATCGGCGCGTTTCAGGCGTTGCAGCATCGCATGGCCGATGTGCTGCTCGAGATCGAGCAGGCGCGTTCCGCTGCGATCAATGCGGCGGCGGCGGTCGGCGCATCGGGTGTTGCGCGCGAGCGAGCGTTGTCGGCGGCGAAGCATTCGGTCGGGCGCATCGGCACGCTCGTCGCGGAAGAGTCCATTCAGATGCATGGCGGCATCGGCATGACGTGGGAGCTGCCGCTTGCTCATTACGCGAAGCGGCTCGTGATGATCGATCATCAATTGGGCGATGAGGATCATCATCTCGCGCGGTATATCGCGCTGGGGCGGGGGGCGCTTCGCTGAAGCTTCACTACTTCAAGCCGGGATCATACAAATAGGAGACAATGACGCCCTAGCTCGCAACCCAAGGACCATGCAGAGCAACAGATAAACTCGCGAGCCAGGTTCCCGGACCTCCAGACAGTGGCAACCGAAAATATCTACAACCCGCGTCTCAACGCACCCGCCCCGGCACGCGCGCGAAGCTCGACGCCGAACGTCATCGTGCTGTGCGGCACGCTCATCGCGCTTCTCATGGTGGCGCTTTGCGCGCTGGTCCTGTATCAGGGCCGGGTCGATGCGCTCGATCGCGCGCGCGACACGTCCCGCAATCTCGCGTTGCTCGCCGAGCGCGACATCGAGCGCAATTTCGAACTCTACGAACTGTCGCTGCAAGCGGTCGTCGAAGGCGTCGAACGCGACGACGTAATGAGCCTTCCGCCCCGCCTGCGCAACGACGTGCTTTTCGACCGGGCGGCCACAGCGCGCGATCTCGGGTCGATCCTCGTGCTCGACGAGAACGGCAAGATCATCATCGATTCGGGCAGCCTCGTGCCCCGGCCGGGCGATTTCGCGGATCGCGGCTATTTCACGGTCCAACGCGACCGGCCAGACGCCGGGCTTTACATCAGCGGCCCGTATGCGTCGCGATTGCGCGGCGGCGCGCCCAGCATCGCGTTGAGCCGCAGACTCTCGCGTCCCGATGGGTCCTTCGCGGGCGTCGCGATGCTCGCCATCAACCTCGAATACTTCCGCAATCTTTTCGCGGGGCTTTCGCTCGGGCCGCACGGCGCGGTGTCGCTCGTCAATCACGACGGCCTGATGATCATGCGTCAGCCGTTCGATCCGCGCGTGATCGGCCGCGACATCAGCCAGGCCGATACCTTCAAGAAATTTCGGGCGGCGGAGCAGGGCAGCTTCAGCGAAACATCGTCGATCGACGGGAGGCGCCGCCTCTACTACTTCCGCAACTTACCGAATCTGCCGCTCATCATCATGGTGGCCGAAGGAGAAGAGGACATCTACGCGGCATGGCGGCGGCGCGCGATCATCATCGGCTCGTCGATGAGCGTGCTCGCTATCGGATTCATCGCGTTGTCGTTCGTGCTCGCCGCGCAATTCAGGCGGCGCATGCGCGCGGAGTCGGAGCTACAGTTGCTCGCGCGCACCGATGGACTCACCGGGCTGCACAATCGCCGCACGCTGGGCGAGATTCTCGATCAGGAATGGCGCAGGGCGCGCCGCACGCGCAGTCTCTTTTCGCTGCTGTTCGTCGATATCGACCGCTTCAAGGCCTTCAACGATGCCTACGGCCATCAGGCCGGCGACGACGCGCTCGCGGCCGTCGCACGCTGCATCGGCGACAACATACGGCGGCCCGTCGATACCGCCGCGCGCTACGGCGGCGAGGAGTTCGTCGTCGTATTGCCCGACACGCCCGCCGACGGCGCCGCGAAAATCGCCGAGAAGATTCGCGCGGCCATCAGCGATCTGTCGATCGAGCACGCGGGCAGCGAGTTCGGCCGCGTCACGGCGAGCATCGGTCTCGCGAGCTGGCGGCCGGAACGCGACGACGACGTAAGCGCGCTCATTCGCGCGGCCGACGAGGCGCTCTACGATGCGAAAGCGCGCGGGCGCAACCGCATCATGCAGGCAAGTTTCGTCTGAGACGGTGGACGAAAGTTCGTCGCGCAACGGCCGGGCATGTGCGTGCACGCAAAATGCTTGTTTTGCCGTAAGCTCTCGACGCCGCGCGGGCCGCCCGCCCACGACGCGACCGACCCGAACCCTTCCGATGACCCAAACGCCCGATCCCGAAGCCCGCCGCCTCGCCACGCTGGCGCGCTACCACACGCTCTTCAACGCGATCGATGACGGCTTTTGCATCATCGAATTCATCGATGGCCCGCACGGACCGCTCAGCGATTATCTGCACGTCGAGGCCAATCCGGGATACGAGCGGCACTCGGGCATTCGCGACATCGTCGGCAAGACCTTGCGCGAGATCGATCCGACCGATGCCGACGGCTGGGTCGAAATCTACGGCGACGTTCTGCGCACCGGCGCGACCGCGCGTTTCGAGCGCTACTTTCTATCGGCGGGGCGGCATATCGAGGTGTCGGCGTCGCGCGTCGAACCGCCCAGCCTGCGGCAAGTGTCGATCCTCTTTCGCGACATCTCCGCGCGCAAGAAAGCGGAGGAGGAACGCGATCGCGCGATCGCGTCGCTGCGCGCGTTCAACGAAACGCTGGAGCAGCGCGTCGCCGAGCGCACGGCGGAATTGATGCGCGCGGAAGAACAACTCCGTCAGGCGCAGAAGATGGAAGCGGTCGGTCAGTTGACGGGCGGCCTCGCGCACGACTTCAACAATCTGCTGGCGGGCGTGTCGGGCTCGCTGCAGTTGCTCGGCATTCGGCTGAGCCAGGGACGGATCGCGGAGGTCGACAAATACGTCGTCGCGGCGCAAGGCGCGGTGCGGCGCGCGGCGGCGCTGACGCATCGGCTGCTGGCGTTTTCGCGGCGGCAAACGCTCGATCCGCGTCCCACGGACGTCAACGCGCTCGTCAACGGCATGACCGAACTGATCCAGCGCACGGTCGGCCCGGGCATCAAGGTGGAGTCTGTCGGCGCGACGGGCCTGTGGCCCGCGCTCGTCGATTCGGGACAACTGGAAAACGCGCTGCTCAACCTGTGCATCAATGCACGAGACGCGATGCCCGATGGCGGGCGCATCACCATCGAAACGGCCAACAAGTGGATCGACCACCGCGCGGCCCAAAGCCACGACATGCCCGAAGGCCAGTTCCTGTCGCTGTGCGTGACGGATACCGGCACCGGCATGACGCCCGATGTCATCGCGAATGCGTTCGATCCGTTCTTCACGACCAAGCCGATCGGCATGGGCACGGGCCTCGGTCTATCGATGATCTACGGCTTCGCGAAGCAATCGGGCGGCCAGGTTCGGATCTATTCCGAAGTCGGGCAGGGCACGACGGTCTGCATCTATCTGCCGCGCTTCTATGGCGGTGTCGATGACGATGCCGCCGATCAATCCGCATCGCCGATCTCCGGCGCGGAGTCGGGCGAAACCGTGCTCGTCGTCGACGATGAACCGAGCGTTCGCATGCTTATCGTCGATGTGCTGGAAGAGGCCGGCTACGCGGTGATCGAAGCCGCCGACAGCATCGCGGGCCTCAAGCTGTTGCAGTCGAATGTGCGGATCGATCTGCTCATCAGCGATGTCGGCTTGCCCGGCGGCATGAACGGACGCCAGATGGCCGATGCGGCGCGCGAGGCGCGTCCCGATCTGAAAGTGCTCTTCATCACCGGCTATGCGGAGAATTCGGTGATCGGCAATGGACGCCTGGAGCCCGGCATGCAAGTGCTGACCAAGCCGTTCGCGATCGAAACGCTGGCCGCGCGCGTGCGCCAGCTCGTCGACGAGTAAGGACGCCCGCGCGCTACTGCGCCTCGCCGCCCGCCATCGACTCGATGATGCTCTCGAGTTGCGCGCTCATCGGCATGTCGAGGCTTTTTCCCGACGGCAGACGTTGCAGGAACCAGCGCTTGTATTGACGCTCGATTTCGCCATCGGCGGCGAGGTTCTGGAACGTATCCTTCACGACTTGCGCAAGCTGGGGATCGTCCCTGCGATACATGATGCCGTACGGGTCATACGACAAATAATCGCCGATCACCTGATACGCGCCGCCCTTCGCCGCGTTCTCCGCGATGAGGCCGTAGAGCAGCACGTCGTCGGTGGCGAAGGCATCGGCCTCGCCGTTCGCGACGCGCGCGAAGCCTTCCGCGTGATCCGGCACGATCTGCAACTGCAGGCCGAGCGCGAACTTCCGGTCGAGATCGCGCAGCGCCTTCTCGTTCGTCGTGCCCGCCGTCACTGCGACCTTCTTGCCCGCGAGATCGCGAAACGAGCGGATCGGCGACCCTTTCCTGACCATCACCTTGGTGCCGGCCACGAAGAAGATCGGCGAAAAGGCCACGCGTTTCTGCCGCTCGACGTTGCTCGTCGTCGAGCCGCATTCGAGATCGACACGGCCATCGACGACCGCTTCGATGCGATTCTCCGGCGTCACGGGCACCCACCGGATGTTCAGGTTCTTGTGCACCGCATTGCCGATCGCGGCGACGATCGACTTGCAGAGTTCGATCGAATAGCCGATCGGCTCCTTGCGCGCGTTCAGATACGAGAACGGCACCGAGGCATCGCGATAGCCGATCGCGATCGTGCCCGTGTCGCGCGCCTTGGCGAGCGTGCCGGTCAGCGTCGCGGGCGCGTAGGCGTCGTTGTCGGGCGGCGGTGTCTGCACGTCGTCGGCCGCGCGCGCGTTCGGAGCGATCGCGATCAGGCTGGCCGCAGCCAGCGCCGACCAGAAGCGCTGCGTCTTCATGGCTCGTCTCCGTCAGACCTGCGCGGGATGCGCGAGCGACGCGTCCTGTTCGGCCTCGATGCGCGCCGCATTCTTCGCCGCCTCCGATTCCGTCAGCAGCTCGCCTTCCCACTTCGCGACGACCGCGCTCGCGATCGAATTGCCGACGGCGTTGGTCGCCGAGCGCCCCATGTCGAGGAAGGTATCGACGCCGAGAATCAGCAGCAGTCCCGCCTCGGGAATGTTGAAGTGATTGAGCGTGGCCGCGATGACGACCAGCGACGCGCGCGGCACGCCGGCCATGCCTTTCGATGTCAGCATGAGGATCAGCAGCATCGTGATCTGCGTGCTGATCGGCAGATGAATGCCGTACGCCTGCGCGATGAAGAGCGTCGCGAACGTGCAATACATCATCGAGCCGTCGAGGTTGAAGGAGTAGCCCATCGGCATCACGAAGCTGGAGATCTTGCGCTTCACGCCGAAACGATCGAGCGCGTCGAGGATCTTCGGATACGCGGCCTCCGAGCTCGCCGTCGCGAACGAAAGCATGAACGCTTCCTTGATGAGCGACAGCAGCTTGAACACGCGCCGCCGCAGAAACAGGAAGCCCGCGAGCACGAGCAGGCCCCACAGCAGAAAGAGGCTGATATAGAAGTCGGCCATGAAGACCGCGAACTTCAGAAGGATCGTCAGCCCGTTGACCGCGACGGTCGCGGCCATCGCGGCGAGCACGGCGAGCGGCGCGAGCTTCATCACGTAGCCGGTGATCTTGAGCATGACGTGCGATAGCTGATCGATCGCGGCGAGCAGGATCTTGCCGCGTTCGCCGAGCGCGGCGAGCGCGACGCCGAAGAACATCGAGAACACGACGATCTGCAGGATCTCGTTGTTGGTCATCGCTTCGGCAAACGAGCGCGGCACCATGTGACTGACGAAGTCTTTCAGCGTGAACTTCGATGTCGCGAGATTCGCCGATGCGCCGATGTCGGGAAGCGGCAAGCCGAGGTTATCGCCGGGCTTGAGCAAGTTCGACATCACGAGGCCGAGCAGCAGCGAAATGAGCGACGCGGTGAGGAACCAGCCGAGCGCCTTGGCGAACACGCGTCCGACCGAGGCGGCGTCGCCCATGTGCGCGATGCCGACGACCAGTGTGGAGAACACGAGCGGCCCGATCAGCATCTTGATGAGGCGCAGGAACACGTCGGACACGAGGGAGATGTAGCCGGCGATCTCCGTGGCGGTCTTCTTGTCGGGAAAGCTCGTGAAGATCATGTAGCCAACCACTATGCCGATGACCATCGCGCCGAGAATCCAGATGGCTGCGGAGTTCTTCTTCATGTCCAGGCCTCCATTGACTGCATATCGAACGAATGCAATGGCGAATTTCGGATGGATCAGGCGATGCAAAAACGAACGCGGCGCCGCTCAGTATAGAGCGGCGCCGCGGCGTGTGTCCGCGAACACTCGAAATGTTAGCGGCGTAGTTCCATCTTTGCCGGAACTCAGCCCGGCGTGCGCTCCGAAACCGCTTCGCGGCGCGCGTTGTAGGACGGCGCGCTGCCGTCGTCGGGCAGCGTCGAGCCTTGCGCCGCCGCGAGCAGTCTTTCGACGGACGGGCCCATCGCGTCCGTGAAGGTCTTCGGATGCACGCCGATACCCAGCACCAGCACGGCCATCGCGCCGAACAGCACGAGTTCGCGCTTGCCGAGATCGCGCAGACCGGCGACGCGCTCGTTCTTCACCGCGCCGAAAATCACACGCTTGACCATCCACAGCGTATAGGCCGCGCTCAGGATCAGCGACGTGGCCGCAGCCGCGCCGATCCAGAAGTTCAGGCGGATCGCGCCCATCAACACTAGAAACTCGCCGACGAAACCCGAGGTGCCCGGCAGGCCGACATTGGCCATCGCGAACAGCATCGCGCAGACCGCGAAGCGGGGCATCGTGTTGGCGACGCCGCCGTAGGCATCGATCGAGCCATTTTTCGTGCGCTCGACGAGCACGCCGGTGCACAGCAGCATCGCGCCGGACACGATGCCGTACGACAGCATCTGCACGACCGCGCCTTCGGTGCCGAGGCGGTCGAAGGTAAAGAGGCCGAGCGTCACGAGACCCATGTGCGCGACTGCCGAGTAGGCAAGCAGCTTGCGCATGTCCGTCTGCGCGAGCGCGACGAGGCTGCCGTAGATCACCGCGACGAGCGACAGCGCGATCATCGCCGGGGCGAAGAAGTGCGCTGCGTCGGGCACGATCGGCAACACGTAGCGCAACATGCCGTAGCCGCCGATCTTCAGCATGCCGAGCAGCACCGCCGCGCCCGTCGGGCCTTCCGAGTTCACGTCGGGCAGCCACGTATGGACGGGCCACATCGGCACCTTGACCGAAAACGCCGCGAGGAAGCAGACGAAGACGACGATCTGCGGCGTGAAGCCGAGCTTCAGGTTGCGCCATGCGTCGATATCGAAGGTATGCGCCTGCGTCCACAGATAAACGAGCGCGGCCAGCATTGCAAGCGAGCCGAGCAGCGAGAAAAAGAAGAAGCGAATCGCCGCGTACACGCGCCGCTCGCCGCCCCACGTGCCGATCAGCAGATACAGCGGAATCAGCGAAGCCTCGAAGAACACGAAGAACAGCATGCCATCCAGCGACGCGAACACGCCCTGCATGCAGCCCGACAGCACGAGGAACGCGCCGTAGTATTGCGCGACCTGCTTCGTGACCGAGCGCCACGACGCGACGAAGATGATGAGCGTGGTGACGGCCGTCAGCACCGTGAACCACAGCGAAATGCCGTCGACGCCCAGATGGTACGAAATGCCGAACTGCGGCAGCCACTCGACGCGCTCGACGAACTGCATCGCGCTGGACGACGCGTCGAAGCGGGAGAGCAGCGGCACGACGGGCAAAAGGCTGAGAATCGCGCCGAACAGGGCGACGGCGCGCGAGAGCGTCGCGGATGCGCTGAACGTCAGCACGAAGATGCCCGACACCACTGGAATCCAGATAAGAAAACTGAGAACTGACGGCAGATGCATAGCTCGGTCGAAATCGGGCGCAAAGCACGGCCAGCACGCGAAGAAACGTGCTCGCTGGAAAGGCGCTGACAGTGGAATGTAAGGCAGGACGAGTGCGCGGAGGCTTGAATCCGGCGCGCAGCCCGAATGACTTAGGCGTATTCCTAAGGGTTAACGAGGATAACTCAAAAGAATAGTTTTTTGTGCATTGCGGCGTATCAAATTCATTGCGCCGAACGGCCTTGACTTTTTTACCGATTCCGGCTCCGCGGCACGTCGACGTGAATGAATCGTTCGTTCGCTTCGGGCTTGCCCTGATTTGCCGGAAGCCGCGTGGCCCTTAGCCTAGAACGCAAGGAAGGAGACAAGCATGAAGAAAACATTCAAGGCCGTCGTCTTTGCGCTCGTCGCGTATCTCGTCGCCGATCGCGCCATGCTCCACGCGCAGGGACGCGACCTGGCCGCGTCGTCGTGCGCGCAGAGCGCGGCGCAGATCGAATTCGACGCCCTGAGCAAGGGCTTCAGCCACGCCGCCGCGAGCAGCCAGCGCGACGCGTTCCGGTCGCAATGCCTCGTGTCGGGCCGCGCCGAGTCCGGCACGGCCGTCGCAATGCGCTGAAACGGCGTCAGTTCAGCTTCACGGTAGGCCGCACGCGCTCGCGCAGCCATTGGCTCGCGGCGTACATCAGCGCCCGCTTGACGCCCGTCAGCCCCATGATGTGCCGGCGATACAGATGCCGGTAGCACGACGCCGCGAACCATCCGTCGATGAACAGCGGCCGGCGCAGCAACTCGCTCATCAGCGCGCCCGCCGCGCCTGCGCGTCCGAAGGAGACGAGCGTGCCCTGATCGCGGTACGCGAAGAGCGGCACGGCGCGTTCGTCGAGGCGGCGCGCGAGGGCATCGGCGAGATAGACGGCCTGCTGAAACGCGGCCTGCGCGCGCGGCGGCACGAGCGCGTCGCCTTTCGCTGCGGCGCACGCGGCGCAGTCGCCCATCGCGTAGATGCCTGAGCCGGGTTCGACCTGCAAGGTTGCATCGACGATCACCTGTCCCAGCCGGTTCAGCGGCAATCCTTCCAGCGTGCGCAACACCGGCGCGCCTTCCACGCCCGCGGCCCAGATCGTGATGTCGCTTGTGAGCGTTTCGCCATCCGCGGTCGATACGGCCTGCTCGTCCACCGAACGCACGCGGCAACCCAGCCGCACTTCCACGCCGAGCTTGGCGAGCACGTCCTGAGCGCGCGTCGAAATGCGTTCGGGCAGCGCGGGCAGCACGCGCGGCGCGCCTTCCAGCAGACGAATGCGGATGTCGCTGGCCGGGTCGATCGACGCGAGGTGATACTCGCGCAGCATTTCCGCCGATCCGCGCAGCGCGGCGGCCAGTTCGACGCCCGTCGCGCCGCCGCCGATCACCGTCACCGAAACCGGCGTGCGCGCCGCGCCGGGCGTCGCCTGCCGCGCATGACTCGAACGCAGAAGGCTCGACAACAGACGCCGCCGGAACGTTTCCGCCTGCTCCACCGTTTCGAGCGTCAGCGCATGCTGCGCCGCGCCGGGAATCGAGAAGAAGTTCGTCACGCTGCCGAGCGCGAGCACGAGCGAATCGAAGGCGAGCGTTCGCTTCGGCAGGAGCGGACGTCCGTCGATATCGGTCGTCTCGTCGATGACGATCTCGCGGCGTCCACGATCGATGTTCGCGAGCGCGCCCTGCTCGAAGCGAAAGTGATTCCACTTCGCGTGCGCGGCGTAATCGATCTGATGACTCGATGCATCGATCTGTCCCGACGCCACTTCATGCAGAAGCGGCTTCCAGAAGTGCGTCGGAAAGCGGTCGATGAGGATCACGTCGGCGCGCCGCCGCTTGCCGACGCTATTGCCGAGACGCGTCGCGAGTTCCAGCCCGGCGGCGCCGCCGCCGACGATCACGATGCGATGAGGCGAATCGACCTGCCGTTGCGCGTAAGGATTCAACATCATGGCTCTCCCGGAAGTGCTGTGTGGATGCTTGACGACCTCGTTGGGAAAAATATAAGGTCCCGAAAACATATGCGCTATTTAGTATTTATCGCCGACTCATAAGTTTTCACTAATGTTAAAGACCACGACCTTCCGTCAGTTGCGCACGCTGCAGACCGTCGCGCGCGTGGGCAGCATCTCGGGCGCCGCCGATGAACTGCATCTCACGCAGCCGGCGGTCTCGTTGCAAATCTCGTTGCTCGGCGAAGCCGCGGGCACGCCGCTTTTGCGCCGCGTCGGCCGCGAAGTGCAGCTCACGGCTGCGGGCGAAGTAATGGCGCGTTACGCGAACGAAATCCTGAGCCTTTGGAACGAAGCGGGCGAAGAAGTGGCGGCGTTGCGCGGCGAACTGGGCGGCACGTTGCGCATCGGTGCGATCACGACGGCGGAATATCTCGTGCCGCCGCTGCTCGTGCGCTTCACGAAGGAGCGGCCCGGCGTGAAGCTGCAGTTTCGCATCGGCAATCGCGATGACATCGTCCGCATGCTCGCGACGAATGAAATCGATCTCGCGATCATGGGACGGCAGCCGCGCGAACTGCGCACGAGCGCCGCCGCATTCGCGAAGCATCCGATGGCGTTCGTCGCCGCGCCTTCGCATCCGCTGATGCGCGCGAAGCGCCTGCGTCTGACCGATCTCGAATCGGCGAATCTGCTCGTCAGAGAGCGCGGCTCGGGCACGCGCGTCGCGATCGAAGGGCTGTTCAAGGAAGCGGGTCTGAAGCTGCATGCCGCGTCCGAGTTATCGAGCAATGAAGCGATCAAGCAGCTCGTCGAAGCGGGACTCGGCGTGGCGTTTCTTTCGCTGCACGCGTGCGCGCTCGAAATGCAGGCGGGCTTGCTCGCGACGCTTCCCGTGCCTTCGACGCCGATCGAGCGCGCTTGGCATGTCGTGCATATGTCGGAGCGACGCCTGCCTCAGGTCGCGAATGCGTTCAGGGAATTCTTGATTCAGTCGGGAGCGGCCGTCGCGGGCCTGACTGCGCCGCCGGAAACGCACAAGCTGCGTTCGACGCGCAGAGAGAAGAAAACAGAAGTCGTTGCGGATGCAACTGGTGCCCAGGTCGGGACTCGAACCCGAACGCCTCGCGGCGCTACCCCCTCAAGATAGTGCGTCTACCAATTCCGCCACCTGGGCAAGGGGACCGAATTGTAGCGGGAAAATCGGGAAATGCGAAGGGCTTCGATCATCGCGTGCATCGTCGCGACGCTACTACAATATTCGGCAAAGCAACGGTCTCGTCGGATTCGCCTGAATAATCACATCGGTTCGCCCATACGGGAGCGTCCATGTTCGGCAACAGCTTGCGTTTCGAAGTGGGACCCGACTGGCAAGTCAACGTCGCCACCGATAGCTGGCTCATCGCGACGCTTCTCGTGATCGCCATGCTGCTGGCGATTTTCCTCGCGAGCGTCATCTGCTACTACCTGACGCGCTGGATCATGCTCGTGATCGTCAACCGGCTCGCACGCAAGGAAGGGCGCAAGTGGCTGATCGCGGCGGAGCGACATCGCGTGTTTCATCGGCTTGCGCCGCTCGTGCCTGCCGCTATCGTCTATGCCGCGGCGCCGTTGCTCACGGGGCTCACGTTTCCGGTGATCCCGGCGCTCGGCAAGCCGCTCGCCATACTCGCGGCCTGCTACATGGTCTACACGATGGTGCGCGCGGCGCTTGCATTGCGCGACAGCATCGACGAGCGCTATAGCCACTTTCCTTCGGCGAGCGAGCGGCCCATCAAGAGCTTTCTGCAGATCGCCACGATCGTCGTGTATCTCGTCGCGCTGATCGCGGTCGTTTCGCTGCTGCTCGAGCGTTCGCCCGTTTATCTGCTCACCGGTCTCTCCGCGATCACGGCGCTGCTCATCATCATTTTTCGCGACTCGCTGCTGGGCTTCGTCGCCAGCATCCAGCTCGCCGCGTACGACATGCTGCGCGTGGGCGACTGGATCGAAGTGCCCGGATATGTAGCCGATGGCATCGTCATCGATATTGCCTTGAACACGATCAAGGTGCGCAACTTCGACAACACCGTCGTCATGTTGCCGAGCCAACTGCTGCTGACGAACAGCGTGAAGAACTGGCGCGGCATGGTCGCGTCGGGCGCGCGACGCTTGCGGCATGCGATTCACTTCGACGTGGACACGATCCGCTATCCCGACGACGCGTTGCTCGCGCAATTGCACGCAGCGATAGAACAGCCGCTCGTGACCGTCGAAGGCGAGCGCCGCACGAACCTCGGTTTGTATCGGCACTATCTCAGCGGATATTTGCGCGCGCACCCGGCCGTGCGTCGCGACATGCCGCTCGTGATTCGCCACGTCCAGTCCACGACGGCGGTCGTGGCACTGGAGATCTGCGTGTTCATCGACGAGATTCGCTGGGAGCGCTACGAGGCGTTGCTATCGGACATGCTCGATCACGCTTATGGCGTCGTGCCGTTTTTCGGCCTGCGCTGCTGGCAGCGCGAGCGTTCGGTGTCCGCGCCCTCAGGAAGGTGATCGAGCCATGCTTGCGTGATCGGCGCGGTGCTTGGGCACCGCTTTCAGCGGCGCGAGCACGCGACGCGCATCGTCGAGTTCCTTCCTCATTTCGTCGATGAGCCATTGCGCCACCGCGCGGGTGCTTTCCGACGGATTCGACGAGCGATGTTCGAGCACGTAATTGCAGCCCGTTTCGATGTATCGGTCCCACGCGGGAATGACCTTGCCCTCGTTCAACGGCGCCGCGATCGCGAGCAGCCAGCCGAGCACGACGCCTTGTCCGAGCATCGCGCATTGCACGGCGAGTCCGGGATCGGTGTGATGCACCGCTTCGCCGATGCCCTTGTCGGACAGCCCCGTCGCACGATGAAAATCCGCCCAGGAAAGCGTGGTCACGTCGAGATGAATATAGGCGTGACCTTCGATGCTCGCCGGCGTATCGAGCGGGCCGAATTCGGCGCGATAGTTCGGACTACAGACAGGGACGATGATCTCCGGACAAAGAAGAAGCGGTTCCTTCTCCGAACCCGGACCATGCAGCCGGATGCCGAGGTCCGCATCTTCGAGCGGTCCGTAGAGCCGCCCGGCCATCACTTGCAAGCGCAGATTGATGGAAGGAAACGCGCGGCGAAACCCCGCATAACGCGGCAAGAGCCACAACGCGGCGAAGCCGCTCGCGAGCGACAGCGTGACGATCTCGCCTTGCGCATGATCGCGCTTGAGTTCATCGATGGTGTCGCCGATCTGCCCGAAACCCGATGCAACGGCGCGCTGCAATGTTGCGCCGCGATCGGTCAGGGTAAGCCCTAGCTTCGTGCGATCGAAGAGCCTGAAGCCGAGCGCGTCTTCGAGACGCGCCACCATGCGGCTCACGGCGACGGGCGTCACGTTGAGTTCGCCGGCCGCCTTGGTGAAGCTCAAGAGCCGCGCGGAAGTTTCGAAGACGAGCAGTGCCTGAAGGGACGGAAGTCGCAGACTCATACAACACCATGTTAAGGGGCGTGCATCCATTTGTAATTTGACGGCGCATATTGACCTCCTTACCTTGAGTCCGACGCTTACTTCTTCTCGCAGGCCATGACCACTGCTTCGTCGGACCCGTTGCTTCAGCCCTTTGCCCTCAGGCATCTCGTACTCAGAAACCGTGTGATGAGCACGAGTCACGCGAGCCGTCTCACGCGTGATGAATTCCCTCAGGAGGTTTATCAACGGTATCACGAGGAAAAGGCGAAAGGGGGTATCGCGCTGACGATGTTCGGCGGCTCGTCGAACGTCAGTCTCGACAGTCCCAATACGTTCCAGCAGATCAACGTCTCGACCGATGCCGTGGTGCCGCATCTGCGGCGCTTTTCCGATCGCGTCCATACGCACGGCGCCGCGCTCATGTGCCAGATCACACATCTCGGGCGGCGCGGCGATGCATACACGGAACCGTGGCTGCCGATGATCGCGCCATCGGCCGTGCGCGAAACGCTGCATCGGGCGATGCCGCAGGCTATCCACGATGCCGACATCAAACGCGTGATCCGCGACTTCGGCCTTGCGGCGAAGCGCTGCCGCGATGGCGGTCTGGACGGCATCGAAACGCATGCGGGCGGGCATCTCATCGGCCAGTTCATGGACCCGACCGTGAACCTGCGCACCGATAAATACGGCGGTTCGACGGCGAATCGCGTGCGCTTCGCAATCGAGGTTCACGAAGAAATACGCAAGCAGGTGGGCGACGATTTCATCGTCGGCTTTCGCTTCGCGCTCGAAGACGGATGCAGCTTCGAGGAAGGGCTGGAGATGTCGCGCATCCTGCAGAGCACGGGTCTGTTCGATTTCTTCAACGTCACGTTCGGGCGCATGGACACGAAGATGTCGCTCGCGGTCAACTCGATGCCGGGCATGTTCGTGCCGTCTGCACCGTGGCTGCCCAAAGCGGCCGCGTTCAAGCGCGCGGTCGATCTGCCCGTCTTCCACGCAGCGAAGATCGCCGATCTCGCCACGGCGCGTTATGCGATACGCGAAGGTCTGCTCGACATGGTCGGCATGACGCGCGCGCATATCGCGGAGCCGCATCTCGTGAAGCTCGTCGAAGCAGGCAAGGAGGATGAAGCGAGGCCGTGCGTCGGCGCATCGTTCTGCCGCAACTATCGCGCGACGTGCATTCATAACCCGGCGACGTCGCGCGAGACGTATCTCACGCATGACATACCGGAGGCCGCGCAGAAGAAGCGCGTGCTCGTCGTCGGCGCGGGACCTGCGGGCCTCGAAGCCGCGCGCATCTGCGCGACGCGCGGCCATGACGTCACCGTGCTCGAGGCGAACTCGGAGGCGGGCGGACAGATGTTGCTCGCGGCGACGGGAAGCTGGCGGCGCGATCTTATCGGCATCGTCGACTGGCGCGTGGCGCAACTCGACAAGCTCGCTGTCGATGTGCGCTACAACCACTACGCCGAGTTGAGCGACGTGCTCGATCATGGCGCGGATGTGGTCATCGTCGCGACGGGCGGCCTGCCGAATCTCGATGCGTTGCCGGGCGGCGAGCTCTGCAAGTCCGTCTTCGATGCGCTCACCGAAACGCCGCCGCGCGAAGGCAGCGTGCTCGTCTACGACGGCACGGGCCGGCATAACGCGTATCTCTGCGCCGAGCGTTATGTCGATGCGGGCCTTGCTGTATCGCTCGCGCTCATCGACAGCGTGCCCGCGCAGGAAACCGGCGGACGCGGCGACGATCAGGTCTGGATGCGCAATATCGCGCGCTGGGATGTGCCGGTCCGCACGAACATCGAATTGATCGAAGTGAGCGCGACCGATGGCGGCAAGCGCCGCGCCGTGTTCCGTCATCATCTGACGAACGAGCTCGTCGAGATGGAAGCGGAGCATGTCGTGGTCGAGCGCGGCATGCTCGCGGTCGAGGATCTCTTCGAAGCGGCGCGCATGTATTCGGCCAATGACGGCTACACCGATCTCGAAGCATTCGCGACAGGCAAGCCGCAACCCGAAGCGAAGGAACGCGAGGAAGGACAGTTCCACTTGTACCGCATCGGCGATGCCAGCGCGTCGCGCGATATCCATACGGCCATCTATGACGCCTATCGGCTGTGCATGGCGCTGTGAAGGCAGGTTGCATCTCATCCGTTGAAACGACAATGAACGAGCGAGGCTCACATGACATTGCCGAAGGACTTCGTAGTTGCCGATCCGAGCCGCCGCAAGGCGATCAAAACGCTTGCCGCGGCGGGTGCGGCGACGCTGATCTTGCCGGGCGCATCGTCGCTTGCATTCGCCGGGAACGAGCCCGCGCCGCAACGCGGCGGACGCATCCGCGTGGCGCTCGCGAATCAGTCGCTGATGGACTCGCTCGATCCCGCGAAGGGAACGCATACCGGCGATTACGCTCGCGCGTACATGTTCTATAGCGGCCTCACCGAACTGGACGCCGACTTCAAGACGCAGAACGCGCTCGCGGAGAAGCTCGAATCCGACGACTTCACGACTTGGACTGTCACACTGCGGCCCAACGTGCATTTCCACGACGGCAAGCCGCTGACATCCGACGATGTCGTGTTCTCGTTGATGCGCCACAAGGACCCGGCGACCGGCTCGAAAGCGAAATCGATAGCGGATGGCATCAGCTCGGTGAAGGCGGCGGGACCGTTGAAAGTCGAGATCACGCTGACCGAGCCGAACGTCGATCTTCCCGCGCTGCTCGCGATTCCGCATCTCGTGATTGTCGCCGCGAACACGACCGATTTTTCGAAGGGCAACGGCACGGGACCGTTCACATGCAAAGAGTTCACGCCAGCGCAACGCTGCATCGGCGCGCGCAATGCGAACTTCTGGAAGCCGGGGCGTCCGTATCTGGATGAAGTGGAGATCATCGGCATTGGCGATGATGCAGCGCGCACCAATGCGCTGCTCGCGGGCGATGTGCAGCTCATCTCGCCACTGCCCGCGCGCGATGTCGACCGCGTGAAGCAGACCGGCAAGGTGACCGTGCTCGAAAGTCCGTCGCAACTCTATTCCGATCTCGCGCTGCGGCAGGACATGCTGCCGACAAAGAGCGCGGACTTCAACGAAGGCATCAAGTATCTGCATGATCGCCAGCGCATCGTGAACGTGATGTTGCGCGGACACGGCACGCTCGCGAACGATCATCCGGTGCCCGAGTGGCATCCATACTTCATGAAGGGATTGCCTCAGCGCACGTTCGATCCGGACAAGGCGCAGTTCCACTTCAAGAAGGCCGGCACGCCGGGCGCGCGTGCGGAGATCATCGCGCCGCCATCCGTCGAGACCGCGCTCGATTCCGCGATGCTGATCCAGCAGGCGGCGAAACAGGCGGGCGTCGACATCAACGTGCGCCGCGTGCCCGCCGATGGTTACTGGACGACCTACTGGATGAAGTATCCGATGACCTACGGCTCGATCCTGCCGCGCCCGACGCTCGATCTGCTGTACACGCAGTTCTTTCGCTCGAACGCGAACTGGAACGAGTCCGGCTGGAAGAACGAGCAGTTCGATCAACTGTTGATACAGGCGCGCCGCGAACGCGACGAAGCGAAGCGCAAGCAGATGTACGGCGACATGCAGACCATCGTCTACGAGAAGAACAGTCTCGTGATTCCGGCCTTCATCAACTTCATCGACGCGCAAAGCTCGAACTTGCGCGGCTTGAAGGGGACGCCGTCAGGACGCGTGATGGGCTATCGGTTCGCGGAGTTCGCGTGGCTCGCGAAGGCGTGACGATCGATTACCACACGGCCTGGCTCGTCAGCGCAAATTGCGTGAACGTCGCATCGGTGGATGGCTTGCCGTTGAGCGCCATCTGCTCGATGGTATCGACGAGCGGCAGGCCGAGTCCTTCCAGCCACGAGCAAAGGCCGTAACGCAAGGGCGTATCGATGCGCACGAACATGCCCGCGTTCAGCGCGAGCCAATAGCTGATCAGCGCTTTGGCGCGGCTCTGGTCCGCCGACTCGGGCGCGACGACCGGGCCGATCACGTGACCATCGCCGAAACGTCGGAAGAGTGCGAAGCCGATCAGTTCGCCATCGCGATCGAGTGCGATGCCGCTCGCGACATCGAGCAATTGCGGCATGAGTTCCGTGCGATCCAGCCCGCTTGCGCGCGATGCCAGCGCGGCAAGACGCGGCGTATCCTTCGCGCCGATCGGACGGAGCCGTTCGCCCGGCGGCAGCGAAACGAGCGGCGGCTGAAAGGCCGCGCCCTGATGTTGATGAATGGTGTCGATGGTTTCGAAGCCGCGTTCCACGCAAAGCGGCTTGCCTTCGTTCGATGCGTGGATCAGCAGCATGCGCGGACCGAGCTTCGCACGCAGGCGGTCGAGCAGTCCGCGCCCGATGCCGCGCCGCTGATGTTCCGGCGACACGATGAACATGCCGAGCGTCGCCGCATCCGCGCCGAACTGAAACGCGAGCGCCGTACCGACGAGCGCACCGTTCTGATCGACCGCCGCGAAGCCGCTGCCGATACGCGCCGCGAAACGCCAATCGTCCGCGCGATGCCGCCATTTCACGGACGCGGACAACGCGTGCGCTGCAGGAAGGTCGTCGAGCGTGAAAGCCCGGTATTCGACCACTTCGTTATTGTTCGAGTCAGGCACGCGGCCTCCTCAGTTTGAAGACATTTACCGTGACTTTGACACCGCGCAGCGCGCATGGCTAGGACGATCTTCCTGTCCCGCACGGCGCGAGATTCCGCCGCGTGGTGCAACGCAAAACCGCAGGTTATCGCGGCAAGAACGCGCGCGCTGTGCTGAATCGGCAATTTTGTCGGCGAAATATGCCGGCGCGCTGGCCCTACGATGGAGTCATGTCAACGCAACATGCCGAGGAGGACTCACGCATATGGACCGGTTCGATCCTGCCAGCATCGTCATCAGAAGCGGGCACTTCATCGGCGGCGAACTGATCGATGCGGGCGCGTCGCGTATCGAGGTAACGCGTCCGTCGGATGGCGTCGCGTATGCCTCGGTGCCCGTCGCCGATGACGCGATGATCGACTACGCCGTGCAGAACGCCTACAGCGCGTTCAAAAAGAGCGACTGGGCCCGCCGCGCGCCACGCGAGCGCGCACGCGTGCTGCGCAGGTTCGCCGATCTCGTCGCTGCCGACGCTGCGAATCTCGCGCCGCTCGAAGCGATCGGCTCGACGCGCCCGGTGCGCGACGCATACAACTGGGACGTGCCGTTCACCGCCGAGAGCATTCGCTTCTATGCGGAGCTTGCCGACAAGATCGGCGGCGATGTTGCGGCAACGGATCATCGACATCTCGGCATGACGATCGCGGAGCCGTATGGCGTGATCGGCGCGATTGCTCCGTGGAACTTTCCGCTCGTGATGGGCATATGGAAGACCGCGCCCGCGCTCGCGGCGGGCAACGCGGTCGTGCTGAAGCCTTCGGAGATGACGCCGTTCAGCGCGTTGCGTCTCGCCGAGCTCGCGCTCGAAGCGGGCGTGCCGCCGGGCATCTTCAACGTCGTTCAGGGCGATGGCCGCACCACCGGCGATGCGCTCGTGCGTCATCCCCGGATCGGCAAAGTGACGTTCACCGGATCGACGCACACCGGCGCCGCGATCATGGCCGCATGCGCGCAAAGCGGCACGAAGCCGGTCACGCTGGAACTGGGCGGCAAGAGCCCGCAGATCGTGTTCGCCGACGCACCGCGCATCGATGAGGTCGCACGTCGCATCGCGGGCGCCATCACGGGGAATGCGGGGCAAGTGTGCGTCGCGGGATCGAGGCTGCTCGTGCAGCGCGGCATCGCCGAAGAACTGACGGATCGCATCGCGCAAGCATTCGGCGAACTGAAAGCCGGCGCGACCTGGGCTGCGGGCACGACCTTGCCGCCGATCATTTCGGAGCCGCAGGCGCAGCGCATCGATGCGATCGTTCAGCGCAGCATCGCGAACGGCGCGACCGTGCGTTGCGGCGGAAAGCGTGCCGGTGCCGCGACGCCCGGCGCGTTCTATTCGCCAACGTTGCTGTGCGACGTCACGCAGGAGAGCGACGCCGTGCGCAATGAAATCTTCGGCCCGGTGCTCACCGTGCAGTCGTTCGACACCGAAGAAGAAGCGTTGGAACTCGCAGCGCATCCGGACTACGGCCTTGCTGCGGGCGTGCATACCGCGGACATCGGTCGCGCGTTGCGCATGGTACGCGGCATCGAAGCGGGCACGGTATGGGTGAATCGCTATGGACGTACCAGCGATTTCGTGATTCCGACGGGCGGCTACAAGCGCTCGGGCATTGGCAAGGATCTCGGACGGCAGGCTTACGAAGCGAATCTGCGCTTCAAGAGCGTGCTCATCGATACGGAAGTCTGAAGCGCACGATCGTTCCAAACGTGCGCCGCATTTTCTGCTGTGGCGACGCCTCAAAACGCATGACTTGTATCGTCGCGAGGCACGCATTCAACGCCATCAGTCATTTTTGCCTTGTTTAAATTTTCTCGACACTTCGCTGTTTCTTGTTTCAACCAACACACGACAGGACTGACATCATGATCGATTTCGAGCCGAAGTACATCACGTTCGACTGCTACGGCACGCTGACGAAATTCCGCATGGCCGACATGACCCGCGAGATGTACGCAGACCGCCTGCAGGGCGACGACCTCGAACAATTCGTCAAGTTCTTCGCGGGCTATCGCCGCGATGAAGTGCTCGGCGCGTGGAAGCCGTATCGCGACGTGATCGTCAATTCGGTGCGCCGCGCGTGCGAGCGCATGAACGTCGAATTCAACGAAGCCGAAGCCGAAAAATACTACCTCGCCGTGCCGACGTGGGGCCCGCATCCGGATGTGCCGGAAGGTCTCTCGCGTCTCGCGAAGAAGTACAAGCTCGTGATTCTGTCGAACGCATCGGACGATCAGATTCAGAGCAACGTCGACAAGCTCGGCGCGCCGTTTCATCGCGTGTTCACGGCGCAGCAGGCGCAGTCGTACAAGCCGCGCATGCAGGGCTTCGAGTACATGTTCGATCAATTGAACTGCAATCCGGAAGACGTGCTGCATGTGTCGTCGAGCCTGCGCTACGACCTGATGACCGCGCACGACATGGGCATCAAGCACAAGGCGTTCGTGAAGCGCGGCCACGAGCCGGGCACGCCGTACTACGAGTATTACGAAGTGGACACCATCGGCGATCTCGCCGGTCAACTCGGTCTGTAATCGAAGCCACTTCACGCGAGCAATGCCGATGAAACTCGACTCCTACTGGCTCGATACCACGCCTTCGATCATCTCGACGTGCGAAGGCCCGGCGGATGGCCAGGCCGATGTCGCCGTGATCGGCGGCGGGTTCACGGGTTTGTCGGCGGCGCTCGCGTTGGCGAAGCGCGGCGCGTCGGTCGTCGTGCTCGATGCCGGGCGCATGGGCGGCGGCGCGTCGGGACGCAACGGCGGTCAATGCAATACGGGCGTCGCGCAGGATTATGCGGCGCTGCGCTCGCAACTCGGCGTGGAGCGCGCGCAAGGCTGTTATCGCGCGTATGCGGCGGCGGTGAGCACGGTCGAACGTTTGATCCGCGAAGAAAACATCGATTGCGACTATCTCGCGTCGGGCAAGCTGAAGCTCGCCGCGAAGCCGCATCATCTCGAACATATCGCGACGACCGCCGAGTTGATCCGGCGCGAAGTCGATCCGGATATCGATGTGCTCGATCGCGAGCAGGTCCGCAATGAAGTGCAGTCCGATGCCTTTCACGGCGGGCTGTTGCAACGTCACGGCGGACAGATGCATATGGGCAAGTTCGCCGTCGGCCTCGCGAATGCAGCGGCGAGGCAAGGCGCGCGTCTCTATGAGCACGCTGAAGTCACGGCGATCGCGAAGGAAGGCGGCGCCTATCGAATCGATTCGAAGCGCGGCACGTTGCGCGCAAGGCAAGTGCTGATCGCGACAGGGCCTTCGAAGCATGGACCGTTCGCGTGGTATCGGCGCAGGCTTGCACCGGTCGGCTCGTTCATCATCGTGACGGAGCCGCTGCCAGCGGAACAACTGAAGCAACTGTTGCCGCAGCGCCGCTCGTACACGACGAGCCGCCTGATGCACAACTATTTTCGCGTGACGCCCGATTCACGTTTGCTGCTCGGCGGACGCGCGCGCTTCACCGCGTCGGAACGTCCATCGGACGCGAAGAGCGGACGCATTCTGCAGGCGAATCTCGCAGCGATTTTCCCGAGTCTCGCCAGTGCGCGCATCGACTATTGCTGGGGCGGTCTCGTCGATATCACCGCGGATCGCCTGCCACGCGCGGGCCAGCACGATGGCATCTATTTCTCGATGGGCTACAGCGGCCACGGCACGCAGATGTCGACGCACATGGGCCAGATCATGGCCGACGTGATGAACGGCAACGCCGATGCGAACCCGTGGCGCGATTTCGACTGGCCCGCGATTCCGGGCCATACGGGCAAGCCGTGGTTCCTGCCGCTCGTCGGCGCGTATTACTCGATCAAAGACGTTTTCTATTGAAGCATCGAAAGCAAAGACAGACGGCCTTCATCCAATAACCAAGCCGTCGAACATTCACAGTCCCTATCGCGGAGAAGTTCATGAGCATCGACAAATCGCCTGAAGCACTCGTTCACGCCGATGCCGGCAAACGCCTGGAAGAACTGACGCGCCGTGGCGCGTCCCGGCGCAATGTCCTTCGCGCGATGGCCGCGGGCGGACTCATGTCAATGACGGGCGCGGGTCTGCTCACCGCGAGCGGCGCGGCTTTCGCGCAGGACAAGCCGAAGCAGGGCGGACGCATTCGCGTGGCGACGCAGTCGTCGTCAGCCGCCGATACGCTCGATCCGGCGAAGGGCGCGCTCGGCACGGACTACGCGCGCGGCTTCATGTTCTACAGCGGCCTGACCGAACTCGACAATCATCTCGGCGCGAAGATGGCGCTCGCCGAATCGCTCGAAACGAAAGACGCGACCGTGTGGGTCGTGAAGCTGCGCAGCGGCGTGCAGTTCCACGATGGCAAATCGCTCGCGCCGCAGGACGTCATCTATTCGCTGATGCGCCATAAGGATCCGGCGGTCGGCTCGAAGGCGAAGACGCTCGCCGATCAGTTCAAGGAAATCAAGGCGACCGGCCCGAACGAGCTCACGATCACGCTGACGGGCGCGAACGCGGACCTGCCCGTGATTCTCGCGGACTCGCACTTCCTCGTCATCAAGGACGGCACGACGGACTTCAAGACGGCGGTCGGCACGGGCCCGTTCAAGCTGAAGGAGTTCTCGCCGGGCGTGCGTACCGTCGGCGTGCGCAACGAGAAGTACTGGAAGCCGGGCATGCCGCATCTGGACGAAGTGGAGCTGATCGGCATCGCGGACGAACCCGCGCGCGTGAACGCGCTGATGTCCGGCGACGTGCAGCTCATCAATGCAGTGAGCGCGCGCTCGACCGAGCGGATCAAGGGCACGCCGGGCTTCGCGGTGCTGGAAACGAAGACGGGCCAGTACACCGACCTCATCATGCGCGACGATGGCGGCATCACCGGCAATGCGGATTTCCGCCGCGGCATGATGTACCTGATGGATCGCGAGCAGATGCGCAAGACGATCTTCCGCGGCTATGGCGCGATCGGCAACGATCAGCCTATCGATCCGAGCAACAAGTACTACATGTCGGGTCTGCCGCAACGCGGCTTCGATCCGGACAAGGCGAAGTTCCACTTTCAGAAGGCGAAGCTCGGCAGCACGCCGATCCAACTGTACGCATCGCCGGCGGCGGAAGGTTCCGTGGAGATGGCCGTGCTGATGCAGCAGGTCGCGCCGCAAGCGGGCATCAATCTGCAAGTGACGCGCGTGCCGTCGGATGGTTACTGGTCGAATCACTGGATGAAGCATCCGCTCGGCTTCGGCAACATCAACGCGCGCCCGAGTGCGGACGTGATCTTCACGCAGTTCTTCAAATCCGATGCGCCATGGAACGAAGCGAACTGGAAGAGCCCGCAGTTCGACCAGATGCTCGTCGCCGCGCGTGGCGAACCGGACGATGCGAAGCGCAAGAAGATTTACGGCGACATGCAGGAGCTCGTGCATACGGACGGCGGCATCGGCATTCCGATGTTCCAGAGTTCGCTCGACGCGC
Source organism: Caballeronia sp. NCF2 (assembly GCF_023631205.1). Lineage (NCBI taxonomy): Bacteria > Pseudomonadati > Pseudomonadota > Betaproteobacteria > Burkholderiales > Burkholderiaceae > Caballeronia > Caballeronia sp. NCF2. The sequence goes on along the minus strand of NZ_JALQDN010000067.1, from coordinate 67,216 downwards.
ATACGACGAAGCTGAAGGGCTTGGGCGGCATTCCGCTCGCGGGCCTGATGGGCTGGATGTTCGCGGAGAACGTGTGGCTCGAGGCATGAGCATGCTTTGAAGCGGGATGTGCGCCATCTTCCGATGGCGCGCGCAGTCAAACCTTCAACGAGAGAGAGGCGTTTATCCGATGAAAGCTCATGCGCAACGACTCGTCGCCGCGCGCCTCGGCCTCGCGCTGCTCACGCTGCTAATCGTGTCGATGGTGGTGTTCGGCATCACCGGTCTCTTGCCGGGCGATGCCGCGCAACAGGCGCTCGGTCAGGCGGCGACGCCCGAACAGGTGGCGGCGCTGCGGCATCAGTTCGGCCTCGATCAGCCTGCCGTCACGCGTTATCTGCAATGGCTTCTGCATGTGGTGACGGGCAACTTCGGCACGTCGCTGTCGAACAATCTGCCGGTCAGTGAACTCATCTCGACGCGTCTGCCGAATTCGCTCGTGCTCGCGGGATTGACCGCGCTGGTGTCGGTGCCGATCGCGTTGTTCATCGGCATTCTCTCGGCGATGTATCGCGGCTCGCTCGTCGATCGCGTGCTCAACGTGCTCACGCTTTCGACCGTGGCGGTGCCCGAGTTTCTCGTCGCGACCATCGCGGTGCTGATCTTCGCGGTGAAGCTGCGCTGGCTGCCGGCGTTGTCGTATCTGTCGGATGTATCGTCGTTCGGCGCGCTCGTGCGGACCTATGCGATGCCAGTGATGACGCTCTGCTGCGTGATCGTCGCGCAGATGGCGCGCATGACGCGCGCGGCGGTGCTCGATCAGCTCAACGCTTCGTATGTGGAGATGGCGGTCCTGAAAGGCGCCTCGCCCATGCGCGTCGTGTTACGGCATGTATTGCCGAACACCATCGGGCCGATTGCAAATGCGGTTGCGCTCTCGCTTTCGTATCTGTTCGGCGGCGTGGTGATCGTCGAATCGATCTTCAACTATCCCGGTCTCGCGAGCCTCATGGTCGACGCCGTCACCAATCGCGACATGCCGCTCGTGCAGGGCTGCGTGATGGTGTTCTGCGCGGCTTATCTCGCGCTCGTGCTCATCGCCGATCTGGCTCAGATCGTCTCCAACCCGAGGCTGCGTCAACGATGAATCGGAACGTCACTTCTCACGCCACAACCGTGCTATACGATCAGCCGCCCGCCGATGCCCCGCAGGAGCAAGCGCCCGTCGTCGTCAGGCGCGGCCTCATGAGCCGCCTCGTCAACCGCTTTTCGGTGCTGGGTCTCATCGGTCTGTTCATCGTCGTGTTCTGGCTCGTGGTCGCGTTCGTCGGGCCGGTTGTCGCGCCTTATAAAGGCGGCGCGTTCACATCGACGGAAGTGTTCGGCTCGTATAGCGCGGCACATCTGCTCGGCACCGACTATCTCGGCCGCGACATGCTGAGCCGCATTCTTTACGGCACGCAGTACACGGTCGGCCTCGCGCTCGCCGCGACGGTGGCCGCGAGCGTCATCGGCACGTTCTTCGGTCTCGTGGCCGCCGTGTCGGGACGCTGGGTCGATGAAGTGCTGAGCCGCCTGTTCGATGCGCTCATTTCGATCCCGAGCAAGATTCTTGCGCTCGTCGTGATTGCCGCATTCGGCTCGTCCATTCCGATGCTGATGATGGTCGCCGCACTCGCCTATATCCCCGGTGCCTTCCGCATCTCGCGCTCCCTCGCGGTGAACATCATGACGCTCGAATACGTGCAGGTCGCGAAGGCGCGCGGCGAGAAGCTCTTCTATATCGCACGCGTCGAAGTGCTGCCCAACATGATTCACCCGATGCTCGCGGACTTCGGCCTGCGCTTCGTGTTCATCGTGCTGCTGCTTTCGGGCCTGAGCTTTCTCGGTCTCGGCGTGCAGCCGCCGAACGCGGACTGGGGCTCGCTCGTGCGCGAGAACATCGGCGGGCTGGCGGAAGGCGCGCCCGCGGTGCTGATGCCGGCAGTCGCGATCGCGACGCTGACTGTAGGCGTGAATCTGCTCATCGACAGTTTGCGTCGTCATGGCGCGCGTTCGCATGGAGGCGGCCAATGACATCGAACACAGGCACGAACATGATCGAAGTGAAAGGCTTGCGCGTCGTCGCTGGCGCGGCGCCGGATCCCGTCGTCGAGATCGTGAAGGGCGTCGACTTCGCGGTGAAGAAGGGAGAAGTGCTCGCGCTGATCGGCGAGTCGGGCTCGGGCAAGACGACCATCGCGCTCGCGCTGCTCGGTCATGCGCGCGGCGGTTGTTCTATCGCGGGCGGCTCGGTGAAGATAGGCGATACCGATGTGTTGTCGCTCGACGCGAAGGGCCGTCGCGCATTGCGTTCGCGCACCGTCGCGTATGTCGCGCAGAGCGCATCGGCGGGCTTCAATCCGGCGCGCACGATCATGGATCAGGTCACGGAACCCGCGCTGCTGCACAAACTCATGACGCCCGCTGTCGCGCGTGAGAAAGCGATCAGCCTGTTTCGTTCGCTCGCGTTGCCGAGTCCCGAGACCATCGGCGATCGTTATCCGCATCAGGTGTCGGGCGGCCAGTTGCAGCGCTTGATGGCGGCAATGGCGCTGATCACCGATCCCGCCGTCGTCGTGTTCGATGAACCGACCACCGCGCTCGACGTGACCACGCAGATCGAAGTGCTCGCCGCATTCAAGGGCGTGGTGCGCGAGCTGGGCACGACGGCCGTGTATGTGTCGCACGATCTCGCGGTCGTCGCGCAGATGGCGGATCGCATCGTCGTGTTGAACGGTGGACGCGTGCGCGAGAACGGCGCGACCGCGCAAGTGCTCGACGCGCCGGCCGACGAGTACACGCGCCAGTTGCTCGCGGCAACGCGCCGTCCCGAAGTGGAACGCGCAACGCCCGACGATGCGCGCAAAGTCCCGCTGCTCGAAATCCGCAATCTGAGCGCGGGCTATGGACGCATAGATGCGAACGGCGTGCCCGCCGTGCGCGTGCTCGATGATGTGAGCCTGAAGATCGCGCGCGGCAGCACGCTTGGCGTGATCGGCGAATCGGGCTCGGGAAAGACGACGCTCGCGCGCGTGATCGCGGGTCTCGTCGATCGCGCGCACGGCGACGTGCTGCTCGACGGCAAGTCGTTGCCAGCGAAACTATCGGAACGCACGCTGGATCAATATCGTCGCGTGCAGATCGTGTTTCAGAACGCCGATACCGCGTTGAACCCGAGCCGCACCATTGCCGATATTCTCGCGCGGCCCATGAACTTCTATCACGGTCTGCGGGGCGCGGCCGCGCAAAAGCGCATGCTGGAGCTGCTCGATCTCGTGAAGCTGCCTGCATCGATCGCGAAGCGTCAGCCGGGCGGCCTGTCGGGAGGGCAGAAGCAGCGTGTGAATCTTGCGCGCGCGCTCGCGGCGAATCCCGAGCTCATTCTCTGCGATGAAGTGACGTCCGCGCTCGATACGGTCGTCGGCGCGGCGATTCTCGATCTGCTCGCCGAGCTGCGTCGCGAACTGAATGTGTCGTACATGTTCATCAGCCACGACATCTCGACCGTGCGCGCCATCTGCGATGAAGTCATCGTGCTGTATGCGGGCCAGTGCGTCGAAGCGGGCCAGCGCGATGCGCTTTCGCATCCGCCGTATCACCCTTATACGGGCTTGCTCGTCGATTCGGTTCCTGCGTTGCGTCCCGGCTGGCTCGATTCACGTCGTGCGATGGCGCTCGGCGCATTGCCCGCGCTCGGTCCGGAAAGCGATGCGCCCGAGTTGTGCAGCTTCCGTTCGCGCTGTGCGGCGCGCATCGACGGCAAGTGCAACGTGACGCCGCCCGCGAAGAAGACTTTGCCTTCGGGCGCGCACATCCTGTGTCATCACAGCGCCGACGATCTCGCCCGCATGCAGTCGATGGAAACGGTGACGGCATGAGCGGACGCTTCGTGAGAGTCGCCGAGAAAGGACGCAGGACGTTCGAGATCGTCATCGACGGCAAGCGCGCGCTCGCAGCCGAAGGCGACACGCTGATGGTCGCGCTGCTCACATCGCAGGAAGCATTGCGCGACTCCGAGTTCGGCGATGGCCGCCGCGCGGGCTTCTGCGTAATGGGCGCATGCCAGGACTGCTGGGTGTGGACCGCTAACGGCGAGCGCGTGCGCGCGTGCACGACGCAGGCGGCCGAAGGCATGTCGATCGTCACGCGTCTTGCAGAAGCGCAGGAGGGCGTATGGCCGCGACTGTGATCGTGATCGGCGCAGGACCGGCCGGCGTGCGTGCGGCGCAGGCGCTCGTCGAAGCGGGCTTGCGTCCCGTCGTTATCGATGAAGGCAGACGCGACGGCGGGCAGATCTATCGTCGTCAGCCGGAAGGATTCAAGCGCACGTACGAGACCTTGTACGGTACGGAAACAGCGCGCGCGCGTGCATTGCACGATGCGTTCGATGCGTTGCGCCCGAAGATCGACTACGTGCCCGATACGCTCGTCTGGAACATCGAGCCGAATGCACTGCACACGGTGAGCGGCACGCGTCATCGCAAGCTCGCGTTCGATGCGCTCATCATTTGCAGCGGCGCGACCGATCGGCTGATGCCTGTTCCCGGCTGGCATCACGCGGGCGCGTATAGCCTCGGCGGCGCGCAGGTCGCGCTCAAATCGCAGGGCTGCGCGATCGGTTCGCGCGTCGTGATGATGGGCACCGGTCCCTTGCTCTATCTCGTCGCCGCGCAATACGTGAAGGCGGGCGCGACAGTAAGTGCGGTGCTCGATACATCGACGTTCGCGCAGCGTCTGCGCGCGTTGCCGCAACTGCTCGCGATTCCATCGGCGTTAAGGAAGGGCGTTGCGTTGATGCGCGTGCTGAAAGATGCGCGCGTGCCGGTTCATCGCGGCATCACGCCGGTCGAGATTCGAGGCACGCCCGAGCATGGCGTGCAAGGCGTGCGCGTCAGGCAAGCCGATGGCGCGATGCTGCAAGTCGGATGCGATGCCGTCGCGCTCGGCTATCACTTGCGCCCTGAAACACAGCTCGCCGATCTCGCGGGCTGCGAGTTCCGCTTCGATCAGGCGTTGCAACAGTGGCTTCCCATCGCCGATGTGGATGGCCGCAGCAACGTGAAAGGCATCTATCTTGCCGGCGATGGCGCGCGCGTGCGCGGCGCGGATGCCGCCGAGCGCGCGGGACGTCTTGCGGCGCTCGCGGCGTTGAAGGACATCGGCATGACGTGCAGCGAAGACGAAGCCAACAAGTTGCGCTTGCAACTAAATCGCTTCACGCGTTTTGCTTCCGGCTTGCGCACCGCGTTTCCGTGGCCCGCGCGCTTTGCCGCCGCCTTGCCGGATGAAACCATCGTGTGCCGATGTGAAGCGATAACGGCAGGCGACCTGAGGCGCGTCGTGAACGACATGGGCGCAAAGGAAGCGAATCGCGCGAAGGCTTTTTCGCGCGTTGGCATGGGCCGATGCCAGGGCCGCTTCTGCGCACATGCGGGCGCGGAAGTCATTGCAGCCGAAGCACGCGTGCCGCTGGAAGCGGTCGGCCGCTTGCGCGGGCAAGCACCGGTGAAACCTCTGCCCATGGCGCTCGCGCCGCACAAAGATCTGGAGACCAGCGAATGAACGAGCGCGCCGATGTGATCGTGATCGGCGGGGGCATCGTCGGCACGACGACCGCTTTCTTTTTGCGCCGTCGCAAGCGTTCGGTGATCCTGCTCGAACGCGGCTTGACCGGACAACAGGCGAGCGGCGTGAACTTCGGCGGCGTGCGTCGCCAAGGCCGCGCGCTGGAGCAACTCGCAATGTCGAATCGCGCGCTGCAAACGTGGCGGCGTTCCCGCGAACTGCTCGGCGAAGATGTCGAGTTCTTGCCATCGGGGCATACCCGCGTGTGCTATCACGCGCATGACGCGGAATACTTTCATCGCTATGCCGCCGATGCGCGCGCTTACGACCTCGATCTCGAAGTGCTCGAAGGCGCGGCCATGTTCGAGCGCTTTCCTTTTCTGGGCCGCGACGTGATCGCCGCATCCATCTCGCCGCTCGACGGCCACGCGAATCCGCGTCTTGCCGCGCCCGCGTTCGGGCGTGCTGCCGCGCGGCTCGGCGCGCGCGTCGTCGAGAACACGGAAGTGGTGCGCGTAGAAAAGGAAGCGGGCGGCTTTCGCGTGGAAAGCGCGGCGGGCGATGTGTATCGCGCGGAGCAAGTGCTGATTTGCGCGGGCGCGTGGGCCAATACGCTATCGACGCAATTCGGCGAACCCGTGCCGCTCGTCGCGCGCGGCCCGCAAATGGCGGTGACCGAACCCGTGCCTTACGTGTTCAAGGCTTCGATGGGCGTGTACACGTCGATCAAGGAAGAGAGCGTATATTTCCGGCAAGTGGAGCGGGGCAATATCGTGCTCGGGGGCGGACCGCCCGGACCCGCGGACGCAGACACGCGACGCGCTTCCGTCCTGCCCGAGAACACCGTCGCGCAACTGGCGCAGTTCCGCCGCATGGTGCCCGCGATGCGCCCGCTGCATGTGATTCGCGTGTGGAGCGGTGTGGAAAGCTATCTGCCGGATTCGGAGCCGGTGATCGGTCCGAGTTCGAAAGCCGATGGCCTGTTCTACGCGTTCGGCTTCAGCGGATCGGGCTTTCAGATCGGACCGGGCGTGGGCGAGACGCTTGCCGAATTGCTCGATGCGGGCAGCACGCCGATCGATCTTTCTTCGTTTTCCATCAGACGATTTCAGCGCGCTTCGTCGACGCGCGCGCAATCGCTTACTTCCGAGACTTCGCCATGAGCCAAGCCAATCTGGTCGACGCGCTCGCCTACATCGAAGCCAATTTCGACAAGACCGTGAGCCTCGCGCAACTCGCGGATCTTTCGGCGCTGAGCGTGTCGCGCTTCGCGACCGTGTTTCGCGAGCAATTCGGACTTTCGCCGTACAAGTACCTGTGCGAGTTGCGCGTGCGGCGCGCGCAGACGTTATTGCTCGCGGGCGTGCCAGGATCGGTCGTCGCGACGGAAGTGGGCTTCTTCGATCAGAGTCATCTGGCGCGGCATTTCAAGCGCCTGTGCGGCATGACGCCGAGCGCGTTCGTCGAGCGCGCGCGCAGAAAAGCGCGCTCAACCGAGCTCGATGCCGGTCTGGGCAAGCGCGTCACGCAAGCCCAGCCGCGGGTATTTGCTTTCGACGGAGCGCATGTCGCTTAGCGCTTCCTGGATGATCCATTCGCGCACGCTGGCGACGATGGGCCGCATCGACTTGTTCGGCGGCGTGAGCAGACAGCAACGCCGGCTCGTGACCACCAGTTCTTCTTCGGCAGGCACGAGCGCGCCTTGCGCGAGCCAGTGCGACGTCACGTTGAGCCATCCGAGCGCGATGCCTTGTCCGAGCAACGCCGCCTGCACGACGATCGCGTAATCGTTGAAACGCAACATGCCTGCTGCATGGCGCTCCTTTGAAGCGAACGCATGAAAACGCTCGTGCCAGCCGCGTTCTTCATCGTCCATCACGATGACGGTATCGCCATGCGCGCGCGCCGCATCGGTCTCTGCGAGTTCGTGATAACGCGGATTGCAAAGCGGCAAGAGCATCTCGGGCATCACGAGCACCGCGTGCTCGTCGATCTCTTCGTCGTGAACAAAGCGCATGCCGAGATCGACATCAACGAGCGGCCCGCCGATGCGCCCCGATATCAATTGAAACCGCAGATCGACCGATGGAAACGCCTGATTCAGACGGCTCATGCGCGGCATGAGCCAATGCGTGGTGAAGCCGGTCGATACGGAAAGCGTGACGGTCTCGATGCCCGTCGCGCGCGCCTCGATTTCGCGGATCGCACTTTCGATGCCGCTGAAGCCTTCGGAAATCTTGCGATAAAGAATCTCGCCGCTCTCCGTGAGTTCGATGCCGCCGCGCACGCGCTCGAAAAGCCGCACGCCGATATGGTCCTCCATGCGCGCGAGCATGCGGCTCACCGCGGGCTGACTCACATAAAGCTCCTGCGCGGCGCGCGTGAAATTACCGCAGCGCGCGGCCGCTTCGAATACGAAAAGCGCATTGGCGCTCGGCAGTTTCTTGCGAAGGTTTGGCATGACTTCATGTTATGCCCGATCCAACAATTTTGGAATTGCCGTCAAAAACATCGCGACTTAGTATTTTCCCAACCCCTCTATTTCCGACGAGACGAACGACATGGACGCACGCGCTAAAACGGGAGTGTCGATCAGGTCCGCGACGAAGCGCTATGGCGCGGTGACGGCGCTCGATGACGTATCGCTCGATATCGCGCCGGGCGAATTCGTCTCGCTGCTCGGGCCTTCTGGCTCGGGCAAGACGACGCTGCTCGGCATTCTCGGCGGCTTCGTGCAGCCGAGCTCGGGCAGCGTGTGGGTCGGCGAGCGTGACATTACATTTGCGCCACCGCACAAGCGCGATATCGGCATCGTGTTTCAGAACTACGCGCTCTTTCCGCACATGACGGTAGGCGAGAACGTCGCGTTCTCGCTGCGTGCGCGGCGCGAGCCGAAATCGACATGGGCGAAGCGCGTCGCCGAAGCACTCGCCATGGTCGAACTCAAAGGTTATGAAAGCCGCAGCATCCATCAGCTTTCAGGCGGACAGAAGCAACGCGTGGCGCTTGCCCGCGCAATGGTGTTTCAACCGCAACTCATTCTGATGGACGAGCCGTTGTCCGCGCTCGACAAGCAACTGCGCGAGACCATGCAAATCGAATTGCGCAGGCTGCATCGGCAGCTCGGGGCGACCATCGTCAACGTGACGCACGACCAGCGCGAAGCACTCACGATGAGCGATCGCGTCGCCGTGTTGAAGGACGGCAGGCTCGTGCAGATCGACACACCCGAGCGCCTGTACGACCGTCCTTGCGATGCGTTCGTCGCGAGCTTCATCGGCGAAGCGACGATGCTCGATGTCACGCGCGCCGGCGACGATGCCGTGCGTCTCGGCGATACGATTCTGCGCACCGCGCATCCATTGCCGCGCGGCGAGAAGCTATTGCTCGCGGTGCAAACGGAAAAGCTCGTCATCGACGGCGAGAACCGTCATGCGGATGCGAACCGTCTTTCATGCCGCGTGACCGAAGTGCTCTATCAAGGCGAGAGCCTGCGCGTGTTCGCCGCGCTCGCCGACGGCACGGCGATCAGTCTTCGGCAACCCGGCAGCCACGACGCGCGCAAGCGCATCCCCGAGCCGGGCGCATCGATGACGGTCGCGCTCGATCCGCAAGACACGATCGTCGTGTCGGCCTGATTTCTTCTCACCGCCTGTGCACGGGCGATTTCGACTGCAAACGTAGATACGCAACCCGTAAAGGATGACGCAATGAATCTCACCGATTTCAAGGTCCTGACCTTCGATGTCGTCGGCACGCTGATCAACTTCGAAAAGGGCGTGCTCGATTCCGTGCGCCGGCTGGGCGGAGCGAAGGCAAAGGACCTGACCGACGATCAGATCTTCGAGCCGTACATGGAAGGGCGCGCGAAGTATCCGGGCAGATCGAGTCATGAAATGGCGAACGTGTATCTGCATCTCGCGAGCAAACTCGGCGTGCCCGACGATGCGCAATCCGCCGCGGCATTCCAGCGCGATGTGCTCGAATGGCCCGCATTCGAAGACTCGGTGGCGGCATTGAAGCGTCTGCGCAAGCACTTTCGTCTTGTCGCGATGACCAACGCGGATCGCGTTGCGTTGTCGGCCTATGCTCACACGCTCGGCAATCCGTTCGACGATACCGTCTGCTGCGATGAGACCGGCGTCGCCAAACCCGATCCGCAATTCTTTGCCTATAACCGTGGACGTCAGGCGGCGTTCGGCTATAAGTTCGAAGAGATCCTGCATACGGCGCAGAGCCAGTATCACGACATCGGCATCGCAACGAAGCTCGGTTATTCGACATGCTGGATCGAGCGGCGCCAGGGCATGAAGGGCTTCGGCGCGACACCCGTGCCCGAGAGCGTGACGACGCCGACGTGGAAGTTCGCGACGCTCGCCGCGCTCGCGGATGCCGTCGACGACGAACTCCGCGCCGCCGCCTGACCATGCGCGCCCCGACGACACCGCAGCGCCCGCAACCGGACTCGTTGTGGCGGGCGATAGCCGCGCCGATGAGCACCGGCGCACCGCTCGCACGCGATATCGATGTCGAAGTGGCGATCATCGGCGCGGGCTATTCGGGCTTGAGCGCCGCGTATGCGCTGCAAAAGCGCGGCGTCGAATGCGCGGTGCTGGATGCGAATCCGATCGGCTGGGGCGCAAGCGGACGCAATGGCGGCGTGGTGTCGTCGAAGTTTCGTCTCTCGTTTCCGACGATCGCGAGCACGCATGGCATCGATGTCGCGAAGCGCATGCATCGGCTCGCGCACCATGGCGTGCGCACCGTCGAGGCGTTCGTCGACGAGTTCAAGCTCGAACGCGCGCGCTTCGAACATACGGGCAGCCTGCGTTGCGCGCATACGGAACGTGCGCTCGCATCGATATGCGCCGAGGCGGACTGGATTCGCACGACGCTCAACGATACGTCCATGAGCGTGCAATCTCGTGCTGAAGTCGAACATGAGACAGGCTCGAAGGGCTTCGTCGGCGGCGTGTTGAGCGCGGACGCGGGCACGATCCTGCCGCTCGAATACGTGCGCGGCATCGCGGCCGGTCTGATCGTGCGCGGCGTGCCGATCTACGAAGCGACGCCTGTCATCGACATGTCGCGCGAACAGGACGGCCGCGTGCTGTTGAAGGCGCCCGGCGGCACGGTGCGCGCGAAGCAGGTCATCGTCGCGACGAACGCCTATTCGAATCTGACCGAGGCAACCGCTTCATATCATCGCGAGCTCGTGCCGTTCAGAAGCGCGATGATCGCGACCGCGCCCTTATCTCCGGAACTCGATGCGCAGTTGATGGTGAACCGCCGCAGCTACACCGAAACGCGCCGCATGATGAAGTGGTTCCGCAAGGTCGATGGCCGCATGTTGTTCGGCGGCCGCGACGCGTTCGGCAAGGAAGGCGAGCCGACCGGCTTCGATGCGCTGCAACGCGCGATGGTCGCGCTCTTTCCGCAATTGAAGGACGTGCCGGTGGAATTTCGCTGGTCGGGTTATGTCGGGATGACCTTCAACGCATTGCCGCACGTGGGCCGCAGCGACGATGCGACCACGTTCTGTCTCGGCTATAACGGCGCGGGTGTCGCGATGGCCAGCCTGATCGGTCAGCATGCCGCTGCGCTTGCGCTCGGTGAGAAGCCCGAACTCGCGCTGCTCGCGCAAGACGGCTTGCGGCCCGTACCGTTTCATGCGTTGCGCGCGCCGGGTGTGCGGCTCGTCGCTGCGTGGTATCAGTTCCTCGATGCAGTAGGTGCATGATGACGACAGCCAAACGGATTCTCCAGGACCCCGCCGTGATGCAACCCGCGACGATCGATCCATCGGTGCGGCATCAGCGACGCGAAGACCGCGCGATGCTGCTGTTGATGGCGCCCGCGCTGTTCGTGGTCGTCGTATTGCTCGTCGTGCCGCTCGCGTGGCTGTCGTGGCAATCGTTCTATCACGACGGCGTGTTCTCGCTCGTCAATTACAAGCGTGTCTTTACCGGTGCCTATCTCGACACCTTTCTGCTGACGTTCAAGCTCAGTTTCATCGTGACGGCGATTACGCTGCTGCTCGGCTATCCTGTCGCGTATTTCGCGGCATCGATATCGCCGCGATGGAGCGCGCTCGTGCTCGGCATGGTGATTCTTCCGTTCTGGACGAGCGTGCTCGTGCGAACGTACGCGTGGCTCGTGCTCTTGCAACGCACCGGTCTCATCAACAAGGCGCTGCTCGGCATGGGTCTGATCGAGCGCCCGTTACAACTTTCGTATAACCAGTTCGGCACGATCATCGCGATGGTGCACATCCTGTTGCCGTTCATGGTGCTGCCGCTCTACTCCGCGATGCAGAAGATTCCGCCGAATCTCTCGCAAGCAGGTGCGAGTCTCGGCGGTTCGCCGCTGCATGTGTTCTTGCGCGTGTTTCTGCCGCTGTCCATGAGCGGCGTGCTCGCGGGCGTCACGCTCGTCTTCGTGCTGTGCCTCGGCTTCTATATCACGCCCGAGCTGATGGGCGGCGGCAAGTCGATGATGGTGTCGATGATCGTCAGCCGCAACGTCGAGATCTACAACAGTTGGGGCGCGGCAAGCTCGGTGAGCGTGGTGCTGCTTATTTGCGTGTGCGCGATCTTCTATTGCGTGAGCCGCGTGATTCCGCTCGAAAAGACACTGGGGGCGAAATGAATACCTTATCGTTCGGCCGCGTGACGCTCGGTGCATCGGTGATGCTGATTCTCGCGTTTCTGATGATTCCCGTGGTCATCGTCGTGCCGCTGTCTTTCTCGGATGCGCGTTTCCTCACGTTTCCGCCGCCTGCGTATTCGTTGCGCTGGTATCACGCGTTCTTCGATAATCCCGCGTGGATCGATGCGGCGAAGACCACCTTTGCGGCCTCGACGTGCGCGGCCTTGATCGCGACGCCGGTCGGCATCGCGGCGGCATACGGCATCCAGTATGGATCGCACTGGTCGTTGCGCTATCTGCGCACATTGCTGATGCTGCCGCTGATGGTGCCGATCATCATCGTTGCAGTGGGCGTGTTCTTCGTCTTCACGCAGATGGGTTATGTGAACACGCTTGGCGGTCTCATCATCGCGGATACGATGCTCGGCCTGCCGTATGTGCTCATCTCCGTCGGCGCGGACTTGCGCACGTTCGATCGCACGCAGGAGATGGTCGCGCGCAGTCTCGGCATGAATCGCTTTCGCGCGTTCATGGCGGTGACGTTGCCGCAGATCAAGGCGAGCGTGATCTCGGGTGCCGTGTTCGTGTTCATTCAGGCGCTCGATGAAACCGTCGTTGCGCTCTTCATTTCGGGCGGCAACAATCAGACGCTCACGCGCCGCATGTTCGTCACGCTGCGCGATGAAATCGATCCGACCATCGCCGCCATCAGCACGATGCTGACGGCGTTGACCTTGTGTCTCGTGATGATCGTCGTCGTGAGCCGGCGATCTTCGGCTGCGGCGCGAGCCTGAATCTTTCACAACGAAAAACCATGCGACATCTACAGCAGTTCTATATCGACGGCGAATGGGTCGAACCGTACGGCGATACACGTTTGCCGGTCATCGATCCATCGACTGAAGAAGCGATCGGCGAGGTCGCGCTCGGCGATGCGCGCGATGTCGATCGCGCGGTCGCGGCGGCGCGGCGTGCGTTCTCATCGTTTTCACGGGCGAGCGTCGCAGAGCGCGTTGCGTTGCTCGAGCGTTTGCTCGAAGCGTATGTCGCGCGTTACGACGAGATGGCCGATGTCATCTCGCGCGAGATCGGCGCACCGGCGAAGCTCGCTCATGCGTGGCAGGCGGCGCTCGGCAAGCGTCATATCGAAGAGACGCTGCGCACGGTCGAACGCTTTCAATGGCAACGCAAGAAGGGCACGACGCTCGTCAATCACGAGCCCGTGGGCGTGGCCGCGCTCATCACGCCGTGGAACTGGCCGATCAATCAGATCGTCTGCAAGGTCGCGCCTGCGCTCGCGGCGGGATGCACGGTGGTGTTGAAGCCGAGCGAAGTGTCGCCGATGAACGCCGTGCTTTTCGCCGAAATCATCGATGCGGCCGGCGTGCCCAAAGGCGTCTTCAATCTCGTCAATGGCGATGGTCCGACCGTCGGCGCGGCATTGAGCGCGCATCCGGATGTGGATATGGTGTCGTTCACCGGATCGACGCGCGCGGGCATCGAGATCGCGAAGCTGGCCGCGCCGACCGTGAAGCGCGTGCATCAGGAACTCGGCGGCAAGTCGGCGAACATCCTGCTGGACGATGCCGATTTCGAAGTAGCCGTCACGGCCGGCGTGAATTCGTGCTTCAGCAACAGCGGTCAATCCTGCAATGCGCCGACGCGAATGCTCGTGCCCGCATCGCGGCACGACGAAGTGGTGCAGATCGCGTTGCGCGCGGCGCAGAAGCAGCGCGTCGGCTCACCGAGCGATCCGGCGACGACGATGGGCCCCGTCGTCAGCGACGTGCAGTTCGAACGCGTGCAGCGGCTGATCGATGTCGGCATAGAAGAGGGCGCTGCACTGGTGACGGGCGGCGCGGGGCGTCCCGCTGGACTCGAACGCGGTTATTACGTGAAGCCGACCGTGTTCGCTAACGTGAATCCTTCGATGACCATCGCGCGCGAGGAAATCTTCGGCCCGGTGCTCGCGATCATGCCGTATCGCGATGAAGAAGAAGCGATCGCCATCGCGAACGACACGCCTTATGGCCTGGCGGCTTACGTGCAATCGCAGGATCAGGAGCGCGCGCGCCGCGTGGCGATGAGAATGCGCGCGGGCAGTGTCTACGTGAACTATCCGGCGTGGGATCCGGGCTCGCCGTTCGGCGGCTACAAGCAGTCGGGCAATGGGCGCGAATATGGCGAGTGGGGACTGGAAGCGTTTCTCGAAGTGAAGGGCATCGTGGGTTACGGCGCCTGAGTCACGGCGTGCGCGGCCGGTTCATGCTTGTCGAGGACCGTGCCGCGCAATGCATCCGCCGCGCGCTCGGCGATCATGATCGTCGGCACGTTCGTATTCGCGCATGGAATCGACGGCATCAACGACGCGTCGCATACATGCAGACCTTCGATGCCATGCACCGCGCCGCGCGCATCGGTCACGGCCAGCGGATCGCTCGATGAACCCATGCGGCACGTTCCCGACGGATGCCATGTCCCGCCGACATGGCGCATGACGAACTCGGTCATCTTGCGATCGTCGGCGAGCAGTTCGTCGATCGTGATGCCTTGCGTCACGACGCCTTTGATCAACGCACCACGCAACGGCCCGGCGATATCGAGCAGCGCGCTCAACGCGCCGCGCTGGAGCGCACTCCATGTTCCCGGCACCGCCACCGCTGCAACGCGCGGTGAATAGCTCGATGGAAAGATCGCATCCATCGAAGCCGATGCAAGCGTTGCAGCGCCGAAACGCAGCGCGAGCTTGAGCCGTTCGAGATCGCGGGAATCGGAGAGCATCGCGAAGTCGACGTTGGGTTCATCGAATGCATTCGCCGATGCCAGCGTGACGCGTCCGCGCGAATAGGACTTGTTGACCCAGAAGAAGATCGTGCCCAGCCGATAACCCACCGAATGCCAGCCCGAACGCGACAGGATCGCGCCGTGCATGTCGCCTTGAACGGTGTCGGCCAGGCCGGATGAAAAGCGCACGATCGCCTGCTCGTGATGTTCATCCGGAAACGGCGTGCGTGCGGCGCGCGGCAAAAACGCGGAGACCGCTATCGAAGGATGTTCCATCAGATTGCGCCCGACGCCGGGACGATCGGCCACTACGTCGATGCCGAGCGCGGCGAGTTCATCGCCGGGGCCGATGCCGCTTCGCATCAGCAATGCGGGACTGTGAATCGCGCCCGCCGATACGATCACGCGATGTGCGCGCAAGTCTTCACGCGTGCCGTCGGCGCGAACGATGCGCGCACCGATCGCGCGCTTGCCATCGAACAGAATGCATTCGACGACATCGCCGGTGCGTATCGTCAGATTGCTGCGAGCGCGCGCGGCATCGTCGAGATAGCAAACCGAGGTCGGTATGCGTTCTCCGTTCGCGCTGACCGCGATCGCACCGATGAACGTGCCGTCTTCCCAAGGTCCGTTCTGATCGTCGCGCAAGGCGTGGCCCCTATCGGCAAGCGAGGCGAGCACCGTGCGCACGAACGGCGAAATGCGCGGCCATGCCGTGCGTTGAATGCGTAACGGGCCATCGCTGCCGTGCAGCGGGCCGGTGACATCGCAATCGGTTTCCAGCTTGCGAAAGTAGGGCAGACACGCTTGCCAGTTCCAGCCATCGGCGCCAAGCGCTTCCCATTCATCGTAATCGGATGGAGAGCCGCGATTGGCCATTAACGCATTGATCGCCGAGCCGCCGCCGAGAAGCCGCGCCTGTTCATAGCGTCGCAGCGCCGCGGCGCGTTCGCTCATGCGCGCTTTCAATGCCTGCCAGATGTTGCGCGTGTCGAGATAAGCGCGGCCCGGATAGCGGCTGCGGATGGCATCGGGCATCGTGCGCGCGGAGATGTCGCGGCCCGCTTCGACGAGACACACGGTCGCGCGCGCATCTTCGGAAAGGCGCGCGGCCAGCACGCAGCCGGCCGAGCCGCCGCCCAGAATCAGAAAGTCGAACACGTCGGCGTTATTGCATGAACTTGAGCCAGCGCGCCTTCGCCTGAATGCCGGACTCTGAAGCCCACCATTCTTCGGAAAGCAACGCCTGCTTCGCCGCATTCGCGGGCGCGCTCGGCAATTCGGATGCGCGCTTGTCGGTGATCTTGCCGGTCTTGAATGCAGCCGGATTGCCCGGACCGTAATCGATATAAAGCGGCAGATTCGCCTGCAATTCCGGCGATACGGCCGCGTTAAGGAAGCGCACGGCTTCGTTCATGTTCGGCGCGTTTTTGAGGATGCAAAGCTGCGTGTTCTGCAGAATGCCGTCGTTGAACGTGAAGGCGACATCCGGATTGTCCTTCATTACGGCGCTCGCGCGGCCGTTCCAGATCATCGTCATGTCGACTTCGCCGTCGTGCAGCAATTGCGCCGACTGTCCGCCCGAAGTCCACCACACCGTGACGTTCGGCTTGATCTCTTCGAGCTTCTTGAACGCGCGATCCACGTCGAGCGGATAGAGCTTGTCGCGCTGCACGCCATCCGCGAGCAGTGCGGCTTCGAGCACCGTCATCGGATCGTTGCGCAGTGCGCGCGTGCCGGGGAAGTTCTTGACGTCCCAGAAGTCCTTCCAGCTTTGCGGCACTTTCTTCAGCGACTTCTTGTTATAGCCGATGACCGTCGAATAGAACTCGTACGCCACCGAATAGGGCGTGCGGTATTTTTCGGGAATGGCTGCGGCGTTGGGTAACTTCGAGAAGTCGAGCTTTTCGAGCAGCCCTTCGCGCCCGCCGCGCAAGCAGTTCGACGTGGGCGTATCGACGACGTCCCAGATCGGCTTGCCGGTTGAGCCTTGCGCCTTGATCTGCGGCCACGCATCCGGAATGCTGTCCTGGTTGATCGTGATGCCGAGCTCTTTCGCGGCGGGATCGAGAATCGCCTTGGTTTGCGCTTCCTGATACGCGCCGCCTTGCGATACGAACGTGATCTTGCCCGCTGCGAACGACGGCGCCGCGCTCGCGATGGAGAGCAGCAATGTCATGGCCAGCGGACGAACGGGAAAGTGCGGACAGCGGAATCTTGCAATCTTCATCACGGCGTTTTCCTCGACAAGATTGAAGCAGTGGACGTCCTGCAGATCGCGGTCCCGTCCGGCTTCGAGCGAAGACGAGGACGGCGCGCGGATGACTAAAAATATATTGAGTCAAATACGCGGGGGCAACGCCGGAATTGTTGGAGTGACCATGACCTGATGTTATGTCAGCGCAATGGCCACGTCCGATGCACGTTCAGAAGATCACGTAGACCTTGCGCATGGTTTCATCGACTTCCCATGTGCCTTCGGTGTTCGCCGCGAAGAAGAGCGTATCACCGCCGGTGAAGTGGATCGTGTCCTCGCCATCGGGCGTGAAGCGGCCACGGCCGGCCAGAAAATGCATGACCTCCGCTTCCTTCACCGAACGCCGGTACGTGCCCGGCGTGCATTCGAATACGCCCGTATCGATTGCTTCGCTGCCGGGAATCACTTTTTGCACGCCGGATATCTTTATTTCCTGCGTGCCGGGAAGTCCCGCCGTGCCCCAGTCTTCCAGTCCTTCGATTGCTATGCTCTGTTTGAGTTGCTGTACTTTCATTTGCTTTCTTGCCTCTTGATGGTTTTGGGTGATTGCCGGATCCCGTTATCGCGTCGGTCTATTAGCGTTGCCCCTGTGCGGGGCGGCAGTCACTTTCTTTGCCGTCGACCAGAGTTAGCGCTTTAGCGCTTACTCTGGTCCTTTCAAAGAAAGTAACCAAAGAAAGCAGCTTCCGATACGCCCGCGGTCACACGCAGTTTGGGTAGTCCTCTCGTCGTTCGTGGGCTGCCTAAAGAGGGCCTCATAGGCCCCATCGGGCTTGGCTCGCGCACGGTCTGCCACATCGCACCACACAACAAACTGGTTCAGCACCAAATAGCTCCGGCTCGCTTCGCGGCCGATGGGTCCATCGGGAATGCGCGTGCTTCTCTACTAACGTCTCCATCTCGCTGCAATCGCCGCCCTTTGGTTTCCCTTGCATACCCGGCGGCAGCGCGTAGCGCTGTGCCGAAGCTGTTTCGTGCTGAACCAGCGCGCTCAACGTATTCGGGCGGCAGACCGTGCGCGAGCCAAGCCCGGTTATTGTGATGAGGGCACTCTTTAGGCGAGTGCCATCGAGGACGAGAGAACTACCCAAATTGCGTGTGACCGCGGGCCTGAAAAGCTGCTTTCTTTGCTTACTTTCTTTGCAGCAGCAAAGAAAGTGAGTGCCGCCCCGCACAGGGGCAACGCTAATAGACCGACGCGAAAGCGGGATCCGGCGACTACTGGAAGGAAAGTGAGTGCCGCCCCGCACAGGGGCAGTGCTGATAGACCGACAAGTACACGGGATCCGGCGACCTCACATCACAACCGTAGAACAGCGCTTCAACGAGCAAAACCACCTGCAACTCGAATGCGCCGTTCGATCTTGCCGAGCCGCACGACCGTCACGCCCGGACGCAACTGCCGCAGCGACGGCATCACGAGCATGCAATCGTCATAGGGCGTTTCGACCGCAACGCCCTCCGCCCAGCCGATCACGCTGCCCGCTTTCGGAAACACTTCGAGCCCCGTGTAGGCATCGGCGAAACGGAAGTCCATGCTCCTGGCTACGACCGGTTCCGTCACACGCACAACGAGCATTTCCTGCGGCGATGGCTGAACCCATCCGGCGGGCAAGTCTTCTTCGTCGATCACGCCGGATAGCAACAGAAAGCGCGCGGTCACGTCGCGCGCGACGGTCACGGCATTCGCTTCCCAGTGCTGTCCGCATTCGATGAGCAACGCGTTCTTGTCGCTCGAAGGATCGCCGAAGCCTTCGTAATCGCGCATGCGCCGTCCTTCCGGATGACCTTCGTCGCAGATCACGGTCGCAGGCGTGCCGAGCCTCGCCGACAAGTCGATGCCTTTATCGAGCGGTCCCGCGACGATCAACGGCTTGCTCTTCTCGTGCATCGAATGAAGATCGAGCAGGAGGTCCACCGTATCGATGACGGGCCGCATCGCGCGGGCGCGGCGCAGCTCGCTCGAATCGCGCGACATGTCATCGAGCGCTTGCGCGGTCCATACACGATTGAAGTCCTGATCGACGAAGCGCGATGCATCGGGCTTGCTCGCATCGAAACGCGCGTAAGCATCGACGTTCGCGAACGCGAGCGTGAGCTTGCCGCGCCACGGGCGCAGTCCGGCACGCAGCAAGGCATCGACGACGATCGCGCCGCACACTTCGTTGCCGTGCGTGAGCGCGTTGATCATCACATGCGGACCGTCGATGCCCGAATCGAACGTATGCACATACGGCACGCCCGCGTTGCCCGAGGCATGCGCGCCGATATCGGGGAACGCGATCTCGATCGGGTATGCGTTTGAATGCGCGTTCATTCGAGCCCGCCCTGGCAGAGATATTTGATCGAGAGGTAATCGTCGAGGCCGTACTTCGAGCCTTCGCGACCATAGCCCGATTCCTTGACGCCGCCGAACGGCGCGGCCTCGCTCGCAATCGCGCCTTCGTTGATGCCGACGAGTCCCGATTCGAGCAGACGCGATACGCGATCGATGCGCTTCAGGTTCTGGCTATAGAAGTACGCTGCGAGGCCGAAAGGCGTGTCATTGGCGGCGCGGATCGCCTCGGCTTCGTCGTCGAAGCGAAACAGCGGCACGACCGGGCCGAAGGTTTCTTCGCAGCTCAACTGCATGTCGGACGTTGCATCGGCGAGCACGGTCGGCGCGTAATAGTTGGGGCCGAGTTCCGCGAGACGCCTGCCGCCCGTCAGCGCGCGTGCGCCGCGCTTCAACGCGTCGTTTACATGACGCTCGATCTTTTCGACCGCGCGCGCGTTGATCATCGGGCCGATCTGCGCATCGGAATCAGTTGCAGGCGCAACTTTCAATGCGGCGACGCGCTTCGCGAGCAGGTCAGCGAACTTGTCATACACGGACGACTGCACATAGACGCGATTCGGGCACACGCAAGTCTGTCCGCCATTGCGGAATTTCGATGCCATCAATCCGGTGACGGCGGCATCGAGATCGGCATCGTCGAATACGATGAAAGGCGCATTGCCGCCGAGTTCCAGCGACAGCTTCTTCAACGTGCCCGCCGATTCCCGCGCGAGATACTTGCCCACCGGCGTCGAGCCGGTGAAGGTGATCTTGCGCACGCGGCCATCTTCGAGCCAGTCGGCGACCGCGTCCTGCGCGTTTTCGCGCGATGCGCTGATGAGATTCAACGCGCCCGCCGGCACGCCCGCTTCATGGGCGAGCATCACGAGCGCGAGCGCCGTGAGCGGCGTATCTTCGGCCGGCTTGCCGACGACCGTGCAACCCGCCGCGAGCGCGGGCGCGATCTTGCGCGCAATCATCGCGAGCGGGAAATTCCACGGCGTGATCGCAGCGACGACGCCGACCGGTTCCTTCACCGCGCTCATGCGCTTGCCGCGTTGCTGCTGCGGAATGATGTCGCCGTAGATGCGCGTGGCTTCGTCCGCGAACCACGCGACGTAAGACGCGCCGTACATCACCTCGCCGCGGCCTTCCGCGAAGGGCTTGCCCTGTTCGAGCGAGATGAGACGTCCGAGCGCATCGGCATGCTCGACGATCAGCGCGTGCCAGCGATGCAGGACCGCGGCGCGATCTTTCGGCAGCGTATCGCGCCACGCGGGGAAGGCGCGCGCGGCGGCATCGGTGGCGGCGCGGGCATCGGCGGGGCCGCTGTCGGCCACTTGCGCGATGACGTCGCCCGTCGCGGGATCGGTGACGGCGAAGCGTCGGCCGCTTGCAGCGGCAACCCATTTGCCGTCGATGAAGTTATCGGCGCGAATCAGATCGCTCAGTTCATATCGTTGCGTCATGGTGGTCTCCAGAAAAGTCAGGCGAGCATTTGCGCAATGGCCGCGCCGACTTCCGTCGTCTTCGCCTTGCCGCCGAGATCGCCCGTATGCGGACCTTCCTTCAATACCGCCGTGATCGCGGCAAGCATCGCATCGTGTGCTTCGCGTTCGCCGAGGAAGTCAAGCATCATCGCCGCCGACCAGATCATCGCGACGGGATTCGCGATGCCCTTGCCCGCGATATCCGGCGCGGAGCCATGCACCGGCTCGAACAACGACGGGAAGTTGCGCTCCGGATTCATGTTGGCCGAAGGCGCGATGCCGATCGTGCCCGTGCAGGCCGGACCGAGATCGGAAAGAATGTCGCCGAAGAGATTGGTGGCGACGACCACATCGAAGCGATCCGGGCTCAGTACGAAGCGCGCGCACAGAATGTCGATGTGCTGCTTGTCCCACTTGATCTCGGGATACTGCGCGGCGATTTCGGCGGCGCGCGTATCCCACCACGGCATGCTGATCGAAATGCCGTTGCTTTTAGTTGCGACGGTAACTTTCTTCTCGCGCTTTTGCGCAAGATCGAATGCGAACTTCAACACGCGCTCCGCGCCCTTGCGCGTGAAGATCGACGTCTGCGATACGAACTCGCGTTCGGTGCCTTCGAACATCGTGCCGCCGACCGATGAATACTCGCCTTCGGTGTTCTCGCGCACGATCATGAAGTCGATATCGCCCGCCTTGCGATTCGCGAGCGGCGAGGGCACGCCGTCGAAAAGACGAGCGGGGCGCAGATTGATGTATTGATCGAACTCGCGCCGGAATTTGAGCAGCGAGCCCCACAGCGAGATATGGTCGGGAACGGTATCGGGCCAGCCGACCGCGCCGAACAGGATCGCATCGGCATCTTGCAACTGCGCCTTCCAGTCGTCCGGCATCATCTGGCCGTGCTGCGCGTAGTAATCGCAACTTGCCCATTCGATATGCCGGTACTCCAGTTCGATACCGAAGCGCTTGCTCACCGCGTCGAGCGCGCGCACTGCTTCGGGCATCACTTCCTTGCCGATGCCGTCGCCCGGAATCACGGCAATACGATATTTGCTGGACATGTGCTACTCCGCGTGAAAATGATCGACGATAAAAAGCACGCACGTGCATAAAGCGCGTGCGTCCGTTGAATGCATGAGAATGAGAGGCGCGCGCCTCAGTGATGGTTCTGCGAGAAGAGCGTTTCGAGCGGGTAATGCGTCTTCACGAACGACGTCTTGATGATGACGTAGCTGAAGTACTTCTCGATGCCGATGCCGCGCTCCAGCAGCCCTTCGATAATACTTTGATAGTGACTCACGCTGCGCGTGACGAACTTGAGCAGATAGTCGTAACCGCCGCTCGCGAGATGACATTCGACGATCTCGTCGACATCCTTCACGGCATTCACGAAGTTGATGAAGTCTTCGCGGCGATGATCGGCGAGCGTGACTTCGGTGAAGACCACCTGCACGTCGCCGAGCTTTTCGAGCTGAATCTGCGCGCCATAACCGACGATATAACCCGCCTTTTCCAGCCGTTTCACGCGAATCAGGCAAGGGCTGGGCGAGAGGCCGACCGCATCGGCGAGTTCCACGTTCGTGATGCGCCCGCGCTTCTGCAATTGCGAGAGGATACGCAGATCGATTCGGTCCAGCTTGCTGTCGGTGCTCATCGCGGCGGGTTCGGTCTCGCATGTCGGCGGTCGGTCGATGTTATCACGCAGCCGCGCGCGAACTAAAGCCCGATGCGCCTTTCAATGCATCGCGCACGTCGCTTTGCGCGAGTACATCGTCGAGTGTCTTCGTGAGGCGCTCGAACAGCATGTCGAAGTTCGCTTCGGTATAACAAAGCGCGGGCGCGAAGCCGAGAATGTTATCGCCGAATGCGCGGAACACGAGGCCGTTTGCATAAGCTGCGGCGGCAATGCGGTCGGGCAGCTTGAGCGATGCATCGAAGCCGCGCTTGCTGTTTTTATCGGCGACGAGTTCGAGCGCGCCGAGCAAGCCGCGATGCCGCGAATCGCCGACGAGCGGATGATCGAGCAACGCATCGAGCCCTTGCGCGAAACGCGGCGCCAGCGACTGCGCATTCGCGAGCAGGCCGCCTTCGTGATACAGCCGCATCACTTCGAGGCCGATCGCTGCGCTCACCGGATGCGCCGAATACGTATGTCCATGACCGATGACCGCCGACACATCTCCGCCATCCGCGATGCCCTGGTAGACCGCATCGGACATGAGGACCGCGCCCATCGGCGCATAACCCGCGGTGAGTCCCTTCGCGACCGTCATCAGATCGGGCTCGACGCCTTCGCCTTCGCACGCGAAGAGCGGGCCAGTGCGGCCGAAGCCCGTGATGACTTCATCCGCGACGAAGAGGATATCGAGCTTGCGGCACGCTTCGCGCATCGCCTTCAGCCAGCCTTTGGGCGGCACGATCACGCCGCCCGAGCCTTGAATCGGCTCGCAGAAGAATGCGGCGACGTTGTCCGCGCCGAGTTCCGCGACCTTGGCTTCGAGCGCTTGCACCGAAGCGGCGATGAGCGCGGCGTCATCGGCGTAATCGTTGCGGTACGCGTACGGCGAAGGAATGTGATGCTGCGTCGGCAGCGGCAAATCGAAGTTGCGATGGAACGCAGGCAACGCGGTCATGCCCGCGCCGATCGACGACGATCCGTGATAGCCGCGTTGCAGCGCGATGAAATGCTTCTTCGACGGACGGCCCGTCGCGTTGTAGTAGTGCGTGATGAAGCGCAGCGCGGAATCGACGGCATCGGAGCCGCCGAGCGTGAAGTACACATGTTGCAGCGAAGCAGGCGCGAGCTCGACGAGCTTCGCGGCGAGTTCGATGGCAGGCTCCGAGCCGAAATGAAAATAGCCCGTGGCGTAGGGCAGTTTCGCCATCTGCTTCGCGGCGGCCTCGACGATGCTCGCGTGTCCATAACCCGTGTTCACGCACCACAGGCCGGAGAACGCATCGAGCAGTTCCCGGCCTTCGATGTCGCGCAGGAACACGCCATCGGCGGAATCGAGCACGGTGACGCCGCGCGCTTCATGCGCGCGATAACTGACGACTGGATGAATCAGATGCTTACGGTCGGACTCGACAAGCGACTTGATCGACATGATGCGGCTCTCTCTTCGCGAAGGGGGCGGAATGGCTCTTGACCGTTTCATACTATCGGCAGAGCCGCATCGCGTGCATCGCCAAAAAAATCGCCAAAAAGCGAATCCGCAGCGTTTTGCGGGGGGCGCGCAGCATTTTCTGCTGCGGCCTTCGCGGTCTTTGCCCGACGATTCAATAGCCGCGCGTGCGGTCGATTTCGCCGATCATGCGCTCGCCCGCGCGATGACGGCGCAAGTTCTCCAACACCATTTCGACGGCGGTTTCGGGCCGCGTGGCGCTCGCGATATGCGGCGTGAGACGCACACGCGGATGCGTCCAGAAAGGATGCTCGCGCGGCAAGGGCTCGGGATCGGTGACGTCGAGAATCGCGGCGTTCAGATGCCCGCTATCGAGCGCATCGAGCAGATCCTGCTGGATCACATGCGGACCGCGCCCGACATTGATGAACGATGCGCCCTTCGGCAAGGTCTCGAACACGCGTTTGCCGATAAGCCCGCGCGTCGCATCCGTGAGCGGCAGCAGGCACACGAGGATATCGGTGCGCGCGAGAAACGCATCGAGCGATGCCGCGCCCGCATGACATTCGACGCCTTCGATCTCATGCGGCGAACGGCTCCAGCCCGCGCAATCGAAGCCGAACGCACGCAGCGTGGTCAGCACGGCGGTGCCGAGCATGCCGAGACCGAGCACGCCGACGCGCCGCGTCGAAGCCGCGCGCACCGGCATCTCGCGCCACACGCGCTCGCGTTGCTGCGCGGCGTAATCGAAAAGATCGCGATGAATCGTGAGCACGGCTTGCGTCACATACTCGACCATGCCTTCGACGATGCCCGGCTCCGTCATCCGCACGACCGCGACATGCGGCGGCACGCCGGACAGATCGAACTGATCGATGCCCGCGCCGACCGAGAAGATCACGTCGAGATTGGGGAATGTCTGCATGACATCCGCGGGCGGCTGCCACGCGGCGAGATAGCGCACGGCATTGGCATCGCCGATATCGGGCCATACGCGAAACGGCACGTCGGGCGCTTTCAGCGCGAAGTGCGTGGCCCATTGCTTGCCGCGTTCGGGATCGGCTTTATAGAGGATCGTCATCGTGTTCAACCCAGCGCCTGGTTGATGATCGCAAACTGCGCTACCGATGCGTCATGCGGCGGCGTGCCATTGCGCGCCATCTTGATGACGGTATCGACGCGTTTCATGCCGATGCTTTCGAGCCACGCCGACAAGCCGCTTTCATCGGGCGTGTCGATGCGCGTGAACTTGCCTTCCTTATGCGCGAGCCAATGGGCGATGAGCGCTTGCGCGCGGCGCGCGTGCTGCGCGTCGGCGGTGACGGAGACCACCGGACCGATCGCATGGCCGCGCCCGAATTCGCGGATCAGCGCGAAGCCCAGCACTTCGCCGTCGCGTTCGAGCACGATGCCGTCGGCAACTTTCAGCAACGCAGGCAGGAGCGTGCTTCGATCGAGTCCGCTTGCGCGCGATGCAAGCGCGACGAGTGCATTCGTATCGCGCGGATCGATCGCACGCAGGCGCTCGCCTTGCGCGAGATCGATGCGCGGCACGGCGAAATCGGCGGATTGATGCTGATGAATCGCACCGATGCGCGCGAACCCGAGCTTCGCGTAAAGCGGCTCGCCCGCGGGCGTCGCGTGCAGCACGGTGATGCGCTTGCCGAGCGCTTCGAGCAGCAGTTCCATCAGCTTGCGGCCGATGCCTTTGCCCTGGCAGTCCGGCGCGACGATCACCATGCCGAGCGATCCGCCATCGTCGCCGTACTTCCAGCACAGCGCGGTGCCGACGACACGCTCGCCTTCCTGCGCGATGAAGCCCGCGCCGGCGTCGAGCACGAAGCGCCAGTCGTCGGCGCGATGCGGCCATTTGACTTCGACCGAAAGCGCGTGAGCGGCGGCGATGTCATCGGCGGTGAAAGGGCGATACAGCAGAGTGGATGTTTCGGCAGCGGACACGGCATGCTCCACGTCAGAGGATGCCCGCCACTGTGACACGCGGCCCTCGCGCGCGGATAGGACGATCCTGTTGCTTACGCGGCGCTTGCCTTGTTGCGCATTCCGAGCCACGTCAATCCGGCCGCGCCGAATCCAAGCGCCGCGACCGCGATCCACAACGCGATGGAAAACGATCCGGTGTGCGCGGCGATCGGTGCGGCGACGAGCGGTCCCGCGATCTGACCGAGCCCGTATGAGGCGGTCGCGTATCCCATCAATCCGGCTGCGGCTTCGCCGCGCAGACGGCGCGCTTCGCGCATCGCGAACAGGGTGATGGCGGTGAACGGCAAGCCCAGCAGCAAACTGCCGATGCCGAAGCCGAGCGCGCTCGGAAACACGATGCCGAGCAAGATGCCGAGCGCCTGAATCAGATAGCACGCAGCGCAAAGCAGCCGGTTGTCCCACGACAGCGGCAGCCGCGCGGCGACCAGCGCGCCGGCGATCAGCGCCAGTCCGAAGGCAGGCCAGAAGAGATCAGGCCACGGCGAGGCCGGCAAGGCCTGTCGCGCGATGACGGGCAGAAACGTCGCGGTGATGATGTAGCCGAATCCCGCGAGACCGTAAAGGCCGACGAGCCCGATCGAATCGACGCGCGCCGATGCGTTCGCCACGCTTTTGGCGGCATGCGCCGGGCTGCGCGCGACCGGCGCCCGATGCGCGAACGCCTGCCACACGAACACGCCCGCCACCGCCGAGCAGAGCGCGAATCCGATCCATACCGATGGCGCGGGCACGCCGAGCGCCGCGGCGGCCGCGCCGAGCAAACCGGTCGCGACGATGCCCACGCCCGGCCCCGCGTAGATGACGCCCGCGAGACCGTGCGCATCGAGTTCCGCGAGCCGGCGCAATCCCCATTGCGACGCGAACACGAAGGCCCACGCGCTGACGACGCCCGCCGCGAAACGTATCGCGGCCCACATCCAGAAGAGATGGATGATGCCCATCGCGAGCGTCAGCGCGATGGTCCCCGCGAGCGCGAGACGCACCATGCGCGCGTGATCGATGCGGATCGCCGCGCACGACAACGCGCCGATCAGATAGCCGGCGTAATTGGCCGATGCGAGCCAGCCGCCGTGCCGGATATCGAGCGCGCCGCTGTTGAGCATCAGCGGGAGGAGCGGCGTGAAGGCGAACCTGCCGACGCCGAGCGCCACCGCCAGCACGACGGCGCACGCGAGCGCGGCGTTTCGGGCGTGATGCGCGGGCAGCGGCGAAGCGTGAGCGTGCGAGGCCATGAGTCGGTCGGCGAAGAAGGGATAAACCCCATCGTAGCTTGACCGATCCATCTTGAAAAATGAATAATCGAGATGCGATCAATCTTCGGAAAAGATCATGGATTTGTCTGCATTGAACATTTTCAGGGCCGTCGTGCGCGAAAACGGCGTGACGCGCGCGGCCGCGAAGCTCAATCGCGTGCAGTCGAACGTGACGGCGCGCATCCGTCAACTGGAGGAGACGCTCGGCACCGATCTCTTCATCCGCGATGGCCGCCGTCTCGTGCTGACGCCCGCCGGCGAAACCCTGCTGCCGTATGCCGAACGTCTGCTCGCGCTCGCGGAGGAGGCGCGTCATGCGGTCAGCGAGGATCGTCCGCAGGGGCGGCTGCGGCTCGGGACGATGGAGAGCACCGCCGCGAGCCGTCTGCCGCGCGTGCTGGCCGCGTATCACCAGCGCTGGCCGCAGGTCACGCTCGAACTGACGACGGGCGTGACGCGCGCGCTCATCGACAGCGTGCGTGCGTTCGAAGTCGACGCGGCGGTGATGGCGCGGCCGATCGAGCCCGACACGCTGCCCGCCGAGCAATTCGAGTCCGTGCCAGTGTTCGAGGAGGAACTGACGCTCGTCACGCCGCGCGGGCAGCATCCGTCGACGATGGCGCAGGCGAGCGCCGGCCTCACGCTCATCGCGTTCGAGCGTGGCTGCGCGTATCGCTCATACGCGACGCGCTGGTACGAGCAGCAGGGCATCCGTCCCGCGCGGGTGCTGGAACTGGGTTCGTATCACGCGATCGTCGCGTGCGTGGCGGCCGGTGCGGGCGTCGCGGTGGCGCCGCGCTCGGTGCTCGAACTCGCGCGTCTGGATGACGAAGTGGATCTGCATCCGATGGGCGAATTCGGTCGCATCGACACCTTGCTCGTCTGGCGCAAAGGGCATTTTTCGGCCGCGCTCAACGCGATGCGCGAGCTTCTGGCGGAACGTCCCGATGACGCAAAGGCGGCGTGACGATGTCGTCCGGCATCAGTTAGCTATCGAATGACGCGGGCGAAGCTCATTTCACGAGCGCCTTGATGGCCAGTTTCTTTGCCATCTGGAATGTCCTGGGAAAGGTCGTTTCGATGCCCAGCACGACGCGGCTCGATAACCGCTCCATGTCCTTCGGGCAATTGAACGCCATGCCGTTGAACTCGCGCAGATTCAGCGGCTTGATCTTCGACTGGAACTGCAGGAAGCGGTGAGAAACCGGAATGAAATGCGACGTCAGAGAGCTGCGCGAAAATTGCGGACGCGTCGTGCGCAGACTGCCGTGAATCGTTTTCGAATTCCATAGAAGCACGTCGCCCTTTTGCAGGAATGGCGCGCGAAATTCGAGCCGTTGTTCGGAGAGGATCTTCTTGACCAGCTCCTTGTACTGGCCGTGATTGAACGCGACGTCGAAGTTTTTTCCGTTCTTCACCATGTCGATGCGATGACTTTGCGGCACGACGAAGAAACGCCCGGCTCCCGCGTCGATATCTTCGAGCGCGTACCAGCATCCGACCATCGTGCCGATCAATTCGCTATCGAGGTAATACGTGTCCTGATGCGGCCACGTCTCCGCGTTGCCTTCGAAATACATGCTCTGCACGAGCTTGCCTTCTTCCGAAAAAATCTCGCGTGTAATGGCTTTGACAGGCCTGCTCGCGAACGCCTTCACCGCGAGATTCTTGAGCGGCGCGAACGCTACGTCGCCGAGCGACTGAAGGTTGAGCAGCGGATTCATCACGAAGCCGTATTCGTTGATCCGGTTTTTTTCCGGATTCGCAGTGGCCTGCCGGTAGATGTATCCCGGGTACTGCTTGACCGTTTTATCGAATGCATTGCGGATCGAATCGCACGCGGCCCCGTCCACGACGCGGCGCACGACCACATAGCCGTTTTCCTCGTAGTATTGCTTTGCGCCAGCGAGGTCGGTCAGGTCGAACGTGGCCGAATTTTCTTCGACCGTTTCCGGAATTTCTATCTCGGTTCCAATCGGACTGAGGATTTTGTACATGATGGCCCCAAAGGCGGAATAGACCGGCTGCACGCGGACTGAATGTTTCGCACAAGCCTATGCCGGGCGATCGGACTCACGTCGCACCTGACCGATTCCGCCAAGGGATTGGCCTCAAGCGGCAATAAGCTGCAATAAGCGGCCGCTCACTCGAACTCGAAGTTGCGCCGCGAGTAGAAGCGCTGAAGCTCGTGTTGCTGCGGCCGCACGCCGGTGAAAACTTCGACGTATTCCGGAATGCGCGACATGCGCACCGCCATGTCTTCGTGGAGCTTCATCGACACATAGCCGGCCTGCGTGTAATACGCGACGCGCGCGCGGACGTCGGCGGCGCGCGGTTCATAGTCGAAGCGCACGAACAGCGCCGTCAATGCCGCGATGCGTTGCGCATCGTCCTGCGCCATCTGCTCCGCGATCTCCTGCGATTGCTGCGACCAACTGCGCATCGCGGCTTCGAAGCGCGAGTCGAAGAGCGAATCGTCGAACCAGCAGTCGAAGACGTTGAGCATCGCTTCGCACACGCTGTCCGCGTATGCCTCGGTTCGTTCGATCCAGTGGCCGGTGTTCTTCTGCTTCCATCGGCCGAGCAACGCGGCAAGCAGTTCCTCGCGGTCCTTGAAGAACCAGTAAAAACTCGTGCGCGAAAGATTCAGCTTCTTTGCGAGCGGAAGTATGCGGACCGCATCCACGCCTCCTTCGAGAAGCCCTTCGTACGCCGCGTCCAGCCACATGTCGGCGGAGCCGCGCACCGCGTCGAGGGTCTGATCCATTTCGTTTTTTCCTGTATGCGTTCCGCTGTACACCATTGTCTCTCTACTTGACACATGTGTACAGAGCTTCTACGCTTGATTCACAACCGGCGTTCGTTCCCACTTGCTTCGAAGAGGCGCTCATGTCCACGGATCCGCTGCTGCAGCCCTATACGCTGAAACATCTCACGTTTCGAAACCGGATCATGACGACCTCGCATGAACCGGCTTACGCCGACGACGGGATGCCGAAGGAGCGTTATCGGGCGTATCACGTCGAAAGGGCGAAAGCGGGAATCGCATTGACGATGACAGCCGGCTCCGCAGCGGTTTCGAAGGACAGTCCGCCGGTCTTCAACAACATCCTCGCGTACAAGGACGAAGTGGTGCCGTGGATGAAGGATCTCGTCGACGAATGTCACGAGCACGGCGCGAAGGTGATGATCCAGCTGACGCATCTGGGCCGGCGCACGCGCTGGGACACGGGCGACTGGCTGCCCGCGGTGTCGCCTTCGCATTGCCGCGAGCCTGCGCACAGGACCTTCCCGAAGAAGCTGGAAGACTGGGACATCGAACGCATCGTGCGCGATTTTGCGGATGCCGCCGAGCGCATGAAAGCAGCCGGGCTCGACGGGATGGAGATCGAATCGTATGGTCATTTGATGGACCAGTTCTGGTCGCCTCTGACGAATACGCTCGAAGGTCCATATGGCGGTTCGCTCGATAACCGCATGCGCTTCACGTTCGATGTGTTGCGCGCGATTCGCGAGCGCGTCGGGGAGCGCTTTCTCGTCGGCCTTCGCTATACGGCCGATGAAATGCTCGCGGGCGGCATCACGAAGGAAGAGGGCATCGAGATTTCGATGCGCCTCAAGAACAGCGGTCTCGTCGATTTTCTCAACGTCATTCGCGGGCATCTGGAAACGGATGCCGCCCTGACCGACGTGATCCCCATCATGGGCATGAAGAGCGCGCCGCATCTGGAGTTCGCGGGCGAGATCAGGCGGGCGACGGACTTTCCGACGTTTCATGCCGGGCGCATTCAGGACGTCGCCACGGCGCGCTATGCGATCGAAGCCGGCAAGCTCGACATGGTCGGCATGACGCGCGCGCACATGACCGATCCGCATATCGTGCGCAAGATCATCGAGCGCAGGGAGGACGACATCCGTCCGTGCGTGGGCGCGAACTATTGTCTCGATCGCATCTATCAGGGCGGCATGGCGCTGTGCATCCACAATGCCGCGACGGGCCGCGAACTCGAGATGCCGCACACCATCGCGCCGGCCGCGACGAAGCGCAGGATCGTCATCGTCGGCGCGGGGCCGGCGGGACTCGAAGCGGCGCGCGTCGCGGGCGAGCGCGGGCATGACGTCGTCGTGCTCGAAGCGATGAACGATCCCGGCGGCCAGATTCGTCTCACCGCGCAGAACGTCCGCCGCAAGGAGATGATGGGCATCATCGACTGGCGCATGGCGCAGTGCGAAAAGCTCGGCGTGCGGTTCAAGTTCAATACGTGGGCGGATACGGAAACGGTGCTCGCGGCGCAACCCGATGTAGTGATCGTCGCGACCGGCGGCATGCCGCACACGGAGGTTTGCAGCGAAGGCAACGAGCATGTGGTCTCGTCGTGGGACATCATTTCCGGCGACGTGAAGCCCGGCGCGAACGTGCTCATCTTCGACGATGCCGGCGATCACGCCGCGCTTCAGGCTGCCGAAACGATCGCGCAGGCGGGCGGCAAGGTGGAAGTGATGACGCCCGACCGCTCGTTCTCGCCCGAAGTCATGAGCATGAATCTCGTGCCCTACATGCGCTCGCTGCAAAAGCTCGCGACCACCTTCACGGTGACGTTCCGGCTGGAATCGGTGCGTCGCGAAGGCGGTGAACTGGTGGCGACCATCGGCAGCGATTACGGCGGCGTGACGAAGGAGCAGCGTCACGATCAGATCGTCGTCAATCACGGCACGATTCCGATGGACGACCTTTACTTCGAGCTCAAGCCGCTATCGAAGAACCGCGGCGCGGTGAATTACGACGAACTCATCGACGGCAGGCCGCAGAGCGGAGAGACGAATCCCGAAGGACAGTTCCAGCTTTTCAGAATCGGCGATGCGGTATCGGCGCGCAACACGCACGCCGCGATCTATGACGCGATTCGTCTGGTGAAGGATCTGTGAGCGCGGTTACGGACTCAGCCGGCTGACCTTCGTGCCTTCGAGCGACACGCCGGCCATGAGACCGGCATTCGTCAGCACGAAGACCTCGACGGGATTGGTGGCCGTGGTCGTATCGAGCTGGCCGTTCGCGCCGAGCCTGGCGACCGCGACGGTCGCATCGGTGCCGGCCGCCCAGCCGTCGCGCCGACGGAATTGCGCGAGCGCATCGTCGGTCAGGAACACATAGATGATCGCTTTCGATTGCGCGCCAATCTGCAAGCCGAACGAGCCGCCCGCCGTGCTGTAGTAGCCGTCGGTGCGGCCATCGATACGCAATGCGCCTTCGCCATATTGCGCGCCGAACCAGAAGCCCGCCGCGATCACGCGAGGAAAAACGAGCACGCCGCGCGCCTTGCTCACGAGTTCGCGCGAGCCGTTCACGGAAACATATAACCGTTGCAGCGTCGCATCGACGGCGGCGTCGATGGCGCGATCGCGATCGGCCGTGCCGGCTGCGGTTTCGCCGGACGACGGACCCGTGGTCGTGCATCCGGCAATGCACAGCGCCGCCGCCGCCATGCCGCCGGTGAGCAAAAGACGCCTCTTGTTCTTCTGATTCATACGGTTCCTCTCATCGACAGTATCGTGGGCTCTCGCACTATACAAGCGTATTGCGCAGAGGGAAACGGTCCGAAGTCTGCTACGCCGATGCAAAGTCGGGACATCGGATTCGAGAGGATAAGAACATGAAGCGGCTTCGGGCATTCGTATGCGTGTTGATGTCGACGTGTTTGAGCAGCGCTTATGCGGCGCGCGAGACGGCATCGCCGAATCATCATCGTCATCACGCCAAGGCGAAGGCCGCGCATGCAGGCGGGATCGATCGCTCAGGCAAGCCGCGCAAGGGCGAGGCTTCGTACTACGGCCGCAAGTTCTACAAGAAAAAAATGGCCGATGGCACACACATGGATCCGCAGTCCAACGCGGCCGCGAGCAAGACCCTTCCGCTCGGCACCAAGGCGCGCGTCACGAATCTCGAGAACGGCAACAGCGATGTCGTCGAGATCAAGGACCGCGGTCCTTATGCGAAGAACCGGATCGTCGATGTATCGCCGAAGACGGCGGACAAGCTCGGGATCACAAAGGATGGCACCGCACCCGTCGAAGTAAAGCCGATCGAAGTTCCGCAGGCGGAAACAAAGTAGGATGGCGAAATAAATTACGTCGCGCTTCGCGCGGGTCCGCTGACGGGAAAATCCGCGAAAAGCCTGCATACCGCAGTCGCATTGCGGCAGAAATGAAGTTGCTCGCGGAACCGATGATCGCAAAAGTGCTCCGCGACTTCACCGAGCAAATGCAGATGCGTCATGCTCACGCGCTCGGGAACGAAGAGGGCGATCACATCCGTTACCGGCTTTCCATCGGGCGCGGCGTAGGGAATCGGCGCTGCGGGGCGGATATATAGCGCCATCGCCTGATTCACTTCTTCGAGTTGTCCGTGCGGGACGGCAACGCCTTCGCCAAGCGCGGTCGAACCGAGCGCCTCGCGGGCCGCGAGGCATGACGTGACTTGATCCGCCGCGAATCCATATCGATCGTCGACGAAGCGCCCGATCGTGCTGAAAAGCGCGTCCCGATTCGCGATATCCGCGCCGAGCAATATGTGCTCGGGCGTCAGCAGGCCGGATAGCGAAGTCGGTTCGTCGCGCGGCTTGACCATATGCGCCGCCGAATCACCGCCGATCGAAACGCTGCGTTCCATGAGATTGCGCCAGGCATCGGAAGGCGTGTCCGGAACTTCGAGCAAGCCGCTTACTTTTGCCGATGGCGCGACGTCGGACAGACGATCGATCGCGCCGTGGAGGGCCGTTCGCGGCAGGATCAGCGTGAGCCGGACGCGATCGCGTTCGTGCAGTGGCGTGACGCGTATCGTCCACGGTTCGCCCACGCAGTCGCGCACGAGCGAGCGGCGCAGCGGCGTGGCATGTTTTGCGTCGATGGTTACGTGAACCATCACATGACGGCTCTCGCCGAATGGCGCGACGCGGCCCGGCGCGGTTCTCGCGAAGCCCAATCGCGCGATGAAGGCTGACAGCGCGCTGACCATGTCGACTCCTTTACGGACGCGTGGGGAAGCAAGCACTTCAGCGTAAACCCGCGCACATGAAGACGACGTAAAAATGCTCAGGCGTGTGGAGAGCGAGACTCGTATGAAGCGCTCACGGCGCTTTGCATCGTGATCAGAGGGACGGAAGGGACAAATCGCGCACGTCGGAAGAGCAAAACGCGACGCGCGCGCCGATCAGTGCATGCAGGTTATGTTGCAGGCAGCGTAGAAGATACGCGGAAGACTGATCTTCGCGTCCGAGTTGCCTTTGCTTTGCGAGGCGCGTCTGCTGCCGGGCGATCATCCCCTTGCAGTCTTGAATATGGCGGTCGATTACCGTCAATTCTTTGCTCAATCTGTCACCGATACGAGAAAAAGCCCGCCGTGAGAGAGGGCGGGCCATGCGTTGCGAGCGCGCCGAGGCGGGGGGCCAAAGCGCCATTTCAGAATAGCCCGGTTCGTCGATGGAATGGCCGTCCGTAACTGATCCCAAACGGGCGGCTCATGGCGTTTTTCGGGCTCGCCGCCCTCCAGTTCCCGCCGGGGTTGCCGATAAACCAGCGATCCGCGTCCCAAAGCGCTCGCAGCGTCTATCCACACTTTCCCGATGAAACTCAGTCTCAAGATTCCCCTCGCATTCGCCGCCGCGCTCGTTTTGATGTTCGCCGGCGCCCTCTATGGCATTTTCGCGCTCAACGGCTCCATCGACGCGTACCGCACCGAAGTCGCGGCCAACGTCGCCAGCGAGCGCATGGTTTCGGAGATGCTCGTCACGTTCAAGCTGCAGGTGCAGGAGTGGAAGGACACGCTCCTGCGCGGCAAGGATCCGCAGAAGCTGCAGAAGTACTGGAGCGCTTTCGAAACCCGCGAGCGCACCGTCAACAAGCTCGCGGACGAACTCAAGCGCACGCTGCCCGCAGGAGAAAGCCGCGATCTGATCGAGCGATTCGCGTCCGCGCACCTCGCGATGGGCACGGGATACCGGCGCGGCTTCGAAGCGTTCAAGTCGGCGGGATTCGAGGCATCTGCCGGGGATAGCGCAGTTGCAGGCGTCGACCGTGAACCGGCCGAGCTGCTCGAACAGGCCGCGAGGAAAATCGCCGCCGACAGCGCCCGCGTCTCCGCGCAAGCCGACGCCGATGCGCGGCAGGCATCGTTCGCCAGCATCGCGTTGATGCTCGTCGTGCTGGCGCTCGCGCTCATCGGCGGATATGTGTTCAGCCGCAGCGTGTCGCGTCCGCTCAATCGTGCGCTGGGCTGCGCGCAGGCTGTTGCAACGGGCGATCTGTCGCTCGAGTTCGATGCGCGCGGCAAGGACGAAATCGCGGAACTGCTCGTCGCGCTCAAGCACATGCAGACGAGTCTCGCGAAGGTGGTCGGGCAGGTGCGTCATAACGCGGAAGGCGTCGCGACCGCGAGCGCGCAGATCGCATCGGGCAATCTCGATCTGTCCTCGCGTACCGAGGAACAGGCCGCATCACTGCAGGAAACCGCGGCCAGCATGGAGGAAATCACGGCGACCGTGCGGCAGAACGCGGAGCACGCGGCCGCTGCGTCGTCGCTCGCGCAAACCGCATGGCAAACCGCTGCGTCCGGTGGCGACACGATGGAGCAGGTCATCGAGACCATGCAAGGCATCTCCGAAAGCTCGGGCAAGGTGAGCGAGATCATCGCCGTCATCGATGCCATCGCGTTCCAGACCAACATCCTCGCGTTGAACGCGGCCGTGGAAGCAGCGCGCGCCGGCGAGGAAGGGCGCGGCTTTGCGGTCGTCGCGGCCGAAGTCCGCTCGCTCGCGCAACGCAGCGCGTCGGCGGCGAAGGAGATCAAGGTGCTGATCGAACAGTCGACGGGCCGCGTCGAAACCGGTGCGGCGCTGGTGCGCGATGCGGGCGCGATCATCGCCGATATCGTCGGTTCGGTGCAACGCGTGACGGGCGTCGTCGGCGAGATTTCGGCGGCGTCGGAAGAGCAGCGCAGCGGCATCGAGCAAGTCAATCTGGCCGTGACGCAAATGGACGAAGTCACGCAGCAGAATGCCGCGCTGGTCGAGCAGGCGTCCGCGGCCGCGCACGCGCTGGCGGAACAGTCCGCGTCGCTGCGTGACGCGGTGGCGGTGTTCAGATTGCGCGGTGACGCGGTTCAGGCTGCATGAGCACGCGCGATAAACTGTGCCGCATGAACGCAACGAAACGGAAAGACTCTCTGACGATGCAACGAAAGGAGCGAGCCCCCACGCGCAATCAAGACCAGGCGCGGCCGGCCACGCTGATCGACTCTGTCTGGCGCGTGATGCTTCGCGTCGCGTTCCGGCTCGCGCGCGCGTGGTGGAGCCTTCGACAGCCTGAGCACGAAGGCGCGCTCGTGGCGATCTACGTCGGATCGATGCTCCTCCTGGTGAAGCCGTCGTATCGGCTCGAATGGAACTTGCCCGGCGGAAGTATCGACCCGGGCGAGACGCCTCATGCCGCGGCGCTGCGCGAACTCGAAGAAGAGATCGGCCTCACGTCGCATCCGCTACGCCCTGCGGGCAGCGCGTGGGGCATATGGGACGGGCGGCGCGACACCGTGCATTTCTTCGAGCTGCATCTCGATGCGATGCCCGAATTGCGGCTCGATAATCGCGAGATCATCGCCGTGCATTGGGCGTCGCCGGAAGAATTGCGCGGCCTTGCGTTGACGGACGCAGCGGCCGCGTATTGCGAGACTCAGCTTTGATCGCCCCAGAGGTCGTCGACCGCGCGGATCGCGAGCAAGTAGCCGTTCGCGCCGGCTCCGCAGATGACCGCGGTGGCGGCCACCGAGATCGTCGAATGGCGATACTCCTCTGAGCGCCGATGAATGTTCGTGATGTGCACTTCCACCACCGGCCGGCGAATCAGCTTGACCGCGTCGAGCACCGGAATCCGCCCGAACGAAAAACCTGCCGGGTTGATGATCAGCGCGGCGTCCTGCAAGAACGCCTCCTGAATCCAGTCGATCAGTTGACTTTCGCTGTTGGTCTGACGGAATACGCAGTCGAACTTGAGCGTCTCGCCGAGCGCGAGACAGTTCTGTTCGATGTCCTTTAGCGTCGTATGCCCGTAGATGTGCGGCTCCCGTGCGCCGAGCATGTTCAGATTGGAGCCGTTGAGAATGTAGAGTTTGCGAGCCATGGTGTCAGTGGGTAGCGCTGCGTTCGAGGGACGTGTCTTTGGTTTCCCGCGACGTCGCGATCATGAGGAAGGAAAGCAGGTTCAGCGAGCCGCAGACAGCGACGATGGCCCACGGTGAACCGTGAAAGGCATTGAGCAGCGCGACCGCGACGATCGGCATCGGTCCGCCGGTGAGCAGATTGGCGCCGGAGTAGGACAGCGCGGAGCCCGTGTAGCGCGCTTCGGTCGGAAACGATTCTGCGAACCACACCGGCTGAATGCCGCTCTGGAACTGTGTGAAGCCGAGGAAGGCGCCCATCACGGCCATCGTCATGGCGATGGAGTGCTGATTGAGGATCGGAAAGTAGATCAGGCAGCAGATCAGCGTGCAGAAGGAGCCGATCATCAGCGCGCGCTTGCGCCCGATCCGGTCGCTCAGATAGCCGCCCGCCAGAGCGCCCACGATGGCGCAGACATTGGCGACCATCAGCAGCATGAAGCCGGTCTGTTTGGGCACGCCGAGGTTCTTCGTCAGATAGCTGAGCGAGAACACCACGATCAGATAGAACAGCGCAGCCGGGCCGCAGAAGAACAGCGTGAGGCGCAGCGCGGTGCGCCAGTGGAACTTGAATACGACGCCGAGCGGATTCGCGGCGCGCGCGCCTTCGCCTTTCTTCCTGAGCGCCTCGAATGCCGGCGTCTCGCTGACCTTCATGCGGATATAGATGCCGAGCAGCACGAGCACGAAACTCGCGAGGAACGGGATTCTCCATCCGAACGATTCGAAGTCATCGGCCGACAGCAAGGCGGACAACGTGAAGAGCGCGAGATTGGCGAGTATCTGGCTGAGCGGCGAGCAAATGCCGAGCAGGCCCGAATACAGCCCGCGCTTCGAAGCGGATGCGTGTTCGACGGCCATCAATTGCGCGCCCGTCGATTCCCCGCCGAGCGCGAAACCCTGAACGATGCGCAACGAGACCAGCAACGTGGGCGCGAGGATGCCGACTTGCTGATAAGTGGGCAGCAGTCCCATCAGGAACGACGACGCGCCCATCACCGAGACCGTTATCAGCATGAGGTTGCGGCGTCCCCAGCGATCGCCGAGCATGCCGCAGATCACCGCGCCGAGGGGCCGCGCGGCAAGCCCGGCCCAGAAGCTCGCGAGCGATGCGAGCAGTGAGGCGGTCGGGTCGAGGGACGGGAAGAACAGCTTGGGAAAGATCGTGGCCGCGACCACGCCGTACAACGCGAAGTCGAACCATTCCAGCGCCGTACCGACGGTGGCGCCCGCCACCGCGCGACGCGCCATCAAGTGAGCCTGTGCGGATCGTTCGCTCGCGGCAATGTTTGGGTCAGCGATGACTGACATGACGTCTCCTGAATTTTCGGTATCTTCAAACGTTCGTTTCTGGTGACGAACAGATGCTATTGTTTGCGCTGCCAAAGCGAGGCGTTCCGCACCGGAACTGCGTTTCATATCACGAAAATAGCCAAACGATGTCGCTGAAAAACGGTCTGCGTGTCCTCGACTTTCTCGCGTCGCAAGGCGAAGGCGCGGGCCTTTTGGCCATCGCCGATGCGCTCGGCTTGCCGCGCAGCACATGCCACCGCGTGCTCGTCGAGCTCGTCGAAGGCGGCTATGTCAGGCAGATGGCCGATCAGGGCCGCTACATCCTGACCATGCGGATGACATCGAACGGGCTGGAATTCCTGAGTCTCACGGGCATCGCGGATATCGCCCAGCCGATCATCGAACGCGTCGCCGCGCGGACCGGCGAACTGGCGCGTCTGTCGCTGGTGGACGGTGAAGCGATCATCTGGGTAGGGAAGGCGGACGGGCAACGCACCGGCTTTCGCTACGATCCCGACATGGGCCAGGCAGCGCAGCTTTCGTGCACATCGACCGGACACGCATGGCTCATGACGATGTCCGACGAACGCGCGGCCGCGCTCGTGCTGAAGCAGGGCTTCGGGCAGCCGAACGAGTTCGGACCCAATGCGCCGACGACGCTCAAGGCGCTACTCGGTTTCCTGCACGCGGCGCGCGTGCGTGGCTACGCGATGATCGACGAGGTGTTTGCGCCGCGCATGTCGGCGGTGGCCGTGCCTGTGGTCAGCGGCTCGCGCTGCGTTGGCGTGATCAGCCTCGCCGGTCCGCGCGTGCGGCTGACCGCCGAGAAGATTCACGAGTATTCGGTCCTGCTGCTCGAAGCTTCCAATGAGCTGGCCCAGTTGAGCAATCTCGCGGGATTTCCGAGCCGGCCGCCGCTCGGCAAGGGATGAGCGTTCGGCCCTTTCGGTCGCGCCCGGCAGCGACTCGCGCGGCATCGGGATCGGCCTGGTGCACAAGTTCTGATCGCGACGGCGTTCTGTCGACGATCGAACGCACATCTCACCGATTCGCTTGCTGCGCCGCTACCAGCGCACGCCAAAAGCCGCGCACAAGTCAGCGATGGCGGACTGATCCAGCGGAGCGGGACGCGGCGTCGTCATGAGCCACAGACGCGCGGTTTCTTCGAGTTCCTCGAGCGCATACGAAGCGTGCGAGACGCTGCGTTCCCACACTACCGGCCCGAGCCGTTCGAGCAATACGGCCCGCACGGACGACGCACGCCGCGCGATTTCCGCGGCCACCTGCGGGTCGCCCGGACGCCGGTATCGCACGAGCGGCACATGCCCGACCTTCATCACGTAGTACGGCGTGATGGGCGGCAGCACGTCTTCATCGCTCCATACGCCCGCGAGCGTCAGCGCGACGAGCGAAGTGGAATGCGTATGCACGATGCCGCGCGTGTCGGCGTTGTTTTCGTAGATTCGGCGATGCAGTTCCAGCGTCTTCGATGGCCGCGCGCCCGACACATGCCGGCCTTGCGCATCGACCTTCGCGATGTCCGCCGGATCGAGCCGCCCGAGACAGGCGTCGGTCGGCGTGATGAGCCAGCCATCGTCGCAGCGCGCGCTGATATTGCCCGCGCTGCCCACGGTATAGCCGCGCGCATAGAGGCTCGCGCCGACCGCGCAGATTTCCTCGCGCAATTTCGCGTCGGTCATCACGAACGTTCTCCTTCGGCATAGCGCAGGGCCTTCGCGAAGAAATCGCGTGCGCCGAAGTTGCCCGACTTGAGCGCGAGCACGAGCGGCGTCTCGCCGAGCGCGACCGTGACGGGCACGCCCGGATCGATCGGCGGTCCGATCTGCAGCATGTCGACGCCGAGCGCCTGCACCACCGCGCCCGAGGTCTCGCCGCCCGCCACCACGAACTTGCGCACGCCGCGCGCCTTCGCCTCGCGGGCGATGGCGGCGAGCGCATCCTCGACGAGCTTGCCCGCCGCCGCGACGCCCAGCTCGCGTTGCACTTCGCTCACTTCGTCGGGCGCGGCGGTCGCATAGACCAGCACCGGCTGCGTCGCGTGCGTATCGATGAAAGCGAGCGCTGCCTCGACGGCGGCTTCGCCACGCGCGAGCGCACGCGGATCGATGCGGTACGCGGGGCGCGTCTCGAGCCATTCCGCGACCTGCGCGTTGGTTGCCTTCGACGCGCTGCCTGCCAGAACGAGCGCCGGGCCGCTGACGGCCGGAAGATCGGCGGCCTTGTCGTTCGGCTCGATCAGTCCCGCGCGGCGGAAATTTTCCGGCAATCCGATGGCGACGCCCGAGCCGCCCGTGACGAGCGGCAACTCCGCGCACGCTTCGCCGAGTGTGCGCAGGTCGGCATCGGTGAGCGCATCGGCGATGGCGAGGCGCACGCCGTCGGCGCGCAGCTTCGCGATCGCGTCGCGCACGGCATCGGCGCCCGCCGCGACCGTCGCGCTCGCGATCAGGCCGACTGTCGACTTCGACTGACGCTGCAGCACGCGCACGAGGTTGGGATCGCGCATCGGCGTGAGCGGATGGTTCTCCATGCCGGATTCGTTGAGCAGCGCGTCGCCGACGAACAGATGTCCGCGATACACGGTGCGCCCGTTCTCCGGAAACGCCGGGCAGGCGATCGCGAAGTCGCCTTTGCCGCCGTCGGCGAGCGCATCGAGCAGCGCCTCGGCAACCGGTCCGATGTTGCCCGCATCGGTCGAATCGAAGGTCGAGCAGTACTTGAAGAAAAACCGACGGCAGCCCTGGCCGCGCAGCCAGTCGAGCGCGGCGAGCGACTGCGCGATGGCGTCGTCCGCAGCGATGGTGCGCGATTTGAGCGCCACGACGAGCGCGTCGACATCGTCGAGCACGGCGGATGCTGGCACGCCGATGGTCTGGATCGTACGCATGCCGCCGCGCACCAGCGTGCTGGCGAGGTCGGTGGCGCCGGTGAAATCGTCGGCGATGCATCCCAGAACGGGACGGCGATGGCTTGTTTGCATGGTGTTCCCTCCGGCGGCCGATTGTACGGCGCAGTGAACATTCCGTGTTAATCGATGTTAAAAAAATTGACTGTAGTGATAAAGAGCGTTAACGTCTGCTCCATTGGGCGCGGGCTGTGTCCGCGACCTGTCACCCCGTTCGCCGGCTAACGTGCGTCGGCAACGCTTTTTTGCGCGGATCCCAAGATGAACTTCGAACTTCTGTTTTCCCCGGCTTCGTCGGCGCACGCGGGCCAGCCGGTGCGTTACGCGCTGACCGGCGCGAAGGGCGGTTTCGCCCGCACGCTGCTCGCGCAGACGCGGCTGATGGCGCGCCTCTTTCCGGCGGTCCTGTGCGATCTCGACGTCGCCGGGTTGCGCGCGATGTGCATCGAGCTGGGTTTCGATGAAGCCGCGCTCGTCGAATGCGCCGATGCCGCGAGCGTCGCCGCGCTCGACGCCGGCAAGATCGCGCTCGTCGCCGACGTCGCGCTGATTGCCTCGGCGCAGTACGACATCCTCGTCGAAGCGACCGGCAATCCGTCGGTGGGCTATCGCGTGGCGGTCGCGGCGCTCATCGCGAAGCGCCACGTCGCGATGGTGAGCAAGGAAGTCGATTCGGTCGCGGGCGTGTCGCTCGCGCGGCTCGCCCAGCGCCAGGGCGTCGTCTACACGACGGCGGACGGCGATCAGCCGTCGAACCTGATCGGCTGGGTGACGTGGGCGCGCGTGCTGGGGCTCGATGTCGTCGCGGCGGGCAAGTCGAGCGAATACGACCTCGTGTTCGACGATGCGACCGGCAAGGTCACACAGCTCGATCAGACGTTCGAAGCGCCGGAACTCGCCGGCCTCATGTCGCTCGGCGACGACATTCCCGCGACGCTCGCCGCGCGCCGCGAAGCGCTGCGCGGCCGCAAGACATCGGCGACGGCGGATTACTGCGAGATGAGCGTCGTCGCGACGAACACGAACCTCGTATCCGACGT
The DNA here is from genome assembly GCF_023631205.1 of Caballeronia sp. NCF2. Classification (NCBI taxonomy): domain Bacteria; kingdom Pseudomonadati; phylum Pseudomonadota; class Betaproteobacteria; order Burkholderiales; family Burkholderiaceae; genus Caballeronia; species Caballeronia sp. NCF2. The sequence goes on along the minus strand of NZ_JALQDN010000067.1, from coordinate 24,292 downwards.
CGAACTGCTGCATTACCCGGTCGCGCGCACGACCGAACTTGCCGACATCTACGCGCTGCGCGAAGACGGCGGCGTGCTGTCGCGCTCGGGCGTCATCGACGTGTTCAACATGCTGCGCCGTCCCGACGAGGCGAGCTTCGCGGGCGGCGTGTTCGTCGTCGTGCGTACCTTCGATGCGCCGACGTGGGAACTGCTCGCGCAAAAGGGCCACGTCGTGAGCCGCAACGGCCGCTACGCGTGCCTGTATCTGCCGTATCACTTCATGGGCGTCGAGACGCCGATCACGCTGCTCGACGCGGTGCTGCACGGGCGTCCGTCGGGCGCGGCGAAGCCGGCGCAATGCGTCGTGCTGGCGGGCCGCGCGAACGTGGATATCGCCGCGGGCACGGTGCTCCACATGGGCGGCCATCATCACGACGTGACCGGCGTGCAGGCCGTGCTGCTCGATCGCAGGAACGCCCCCGCCGATGTCGCGCCGCTGTATCTCGCGGCTCACACGACGCTCGCACGCGATGTGAAGGCGGGCGAACTCATCACGATCGCCGATCTATACAACCCCGACGAAGCGCTGTTGAGCGCATGGACGACGGGCTGCGCCTGAGCGCCGCACGTTCCGATAACGACGAAATCATTCGAACACTGAAGCAGGAAGGGGACACCATGCGGGGAGAATTCGGGACGATCACGATGGCCGTGATCGCGATTGTCGTGCTGATCGTTTTGATCGCGCGATACAGGCTGAGTCCGTTCATCGCGCTGACGCTGGTCGCGCTCGGACTCGGGCTCGCGGCGGGCGTGACGCCGGAGCACGCGATCGACAGCTTCACGAAGGGCTTCGGCGGCGCGCTGGCGCGCACCGGGCCGGTCGTGGGTCTGGGCGCGGTGCTGGGCGGCATCATGATCGGCACGGGCGGCGCGGACCGCATCGCGAATGCGTTCGTCGGCAAGCGGCCGTTGTGGCTCGCGCCGTGGACGGTCTGCGCGGCGGCGCTCTTGATCGGCATGCCGCATCTGTTCGACGTGAGCTTCATCATGCTCGCGCCGCTCGTCTATACGATCGCGCGGCGCACCGGCAGCCATCTGCTGTATATCGGCTTGCCGCTCGCCGCCGGCCTTTACGTGTCGCACGGTCTGCTGCCGCCGCATCCGGCGCCGACGCTCGCCGTGACCGCGTATCACGCCAACACCGGCCTCACGCTGCTTTATGGTCTCATCATCGCGATTCCGGCGGCGGTGATTACCGGTCCGCTCTTCACCGCGTTCGCGCGACGCAGCTTCGGCCCGGCGCCCGATCTTTCGAAGGGCCCCGGCGGCACGCGCACCGATGCGGAGAACGCCACCGACGTGTCGCTCGCGCTGTCCGTGCTGTGCCTGCTGATTCCGCCCGGACTGATGCTCGCGGGCACCGTCGGGATGGACTACAGCACGAAGGGCACCGGGCAATACGTGTTCTTCCAGTCGCTCAACGATCCGATCCTGTCGCTGCTTGCCGCGGTGATCTTCGCGTTCTTCGCGCTCGGCATCAAGGCGCGATTCCCGCTCGCGGACATGCAGAAGATGATCGGCAAGGGCATCGCGCCGCTCTCGGCGATCCTGCTGATTCTCGGCGCGGGCGGCGGCTTCAAGCAGATGCTGACATCGATCCATCTGGACACCATCATCGTCACGCACACGGCGAGCTGGGCCGTGAGCCCGCTCGTGCTGGCATGGGTGATCGCCGCGCTGCTGCGCGTGTGCGTCGGCTCGGCGACGGTCGCGACGGTGGCGGCTTCGGGCATCGTCGCGCCGCTGCTTATGTCGCATCCGGGCGTCTCGCCGGAACTGATGGTGCTCGCGACAGCATCCGGCGCGGTGATGCTGTCGCATGTGAACGACTCCGGCTTCTGGCTTTTCAAGGAGTATTTCCAGCTGACGGTCTCGCAGACCCTGCGGACGTGGACGCTGATGCTGTGCGTGCAGTCGCTGGTCGGGCTCGCGGGGGTGCTGCTCATCAACATGTTCATCGGCTAAGATAAGCGACCCCCGGCGAGCCCGCGCGCCGGGGCGCTTAATGAAGGTTTTCTCATGTCGAGCCAGGCCAAACCCGATGCATCCGATGTCCCGCTGATTCCCGATCAGCGGCGCGAGGCCATGCTGCGCCAGTTGCGCCGGGACAAGGTGCTGTCGGTGCATCAGCTGATGGAATCGTTCAACTGTTCGCACATGACGGTGCGGCGCGATATCGCCGCACTCGAGGAAGCCGGATTCGTCTATACGGTGCCGGGCGGCGTGCGGATCGCGAGTCATCTGAACAGCGAGCCGAGCCATCAGTCGAAGGCGGTCGTCGAACAGCCGCAGAAGCAGGCCATCGCGCGCCGCGCCGCAGAAGGTCTGCGCTCCGGCATGTCGATCTATCTCGATGCCGGCACGACCATGCTGTCGTTCGTGCCGCATATCGTCGAGCTGTCGGACATGACGGTCGTGACCAACGACTTCCAGATCGTGCGCGAACTCGCCAGCGCGACGCATGTGAACGTCATACACATCGGCGGACAGCTCGATCACCGGAACCTGTCGAGCGTCGGCACGCTCGCGGCGGCGACGCTGCGCCAGGTCGTGCTCGACGTCGCGTTCATCTCGGCGAGTTCGTGGGACTTGCGCCGTGGCGTGACCACGCCTTCCGCGCCGAAAGTCGAAGTCAAGCTCGCTGCGATGGAAGCCGCCTCGCGCAACGTGCTCACGGTCGCGAGTTCGAAATACGGCACGGTCGGGCTATACAAGGTAGCGAGTCTCGAAAGCTTCGATCAGGTCATCACCGACGATGGCCTCGCCCCGGCTGCCGCAACGGGCATCCGTCAATCGGGAATCGATCTGGCGCTGGCCGCGGTCGAGTGATCCCGGCGGCTCGCCGCACGCATCCATTTTTCGAAAGCGCGTTTCACATCGCGGGACACGCGCCGCGCGTGCGACGCTTTGACTTTTCGCGGCTTGAAAGCGTGTTTTGCATCGCAAAAACGGTCGGCTATCTCGTTGATATGAAAGGATAAATACTGTCTTGTGTCTTATATAAGACTTGGCTTGCCAGCGAAGAAACGGCGTTACCATGTAGTCATGCGGTTTCGCTTCGACTATTCATCTAACGCGCTTTGTTCTTAGGAGAGTCACATGGCCCAGTATCAAGACGACATCAAGGCAGTTGCCGGTTTGAAAGAGAATCACGGCAGCGCGTGGAGTGCCATCAATCCCGAATATGCCGCGCGCATGCGTGCGCAGAACAAGTTCAAGACGGGCCTCGACATCGCGAAGTACACGGCGAAAATCATGCGTGCCGACATGGCCGCCTACGACGCCGACCCGTCGAAGTACACGCAGTCGCTCGGTTGCTGGCACGGATTCATCGGCCAGCAGAAGATGATCTCCATCAAGAAGCACTTCAACAGCACCGAGCGCCGTTACCTTTATCTGTCCGGCTGGATGGTCGCCGCGCTGCGCTCCGAGTTCGGTCCGCTGCCGGATCAGTCGATGCACGAAAAAACCTCGGTCAGCGCGCTGATCCGCGAGTTGTACACGTTCCTGCGCCAGGCCGACGCGCGTGAGCTCGGCGGCCTGTTCCGTCAGCTCGATGCGGCCGAAGGCGCTGCCAAGGCCGCCATTCAGGAAAAGATCGACAACCACGTGACGCACGTCGTGCCGATCATCGCCGACATCGACGCGGGTTTCGGCAACGCGGAAGCGACGTACCTGCTTGCCAAGCAGTTCATCGAAGCGGGCGCGTGCTGCATCCAGATCGAAAATCAGGTGTCCGACGAGAAGCAGTGCGGTCACCAGGACGGGAAAGTCACCGTGCCGCACGAGGATTTCCTCGCCAAGATTCGCGCGATCCGTTACGCGTTCCTGGAACTCGGTGTCGACGACGGCATCATCGTGGCGCGTACCGATTCGCTCGGCGCGGGCCTCACCAAGCAGATTGCCGTGACGCGCACACCGGGCGACCTGGGCGATCAATACAATTCGTTCCTCGATTGCGAAGAACTGACGGCGGACGAACTGGGCAATGGCGACGTCATCATCAAGCGCGACGGCAAGCTGCTGCGTCCCAAGCGCCTGCCGAGCAACCTGTTCCAGTTCCGTGCCGGCTCGGGCGAGGCGCGCTGCGTGCTGGATTGCGTCACCGCGCTGCAGAACGGCGCCGACCTGCTGTGGATCGAAACCGAGAAACCGCATATCGCGCAGATCGGCGGCATGGTCAGCGAGATCCGCAAGGTCATTCCGAACGCCAAGCTGGTGTACAACAACAGCCCGTCGTTCAACTGGACGCTGAACTTCCGCCAGCAGGCGTACGACGCGATGAAGGCCGCGGGCAAGGATGTTTCGGCCTACGACCGCGCCCAGTTGATGAGCGTGGAATACGATCAGACCGAACTCGCGCAGCTCGCCGATGAAAAGATCCGCACCTTCCAGGCCGACGCGTCGCGCGAAGCGGGCATCTTCCATCATCTGATCACGCTGCCGACGTATCACACGGCCGCGCTGTCTACCGACAATCTCGCCAAGGAATACTTCGGCGACCAGGGCATGCTGGGTTATGTGGCGGGCGTGCAGCGCAAGGAAATCCGTCAGGGCATCGCGTGCGTGAAGCACCAGAACATGTCCGGCTCGGACATCGGCGACGATCACAAGGAGTATTTCAGCGGCGAAGCGGCTTTGAAGGCGGCGGGGAAAGACAACACGATGAACCAGTTCTGATCGCGCTCGTACTTCACGCGAAATGACAAATGGCCCGATCGGCTTGCGCTGATCGGGCCATATTTGCGTTCATCAAGACCTACCGGGGAACGCGCCGCGCTGAATCAGGAATTCGTCCAGTTGCTCGAACGTTTCGGGCATTGCTTCGTCCATTCCCTCGATGGCGACGTCGAGCGCTTCCTTCGACGGATACAGCTCGTGCATCACGAGCAGCGTCTTGCCATCCTTCTCTTCGAGGGTCACGGTCGTGACGGCGCCATCGTCGCTTTCCTCGTTGGTCCAGACGAGGCGCGCATCCGGAACCACGTCGAGGTATCTGCCGAAGAACGCCATGGGCGCCGATGCCTCTGGATGAGCGAACGCCAGCCGATAGCGCCCGCCGACACGCACGTCCTGTTCGCACGAGAGCAGGGTCGCACCGCTCGACTTCGGCACCCACCATTGCCTGAAAAGCTCGGGCGTGGTCCACGCTTCGAACACGAGCCGCGGCGGCGCGTCGAAGATGCGCGTGATGACCATCTCGCGCTCGGACTTGCGCTCCGATGCGGTGCGGTTGCTCGTGCGGTTGTTCGTGCGGGCGGGCTCATTTTCTCTGCTTGCGACCATCACGTTTCTCCTTGCGTTTGAGTTCCTCGATGACCGTGTCCAGCGCGTCGAAACGTTCATGCTTTCATGCACTGTCGATGCTCCGGCCGTTCGCCGCCACGAATGCGATGGTGAATTGTGCGCCACCTTCTTCGCGATTGACAGCCGCGATCCGCGCGCCGAATCCGTCGACGATGGGCGACGTGATCGCGAGCCCGAGGCCGGGTCCGTGTCCGCGCGGCTTGGTCGTGACGAGGGCTCGAACAGAAGCGCGAAGTTTTACGAAGGCGAGGTTCGCGGCACGCGCCGCATTCGGAAATTTCAGAATCGCTCGATTTTCGATGGCCGAGCTTTTAGACTGCGAGTTGCCCTTTCACGCAACGGAGCGCTTCACGCATGACGAGAACCAACGAATATCAGCAGCCGATCGGCGAAGCGGTAACGGACTGGAAAACGCGTGAGCGCCCGGCGCGCATCGGCATCGACGGCAGGCATTGCCGCATCGAGCCGCTCGACGTGGATCGCCACGCGGCCGATCTCTTCGATGCCTACGGTCGGGCGCCGGACGGCAGCGACTGGACTTATCTTTTCGTCGGGCCGTTCGCGGATTTCGAAACCTTTCGCGACTATCTGGCGAAAGCCGCCGCGTCCGCCGATCCGCTGCATTACACGGTCATCGATTCGGCGAGCGGCAAGGCGGTCGGCACGCTCGCGCTGATGCGGATCGAGCCTGTGCATGGCGTCATCGAAATGGGCAGCGTCACGTTCTCGCCCCTGCTCAAGCAGACGCGCATATCGACGGAAGCGCAATATCTGCTGATGCGCTATGTTTTCGACGATTTGGGCTACAGGCGCTACGAATGGAAGTGCGACAGCCTGAACGCGCCTTCGCGCAAGACGGCGCTTCGGCTCGGCTTCGAGTTCGAAGGCATCTTCAGGCAGGCGATCGTCTACAAGGGACGCAATCGCGATACGGCGTGGTACGCGATCATCGATAAGGATTGGCCGCGCATCCGGCGCGGCTTCGAACGCTGGCTCGCCGACGATAACTTCGACGCGAACGGCAGGCAGCGTGCATCGCTCGCGCAATTGCGGGACGAGGCGGCTTAGAAAGCGCATCGTCCGCGATTGCGCGTGCTTCGATTACTTCTTGATCTCGAGCAGTTCGACTTCGAACGTCAGGTCGCTGTTCGGCGGAATCGTGCCGACGCCGCGGCTGCCGTAGGCGGTTGCGGCCGGGCAGGTCAGCTTCGCCTTGCCGCCGACCTTGATCTTCTGCACGCCTTGCGTCCAGCACGGAATCACGCGGTTGAGCGGGAAGGTCGCGGGGCCGCCGTGCTTGCTCGAGCTGTCGAATTCGGTGCCGTCGGCGAGCGTGCCGCGATAGTTGACGCTCACGGTGTCGTCGGCGGTGGGTTGCGCGCCGGTGCCTTGCTTGAGGTGCTCGACGACGACACCCGACGGCAGCTTCTCGGTGGTGTTGGCGGCGAACGCGGTGGTTGCGATGGCGGATGCGGCGAGCAGAGCGATGACTGATTTCATGCGATAACCTCGTTGAACGGAAGGGCCATTATATCGACAGCCCTTTGGCCTCAATTCGTCCGCGCCTCCGGGCATTCCGTCCGGTACCAGATATCGACCTGACGCTGCGCCGCATGCAGATCGTCGGGATAGTACGGGTCGAAAAATTTCGACGGATCGTAGCCCGCTCGTTCGAGCGCGGCCAGTTCGCTCAGATTGCGCTCGCGCGTCAGCGGCGCGTGGTTTCTGAGCGCGGTGAGATCGCGGCATTGCGCAGCGCTCAGATTCGGCGCGCCTGGCTGCGAGCCGCCTGCGGCACAACCGGCGAGCGCAATGGCGAGCGCCGGGATCATCGATAGTGTTTTCATGTTGCGTTTTCCTCCGGTTCGGGGCGTCTATCGGAAGTATCCCTAGTTGAGCGGAAATCCGCTCGAACTGCTTCGCGCAGCCCGGCGAGCGCTGCAGCCGCGCCATTGTTTGCGAATCGCGAATGACGCATTCGGCGGTTCGCCCGTTCTTTTCGAAGCGCGTCTGAGTCACCCTCTGTTGCGTCGACGATGCCGCATTTCAACCACGCGGCGCGCGATTCTGACTCAGGAGACAAAGATGACCTCGAACCGGTGGGATACGTCCTACGAATGGAAAGCCGTGACGCTGCTTGCGCTCGGATTCGCCCTTGTCGGCCTCGATCGATGGCTGATCGCGCCGCTCTTTCCGGCAATGATGAAGGACCTGCATCTCACCGCGCAGGATGTCGGCAACTGCATCGGCATACTGGGGCTGTCGTGGGGCGTGTTCGCCGCGCTGATGGGCGGCATCTCCGACAAGATCGGACGTCGCAAAGTGCTGATTCCCGCGATCATCGCGTTTTCGCTGCTATCCGGAATTTCGGGCGTCGCGGGCGGCCTCGCCAGCCTGCTCGCGGTGCGCTCGCTGATGGGCGTCGCCGAAGGCTCGTTCTGTCCGACGAGTTTCGCCGCGACCGCCGACGCCTCGCATCCGAAGCGGCGCGGCTTCAATCTCGGGCTGCAGCAAAGCGGATTCGCACTCTTCGGGCTTGCGCTTTCGCCGATCATCGCGACGCAACTGCTCAACGTCGTGTCGTGGCGCTGGGTGTTCGCGCTCGTGTCCATTCCCGGCTTGATACTCGGCGTGCTGATGTTCTTCGTGATTCGCGAACCGGCGTCGGCGCCTGCGCAACAGCAGGCCGCGAAGGGCAACTGGCGCGACGTGCTGAAGAGCCGCAACATTCCCGTCGCGATGGTCGCGCTCTTCTGCGCGATGACGGGCGTCTTCGTGCTCGGCGCGATGCTGCCGCTTTACCTCACCGACTATCTCGCGCTCGACACGCAGCGCATGGGCATCGTCGTATCGGCGATTGGCTTTGGCGGATTCGTCGGCCAGTTCGCGTTGCCGGGACTCTCCGATCTCGTCGGACGGCGGCTTGCGAGCATCGCCGGTTTCGCGGGCACGGCCGTCATGCTGTACGTGTTTCGGGGCGTCGGGGCGCAGCCGCTCGTTCTGTTCATCGTGCTGTTCGTGGCGTCGTTCTTCACGCTCGGCCTCGTTTCGCTGCTGTCCGGGCCGGTCGCGACGGAAGCGGCGCCGATCGGCATGGTGTCGACGGCGATCGGGATCGTCGTCGGCGCGGGCGAGATCTTCGGCGGCGGCGTGGCGCCCGCGATCGCGGGTTTCGTCGCTACACGATTCGGAATCCAGAATATTCTCTGGCTCCCGATTTGCGCGGTGATTCTGGGCATCGGCGTGAGCCTGCTGCTCGAAGAGACCGCGCCCGCCCGCGTGCGCGGAAAAGCGCGCGGCGTGGGGCTCGTCGGAGGCGAGCAGCCCGAGTAAGCGCATACGCGCGCTGCGGATACACTGACATGCTGGACACGCTCGAAAGGGACCAGCATGGATCGTTTTCTCAGCATAGAGGCCTTCGTGCGCGTGGCGGAGACCAGCAGCTTCGCGGAAGCGGCGCGGCAGCTCGGCGTCGCCAGTTCGGTCGTCACCACGCGCATTCAGCAGTTGGAGAAATTCCTCAATGTGCCGCTGTTTCATCGCAGCACGCGGCACGTCAGGCTATCCGATGTCGGCGAGGCGTTCTATCGGGACTGCGCGGAAGTGGTGGGGCGCGTCAACGAACTGACCGACCAGATGCGCGAGTTGCGCGCGACACCGACCGGGCGGCTGCGCATTCAGATGTTGCCGGGCTTCGCGCTGGGTCACTTCGGCGCATCGCTGGCCGAATTCAATCGACGGTATCCCGGCATCCAGCTCGACGTGATCGTCAACGACCGTGTCGTCGATCCGATCGAAGAGGGCTTCGACGTCGCGTTCCAGATCTTTCCGGCGATCTCCGAATCGCTGATCGAGCGGCGTCTCTTCACCGTCCGGCGGCTCTTTTGCGCCGCGCCTTCCTACGTGAACGAACATGGCGCGCCCCGGCATCCGCGCGAACTGCTCGATCACAGGACGGCGCTTTACTCGGGCTATCCGTCGCGCAATCGCTGGACGATGACGCGCGGCAGCGAGGTCGTCGAAATAGAACTGCCGGGCATCGTGCGTTCGAATTCGGTGCACTTGCTGCACGACTACGCGCTGACGGGCGGCGGCGTGGTGTGCCTGCCGACGCTCGTCGCGAGCGCGTCGCTGCTCAATGGCTCGCTCGTGCCGATTCTGCCGGACTACGCGCTCTCTCCAATGAACTTCGCAGCCGTCTATCCCGCGACGCAGCGGCAAGGGCTCAAGGTGAAAGCGCTGGTCGAATTTCTCGCCGAGCGGCTGGGTCCGGAGCCGGCGTGGGACGTGCCGCTCATCGAACGAGGATGGGTTAGTTAGCCATGCAACTAACTGTCCTTTCGCGCACGTCCCTTGAACAACGCGCTCAACGACGCTGCGGCCCGAACATGCGCGACAAGGCCCGCGCGAGTTCCTTCACAACGGCATCGGCAGTCGGGCGATGCAGCAGCGCGATATCCATCGTCTCGATGGCGGGCAAGCCGCTCTTCGCTGTCAGCACGACGTGATCCGGCGATACGGCGCGCGCCGGAAGCAGGCTGATGCCCAGACCATCGGCGACGGCCGCCTGGATGCCGCTCAGACTCGAACAGATGAACGCGAGCCGCCAGCGTCGGCCGATGCTTTCGATCGCATGGGTCATGTCGTCGCGATACAGCCCGCGCGGCGGAAACGCGACGAGCGGAATCGGATCGAGTTGAATCGACGGATTCGTCGCGCTGTCGATCCATCGCAATTGCTCGGGCCATGTCGCGACGGCTTCGCGGCTATTGCGCCGCTGCTTCACGAGGACGAGATCGAGATCGCCGCGATCGTAGCTGTTGCTCAGATCGCGGACCAGTCCGCTCGTCACTTCGAGCTTCACTTGCGGATGCTTGCGATTGAAGGCCGCGAGCATGTGCGTCGTCGGTCCGCCGACGAAGTCTTCCGGCACGCCGAGCCGGACCGTCACGCCGACGTTCGCGCCCGATAGCGCCTCGATCATTTCGTCGTTGAGCGCGAGCATGCGGCGCGCGTAGGCGAGCAAGGTTTCACCGGCGTCGGTCGGGCGAACATCGCCGCTGCCGCGTTCGAGCAGCTTGTGCCCCGCCATGTCCTCGAGCCGGCGCACCTTCTGGCTGATCGTCGATTGCGTCGAATGAAGCCGCGCGGATGCGGCGGTGAAGGTGCCGCAATCGGCCACCATGACGATGGCCTTCAGCAAGTCGAGGTCGAACAGCGGCGTGCGTGCGTTGGGAAGGTGTTTCATCGACCCGATGGATCTTCGAATGGGACATCGACTTCTATCACGCGCGAAGGGCGCTGGCAATCGCGTGATAGTGTTCCGGTAGGGCAGTGCGTCCGCTTACCGATATCGCCGACATGACTCGTTCTCTCTATCTCTGCAATGTCCGCCTGGCCGATGGCCAACGGGTTTCCGTATCCATCGTCGATGGCCGTATCGACGCGCTCGGCGCAGATGCCGCCGCCCCACGCGATGCGCAGATCGAAGACGGCGGCGGCGCGTTGCTGCTGCCGGGCTTCGTCGAAGGTCATACGCATGTCGATAAGAGCAACTGGGGGCGTCCGTGGTATCGCAACGAAGTCGGCCCGCTGCTCACCGATCGCATCGGCAACGAACGCGAATGGCGCAGGACATCGGGACACGATGCGGCCGCGCAATCGCTCGCGCTGTCGCGTGCATTCGTGGCTGCGGGCACGACGCGTCTGCGCACGCACGTCGATATCGACACCGACGCACGCCTGCGCCATCTCGAAGGCGTACTCGCAACACGGCAGACGATGCGCGATACGCTCGACATGCAGATCGTCGCGTTTCCGCAGTCGGGCATGCTGATTCGTCCGGGCACCGTCGAGCTGCTCGGCGAAGCGCTCGCAGAAGGCGCCGATGTGCTCGGCGCGCTCGATCCCGCGTTGATCGACGGCGATCCGGTCGCATCGTTGAACGCGACCTTGGCGCTCGCGCAACGCTATCGCAAGCCGATCGACATCCATCTGCACGAACCGGGCGAGATCGGCGCGTTCACGCTGAAACTGCTGCTGGATCGCGTGCAAGCGTCGGGCATGCAGGGACAGGTCGTCGTCAGTCACGGCTTTTGTCTTGGCGCGCTGCCGGAGCGCGAGCGCGATGTGCTGCTCGATCGCATCGCTGATTTGCGCGTGGCGCTGCTGACGAGCGCGCCGCCTTCGTGCACGGTGCCGCCGCTCAAGCTATGCCGCGAGAAGGGCATCACGATGTTCGGCGGCAACGACGGCATCCGCGATACATGGACGCCGTACGGCGTGCCCGACATGCTCGAACGCGCGATGCTGATCGGCATGCGCTACGACTTGCGGCGCGACGACGATCTCACGATCGCGTTCGATTGCGTGAGCGATGCGGCAGCGCGCGGCTGCGGTTTCGCGGACTACGGCCTGCGCGTGGGCGCGCGCGCGGATCTCGTGCTCGTCGATGCCGAGACCGTCGCCCATGCGGTCGTGACGCGGCCCGTGCGCAAGCTCGTCGTTGCGAACGGACGTATCGTCGCGCGCGACGGCGTGCTGACGCCGCCTCGCGCATGACGCTCAACGCGGTGCGTTGAGCGTCAGCTTCATATGGCGGTTCACGTCCTTGTACAGCAGATAGCGGAAGCGGCTCGGTCCGCCCGCATAACAGGCTTGCGGACAGAATGCGCGCAGCCACATGAAGTCGCCGGCTTCGACTTCGACCCAGTCCTGATTCAGCCGATACACCGCCTTGCCTTCGAGCACATACAGGCCGTGCTCCATCACGTGCGTTTCTGCGAACGGAATCACGCCGCCCGGCTGGAACGTAACGATGTTGACGTGCATGTCGTGACGCATGTCGCTGGTATCGACGAAACGCGTCGTCACCCAGCGGCCTTCGGTGCCCGGCATCGGAATCGGCTCGATGTCCTGCTCGTTCGTGACGAACGCTTCGGGAAGCGGCACGCCATCGACGGCTTCATAGTGCTTGCGAACCCAGTGAAAACGCGCCGCATCCTTATGACGATTGCGCAACTGCCAGTTCGTGCCGGGCGGAATGAACGCATACCCGCCTGTCTTCAGAACATGCAAGGTGCCTTGCAAAGTCAGTTCGATCTCGCCTTCGACGACGAACAGCACGCCTTCGGCATTCGGGTCCTGTTCGGGCTTTTCGCTGCCGCCGCCCGGCGCCACTTCCATGATGTATTGCGAGAACGTCTCGGCGAATCCGGTAAGCGGACGCGCGAGCACCCAGAGACGCGTCTTGTCCCAGAACGGCAGATGACTCGTGACGATATCGCGCATCACGCCTTTGGGAATGACGGCATACGCTTCAGTGAACATCGCGCGATCGGTGAGCAGCTCGGTCTGCGATGGATGACCGCCGTGCGGCGCGTAGTACGTGTTGCTTGACATACGAAAGTCTCCGTTAGGTTCACGCCGTCGTCGTGATTTCGACGCCTTGGTCGTCCGGCTTTCCCGGACGCTAATGACAGGCGCGACGAGTTTACCCGGCAGAACACATACAAAATATCGGAGATGCGCGCTATCGACAAATTAAATGTTCGAATGCAGGGTATCCATTTCCTGAATGGGCCGGCGAACGATTCTTTATGCAGACGCTTACGAAGATCAGCGAAGAACATGCCCGAGCACGATCACATAGACCGCCGTGATCGCAAGCTGACATAAGGTGAACGGCAATCCATAGCGCAGAAAGCGCCCGAAGCTGACCGGCGCGCCTTCCTGCGCGCAGATTCCCGCTGCCACGATGTTCGCCGCCGAGCCGACGAGCGTCGCGTTGCCGCCGAGCGTCGCGCCGTACATCATGCCGATGAAGACCGGAATCACCGCGTCGGGCCACTGCGTGAACTGGTCGGAGAGCGCGGCCTCCGGCACGAATTCCGCCGTGACGAGATAGCCCTTGACCATCACGATCGACGCAGCCGCGACCGGCACGTTCGCGAGCACGGAAGAGAGCAGGCCGATGCCGCCGATCATCGCGAGCGCGACGAGCGTGAGTCGCGTGCCGAACACTTCATACAGCTTGAGCGACATGACTTGCAGCAGTCCCGTCTTGGCCATGCCCTGCACGAGACAGAAAATGCAGGTGAGGAACAGCAGCGTCTTCCAGTCGACGTCGCGCAGCACGCGATCGGTCGGCTCGACCCTGAACGCATACGCGACGAGCAGCGCGAGCGCACTCGCGATCACGGCGACGACGGGTGGCACGATGCGCGTCGGCAACTCTTCGCCGAGCACGAAGAGGACCATCATCAGCGCGAGCACGACGACGGCGAGCGCCGCGTACACGGGCCGCTTGAGCTTCGTTCCCGTGCTGCGCGGCGGTAGCGGCGTGACGCTGCGCCAGATGCCGCGCATGAGGATCGGCAAGAGCGGAATCACGACGATGATCGCGAGCAGACCACCGAGGCTCGCGCGCCGCAGATACTCGCCGAAGCTCATGCCGATCGAACTGCCGACGAGAAACGTCGCCGGATCGCCGACGAGCGTCAGCAGGCCGGCGGCGTTGCTGAGCAGGGCGGTGAGGATCAGCGGCGGCACGATATCGAGTTCGAGCGCGCGCGCGACGCGAACGATGATCGGCGCGAGCAGGATCACCGTCGTCGCGTTGGGAAGCAAGGCGCATAGCGGCGCGACGATCACGATCAAGAGAAGCAGGAAGCGTTTGCCGCTGCCCGCCGTCGCGCGCAGATAGTATTCGCCGACGAGATCGAAGAGACCCGTCGTCGAAAGAATCCGCGCGACGATCATGCCGCCGAACAGCAGGCTGATCGGTCCTGCCGCGGTGCGCGCGGTCGCGATCAGATCCTGCTCGTCGATGATGCCGAGCGCGATCAGCACGCTTGCACCGACGAGCGCGGCGACGGCCATGTCGATCAGATCGAAGGCGATCACGAGGATCACCGCCGAGAACACGCCGACTACGAGATAGATTTGCCAATCGCTCATGATGGGCTCGCGCGGGCGCTATTGCATCGGCGGCGCGTACATCAGGCCGCCGCGTCGGTAGAGTTCGTTCAGTCCGCGTTCGAGTTTGAGCGGACTTCCGGTGCCGAGATTGCGGTCGAACATTTCTCCGTAATTGCCGGCGCTTTTCAGCGCACGAATCGTCCAGCCGGGGTCGATGCCGAGCGTCGCGGTGACGCTCGCATCCGGCACGAGCGCGCGGGCCACGATCGGATCGCGGACGCGCTCCGCTTCGTTGCTCCGCGTCACGCCGACTTCTTCGGCGGTGATGAGCGTGAAGAGCACCCAGCGGACGATAACGAGCCAGCGGTCATCGTCGCCGCGCACGGCGGGCGCGTGCGGCTGCTTCGAGATTCGCTCGGTCAGGATCGTCATGGACGACGGGCCGCCCGGCGCGCGGCTGCGCAGCGTGGCGAGCAGGGAGGTATCGGCGGTCACGGCGCCGCATCGGCCGGAGACGAACGCGTGCTCCAGTTCCGTCACCGAGCCGAGCACGAGCGGCTTCAGGTCGAGCGCGTTCGCATTCGAATAGCCGGCGAGATTGCTTTCGCTCGTGGTCTCGCGTTGCCCCTGAGCGACGCGAGCGTGCGAATGCCGCTCTTCGCCGGCACCATGAACGCCTGAGCGTCATAGAACAGCACGCCCGCGAACTGCACGGCAAGCGTGCCTTCGCGCAGCAGCGTCCAGGTCGTGTTGCGCGCGAGCAGATCGACGCGGCCCGTCCTGAGCGCCGGAAAACGCGCGGACGTCCTGAGTGGAACGAAGGCGACCTTGTTCGCGTCGCCGAGCGTCGCGGCGGCCACCGCGCGGCAGAAGTCCGCGTCGATGCCCGACCAGTGCCCGGACGCATCCTGCTGTGAAAAGCCCGCGATGCCGTCGCTGACGCCGCATCGCAGAACGCCGCGCGCCTTGACTTGCGCGAGCGTGTCCGATCCCGCCGCGAGGACGGGCGCGCCCGATGTCAGCAGCGCGAGCAGCACGGCGCCGACGATCGCGATGAATCTCCCCGATGCGTTTGCCATCGTCTTCTCTTGTTGAAGACTTCCGTTCACGGCGTATTGCCACGCAGTTCATGCTCGAAAAGCGAGCGTGTGATATTGCTTGTTTCTACCCGTTCGAAGAGACACGTGACAATAAGGTTGTAGACGAAAACGGATTCAGTTCAAGCGGTCATTTACCGGATACTGTTGCCCCGCCAGGGGCTGGGAGAATTCGATGCGCGCCTTCGTCTCGCTGCCGGTTCTTGCGTTGCCGATCCTTCTCGCCGCGTGCAACACGCCGCCGATTCCGCCGGGCAAATCGGTGGACATACCCACGGCGCTCCAGAACGTCCTCGATGGCGTGTGCAACTTCCGGAAGACGCAGGCCGAGCGCAAGCAGAACTACGGCGTGGCGATCGATTCGATCACCGTCGAACTCGATCTGACCGTCGATGGCGCGCAGACTCCGCCCGTCGCCGTCGCGCCCGATATCAAGTTCATCCCGACCGTCAGTTACGGGCACATCATCACGGCGAACACGGGAAGCAGGCTGCTCGTATCGCTGAAGAATCTCGATGGCGCGAAAGGCGCCGACATGCAGTGCCCGCCGCCGCCGCCCGCCAGCCCCGCTAAGTAAGCGAGGGTTTACCGCAATCCATTCCTGCTTGACGTCGGCTGCGCTGCGCCTGATACTTTGTCCGTACAAAGTGATGTTTAAGACAGGAGGCATGACGCAATGCATTCGGACAGAGTAGGCAAGCAGCGATATCGGGCGAGTTACGGCCGTTATCTGGAGGATTTCACAGTCGGCGATATATACGAGCATCGCCCGGGCCGCACGATCACAGACGCGGACAACATTCAGTTCTCGCTGCTGACGATGAACTTTCATCCGATGCACTGCGACGCGCATCACGCCTCGAAGAGCGAGTTCGGCAAGCTTCTCGTGAGCAGCGGCCTCACGGTCGCGATCGTGCTCGGCATGTCGGTGAACGACGTGAGCGGCAAGGCCATCGCCAATCTCGGCTGGAAGGAAATTCGCCTGACGGGCCCTGTTTTTGCGGGCGATACGCTTTATGCGGAGTCGGAAGTGCTCGAAGTGCGCGAATCGAAATCGCGCCCGACGCAGGGCATCGTCACGGTGCACACGCGCGCGTTCAATCAGGACGGCAAGCCCGTCATGGATTTCGTCCGTACCGCGCTGATCGCCAAGCGCGGCCACGGCACCGCCGAAGACTGACCGCACATATCGCCGGCGTTGTCGCGCGCCGGCGTCCCGTTTCCGTTTCGCATACAAGACCGTTCGATTGCATCGATGCATCGGCGCACGGCGGCGAGACGGTTCATCGTCACAGTACTGGAGACAACTGTGAGTCATTACGTTAGCTCGGGCGCCCGGCTGGACCGGCTGCCGATGTCGCGTTTTCACTGGAAGATTCTGGGCCTCATCAGCGCGGGCGCGTGCCTCGACGCGTTCGACGTCTATCTCGCGGGCGGCGTATCCGCCGCGATGCTCAAGGCGGGTTTCTCGACGATGCAGCTCAACGCATTGTTCGTGTCGTCGGGCTTTTTCGGCATGGTGATCGGCGCGGGCTTGTCCGGCTATCTCGGCGATCGCTTCGGACGCCGCTCGTCGTATCAGTTCAATCTCGCGCTCTTCGGTTTGATGTCCTTCGTCGCCGCGTTCGCACCGAATATCCAGTGGCTGATCGGCGCGCGCTTCGTCATGGGCATCGGGCTGGGCGCGGAGCTGGTCGTCGCGGCGGGCACGTTGTGCGAGTTCATTCCGCCCGCGTATCGCGGACGCTGGATTTCGCTGCTCGGTCTCATCGTCAATTCGGGTCTCGTGCTCGCGACGAGTGTCGGTTACGTGGTGATTCCGCATCTCGGCTGGCGCTGGATGTTCGGCATCGCGGGCATCGGCGCGGTGATCGTATGGGCGCTGCGTCATCGCATGCCGGAATCGCCGCGCTGGCTCGAATCGGTCGGACGCACGCAGGAAGCCGAGGACACCGTGAGCGCGATCGAAGCGGAAGTCGCGCATCAGAAGGGACCGCTGCCCGACTGTGCGCGCACGCAGAATCTCGAAGTGCCGCGCGCGCCGCTGTCGGCGCTGTTTCGCCGCGGCATGATCGGACGCACGCTGACGGCCGCATTGACGGCGATCGCGGTGAACGTCGCGGTGTACGGCTTCGTCGCGTGGCTGCCGACGTTCTTCGTCCACGAAGGGCGCGATATTGTCACGTCGCTCGGCTTCACGACGCTGATGTCGTTCGGCGCACCGTTCGGCGCAGTGCTCGGCTACCTCACCGCCGACCGCCTCGGACGCGCGAAAGGTCTCGTGTTCTATAGCGTCATCGCGATCGTGCTGGGCTTCGTCTATCCGCAGATGACGGCCAACGCGGCGATCGCCATCGTCGGCTTCACGCTCGTCAGTTGCATCTTCGGCATTGTCACGCTGGGTCTCTTCGGCTACGTGCCCGAGCTCTTTCCGACCGCGCTGCGCCTGCGCGGCACCGGCGTGGCGGGCGTGTGCGGACGTATCGCGTCGATGCTCACGTCGTATGCCGCCGTGATCCTGTATGCGCAACTCGGGCTGTTCGGCGTGCTCGGCATGGTCGCGGGCGTTCTGATCCTGCTCGTGATCGCCGTGCTGAGTCTCGGCGTGGATGCGAACCAGTTCTCGCTGGAAGAAGTCTCGCCCGATGAAGAAGCCAACGCAGACGATCTGCCGCTCAACCATCAGGGAGCCACGCGATGAACGCACGCAACGACATGCAGCAGGCGCAAACCGTATCGCAACGCCTTGCATCGTTTTCGACGCATCTGCAATTGAGCGACGTGCCGCAAAGCGTGCGCGAGCGCGCGAAGCATCTGATTCTCGACAGCATCGGCCTGGCTTATGCGACCTTGAAACTGCCGTACGCGACCTCGACGCTCGCCGCGATGCAGGAGCTCGGCAGCGGCGAAGCGACGGTGTTCGGCCACACGCAGAAGCTCGCATTGCGCGATGCGATGCTGCTCAACGGCCTTCTGATTCACAGCCTCGACTTCGACGACACGCATGCACGCGGCGTGATCCACTCGACGGCGAGCGCGTTTCCGGTCGCGTTCAATCTCGCCGAGCGCGAGAACGCGAGCGGCGCGGATCTGCTCACCGCGTATCTCTGCGCGATGGAAGTATCGACGCGCGTCGGCTCGGCGGCGAAGAGCGGCTTTCACAACGCGGGCTTTCACCCGACGGGACTCGTCGGCGCATTCGGATGCGCGCTCGGCGCGGCGCGTCTTCTGGGTCTGCCGGTCGAAGCGGCGCAGCATGCGCAAGGCATCGTGCTGTCGATGGCATCGGGCAATCTCGAGTTCCTGCAGGACGGCGCGTGGACCAAGCGTCTGCATCCGGGATGGGCGGCGGTAGCGGGCGCGACTTCGGCGACGCTCGCGAAGCATGGTTATATCGGTCCGGGCGCGGCCTATGAAGGACGCTTCGGCCTCTATGCGCTTTACATGAAGACGCCGCTCGAAGCGGGCGATATCGATATCGCAACGGCGGGCCTCGGCGAGACATGGGAGATCGAGGCCGTTGCGTTGAAGCCGATTCCCGCGTGTCACTTCACGCATGCTTCGTCGGATGCGGCCATCGCGCTTCATCGCGCACATGGTTTGCAAGCCGACGACATCGAGCGTGTGATCGTGCGCGTGCCCGGCCCGACGATTCCCATCGTGTGCGAGCCGGTCGCGCCGAAGCAAAAGCCGTCGAACAGCTATGACGCGCAGTTCAGCATTCCGTACATCGTCGCGACGGGGTTGTTGCGCGGCCGCTTCACGCTCGACGATCTCGAAGCCGAAGCGCTCGCCGATGAAACCGTGCGCGCCGTCGCGGCCCGCGTCACGCACGAAGCGGATCAGGACTCGACGTTTCCGCGTCACTACACCGGCGAAGTGATCGTCCATACGCGGGACGGCCGCACGCTGACGCATCGCGAGTCGATCAATCGCGGCTCGTCGGACAGGCCGCTCACGAATGAGGACATCGTCGCGAAGTTCTTCGACAACGCGCAGCGCAACGTATCGCGCGATGCCGCCGAGCGCATCTGCGAAGCGGTGCTCTCGCTCGACACGCGACCGGCGCGCACGCTTGCGCAAGCGCTCGCATAAGACGTACACACGAATACAGGAGAAGCAATGGCCACCATCGACGCCGATCAACAGCAGGACATGAGCAATTACGAAGAGAACGAGACGCTCATTCTCGACATGCTCGACCGCTTCCTCAAGACGGAAGTGAAACCCTACGTGCACGAACTCGATGCGAAGGACGAGTATCCGCACGAGATCGTCGAGAAGATGAAGGACATGGGACTCTTCGGCTGCCTGATCTCGCCCGAGTACGGCGGCCTCGGTCTCACGACTTCGACGTACGCGAAGATCGTCGATCGCATTTCCGCGGTATGGATGTCGGTGAGCGGCATCATCAATTCGCATCTCATCATGGCGATGACGATCCAGCGCAACGGCACCGAAGCGCAGAAGCGCGAGTTCCTGCCGCGCATGGCGACGGGCGAGTTGCGCGGCGGCATCGGCCTGACCGAACCGGATTGCGGCACGGACCTTCAGGCGATCCGCACGGTCGCGAGGCGCGACGGCGATCACTATGTCGTCAACGGCAGCAAGACGTGGATCACGAACAGCAAGTACGGCAACATCCTCGCGCTGCTCGTGAAGACCGATCCGGAAGCGCAGCCGCGTCACAAGGGCATGAGCCTTCTGATCGTCGAGAAGGGACCGGGCTTCGAAGTGAGCCGTCAGTTGCAAAAGCTCGGCTATAAGGGCATCGATACGTGCGAGCTTACGTTCACCGATTTTCGCGTGCCGGTGTCGAGCGTGATCGGCGGGCAGGAAGGGCTCGGCCTCAAGCAGATTCTGAGCGGGCTGGAGCTGGGCCGCATCAATGTCGCCGCGCGCGGGGTCGGTGTTGCGCAAGCCGCGCTCGATGAAGCGGTCGCGTATTCGCAGCAGCGCAAGACCTTCGGCAAGCCGATCTGCGAGCATCAGGCGATTGCGCTCAAGCTCGGCGAAATGGCGACGCGCGTGGAAGCCGCGCGCCTTCTGACGGACTCGGCCGCGCGCGCATACGACAAAGGTCTGCGCTGCGACATGGAAGCGGGCATGGCGAAGTACTTCGCAACCGAAGCGGCTGTCGAGAACAGCATGGAAGCAATGCGCATTCATGGCGCGTATGGCTATTCGAAGGAATACAACGTCGAGCGGCTGTATCGCGATGCGCCGCTTCTGACCATCGGCGAAGGCACCAACGAGATGCAACGCCTGATCATCGCCAAGATGCTGATTGCGAGGAACCCTGCATGAGCCTGCCTCTTTCCGGCGTACGCATCGTCGCCATAGAACAATACGGCGCGGGTCCGTTCGCGACCCAACATCTCGCCGATCTCGGCGCGGAAGTCATCAAGATCGAAAACTTCCGCGAAGGCGGCGATGTGGGCCGCAACGTGGGACCGCATTTTTTCGGCGAAGGCGATAGCCACTTCTTCGAAGCGTTCAATCGCAACAAGTGCAGTCTGACGCTCGATCTGAAGAAGCCCGAAGGGCGCGACGTGCTGCTCGATCTCGTCAAGTCGAGCGATGCCGTCTTCAACAATCTTCGCGGCGATCTGCCCGTGAAGCTGGGTCTCACTTACGATCAGTTGAAGGACGCGAATCCGGCTATCGTATGCGCGCATTTGTCGGCATATGGACGCACCGGCAGCCGCGCATCGTGGCCCGGCTACGACTATCTGATGCAGGCGGAAGCGGGTTATCTCTCGGTCACTGGCGAGCCGGACAGTCCGCCGGCGCGCTTCGGTCTGTCGATCATCGATCTGATGACGGGCACCACCGCCGCGATGGCGCTGCTCGCGGGTCTCGTGCAGGCGCGCACGACGGGCATCGGCCGCGACATGGACACGAGTCTCTTCGATGTCGCGCTGCATAACCTCGCGTATGTCGGCACTTGGTATCTGAACGGCGGCACGGTGACAGGACGGGACCGGCGCTCCGCGCATCCGTCGCTGACGCCGAGCCAGCTGTACAAGACGAAGGACGGCTGGATCTTCCTGATGTGCAACAAGGAAAAGTTCTGGGGCGTGCTGGCGGAGATACTCGACAAGCCTTCGTGGATCACCGATGAACGCTTCTGCAATTTCAAGGCGCGGCTCGCGAATCGCGATCTCGTCGAACAGGAACTCGATGCGGCGCTTTCGCGCGCGACGACCGCCGAATGGCTCGCACGTCTGGGCGGACGGGTGCCCGCCGCGCCGGTGTACGACATCAAGCAGGCGCTCGACAATCCGTTCGTCGCGGAGCGGCAAGGCGTGACCGAAGCGGAGCATCCGCGCTTCGGCAAGGTGCGCAACGTGGCGGCGCCGGTTCGCGTGAACGAGACCTTGCCCGCGCGTTCGGCGCCCGAACTGGGACAGGACAACGCGAGGCTTTTCGCCGAACTCGGTTACGATGCTGGTCGGATCGCCCGGTTGCGCGAGAGCGGTGCGGTGCAATGACGATGCTCGCACCGGATGATGTCGCGCGACAGGCGGATCCCTCCGTCAATCCTTCATCGTGCGTGCAAAAGATGGTCAACGTGCTCGGTCAGCAGCCGCGCTATCTGCAATTGGCGCAGACGCTCATCAACGAAATACAGAGCGGGCGCTTTCCGGTGGGCTCCACCATTCCCACCGAATTCGAACTCTGCGAGCAGTTCGGCGCGAGCCGCTCGACCGTGCGCGAGGCAGTCAAGCAGCTCGTGCAGCTCGGCATGGTCGTGCGGCAGGCGGGCATCGGCACGACCGTCAAGGCCGTGAATTCGGAAGGCAGCTATCGGCAGGTCATGCAGCAGTTGAGCGACCTGCATCGCTATTCCGCCGATACCGCGCTCGAGGTCCTGAAGAAAGAGACCGTCGAAGTGAGCGATGCGTCGCTCTGCAAGATGTTGCAGGCGAAGCCCGGCGAAACGTGGTTGCGTCTCGAAGGCATTCGTCGTTCGCCGGAGAGCGTCGATCCGATCTGTCATACCGAGGTCTATATCCAGCCGGCGTTTCGTTCGCTGACAGGCATCGAGGATGATCCACACACGCCGATCTTCACGATGATCGAGCGTCAGTTCGGCGAACAGATCGCGCGCGTGGAGCAGGAGATTCGCGCGGTGGCGCTGCCCGCGAACATCGCGCGTCTCGTCAACGCGAAGGCGCGTTCGCCCGCGCTATGGCTGTCGCGCCGCTACTTCAACAAGCGCGGCGAGATCGTCGAAGCGGCGGTCAGCATTCATCCCGCCGACCGCTTCAGTTATTCGGAGACGTTCCAGCGCGGCTGGAGCGGCACCTGACGCATTCGAGGAAATCCGCATGATTGCACGCAGTTTTTTGTTCGTTCCGGGCGATCGTCCGGAACGGTTCGACAAGGCATTGGCGACGCACGCGCATCGCGTGGTCATCGATCTGGAAGATGCCGTGGCCGTCGATGCCAAGGCGCAAGCTCGCGCGCAGATCGCGCATTGGTTACGTGAGACGCATGAGCGCGTCGTGATTCGCGTCAACGCTTTCGGTACGCCATGGCACGAAGAAGACGTCGCGATGATTCGCGCGGCGAACGTGCGCGCCGTGATGGTGCCGAAGGCCGAAGATGCGGCGCAACTCGCGGATATCGCGGCACGTTGCGCCGATGAGGTCGAGTTGATCGCGCTGGTTGAGAGCGTTGCGGGCGTGGTGCGTATGCGCGAGATCGCGCAATGCGGGCGCGTTGCGCGGCTCGCGTTCGGCTCGTTCGATTTCGGCGTGGACGCGGGCATCGACGGCACCGGGCGCGAACTGGACTACGTGCGTTCGCAGTTTGTCATCGAGTCGCGGTTTGCGGGCCTGCCGCCGCCGATCGATGGCGTAACGCTCGCGACGAGCGACCTCGACGCGATCAACGCCGACGTGCTCGATGCGCGCCGCTTCGGTTTCGGCGGCAAGCTATGCATTCATCCGAAGCAGGTGGACGCCGTGAATGACGGCTTCGCACCGAGCGCCGCCGAACGCGAATGGGCGGCACGCGTGCTCGCTGCGCTGGAAGCGAATCCGCGCGGCGCGATCTCGGTGGACGGGAAACTGGTCGACAAGCCGATCGTCGATCGTGCGCGAAGAATTCAAGCCGCGTGAACGCGGTTCAACGGAGAGCAAGCGAATGAAGGTATTGGTTCCAGTGAAGCGCGTCGTCGATTACAACGTGAAGGTCCGCGTGAAATCGGATAACACGGGTGTCGATATCGCCAACGTGAAGATGTCGATGAACCCGTTCGATGAAATCGCTGTTGAGGAAGCGGTGCGATTGAAGGAAGCGGGCGTCGCTACGGAAGTGATCGCTGTGTCGTGTGGTGTTACGCAATGTCAGGAGACGTTGCGGACGGCGTTGGCTATCGGTGCGGATCGCGCTGTGCTGATCGAAAGCGCAGAGGAATTGCAGCCGTTGGCGGTGGCGAAGCTGTTGAAGGCATTGGTCGATCAGGAGAAGCCTGAACTCGTGATCCTCGGCAAGCAGGCTATCGATGACGATTCGAATCAGACCGGTCAGATGCTTGCTGCATTGACGGGTTTGCCGCAAGCGACGTTCGCATCGAAGGTCGTTATCGCCGATGGTAAAGCGACTGTATCGCGTGAGGTCGATGGCGGCGCCGAGACGCTTTTGTTGAAGCTGCCCGCAGTAATCACGACAGACCTGCGTCTGAACGAGCCGCGCTATGTGACGCTGCCCAACATCATGAAGGCGAAGAAGAAGCCTATAAGCACGATGACGCCTGCCGATCTTGACGTCGATGTTACGCCGCGTCTGAAGACGCTGAAAGTCGTCGAGCCGCCGAAGCGCAGCGCGGGCATCACGGTGCCCGACGTGAAGACGCTGGTCGAAAAACTGAAAACCGAAGCGAAGGTGATCTGAACATGACGATTCTCGTAATT
>NZ_JALQDN010000066.1:0-973 GCF_023631205.1 Caballeronia sp. NCF2 | reverse complement strand
GTGCCCGACGTGAAGACGCTGGTCGAAAAACTGAAAACCGAAGCGAAGGTGATCTGAACATGACGATTCTCGTAATTGCAGAACACGACAATGCGTCGATCAAGGCAGCGACGCTGAACACGGTTGCGGCGGCATCGAAGATTGGCGGCGATGTGCATGTGCTGATCGCGGGCTCGAACGCGCAGGGCGCGGCGGATGCGGCGGCGAAGATCGCGGGCGTCAGCAAAGTGCTCCTCGCCGATGCGCCGCAACTCGCTGAAGGCCTCGCGGAAAACGTCGAAGCTACGGTGTTGAACGTCGCGAAGGATTATTCGCACATCCTCGCTCCGGCGACCGCTTACGGTAAGAACATCGCGCCGCGCATCGCTGCACACTTGGACGTCGCGCAAATCAGCGACATCACCGCCGTCGATAGCGCCGATACTGTCGAACGCCCGATCTACGCAGGCAACGCCATCGCCACGGTTCAATCGAGCGATCCGATCAAGGTCATCACCGTTCGCGCGACGGGCTTCGATCCGGTCGCGGCGGAAGGCGGCAGCGCATCGGTCGAGAAGATCGAAGCCGCAGCCGATGCAGGCATCTCGCAGTTCGTGAGCCGTGAAGTGACGAAGCTCGATCGTCCGGAACTGACGAGCGCGCACATCATCGTGTCGGGTGGCCGTGGTCTGGGCAGCGGCGAGAACTACACGAAGACGCTAGAACCGCTCGCCGACAAGCTCGGCGCGGCGCTGGGCGCATCGCGCGCGGCGGTCGATGCGGGCTACGTCCCGAACGACTTTCAGGTGGGTCAAACCGGCAAGATCGTCGCGCCGCAACTGTACGTTGCGGTCGGCATCTCGGGCGCGATTCAGCACTTGGCCGGCATGAAGGACTCGAAGGTCATCGTCGCGATCAACAAAGACCCCGAAGCGCCGATCTTCAGTGTCGCCGATTACGGTCTCGTCGGCGATCTGTTCTCGGTCGTGCCGGA